>QCQM01000006.1 GCA_003212195.1 Prochlorococcus sp. AG-449-O05 | reverse complement strand
TTTTATCTGTAAATCTACTCCCTCCAGAGAAATTAAATTGTAATTTTAGTTATTGGAGTTCTTTATTCTCTCAGGATATGCAAATTTTATGGGATAGAGCGCATGGAGTTCCTTTAGAAAAACTGCCAAAAGGTGTTTCTGATATGATTTTCCCGTACTTATTGCTTGCACTTTCAGACTATAAGAATTCTCAAATAAATAAAATGAATGGAATAGGAATAGACAATCTATTATGCCTTTGGTTTGATAAGTACTTATTAAATAAAAATGGTTACTTCGAATTAATAAAAAGATAATATTTTAAATAAGTTCTTTTAACATCAAAATTTTTGTAATCCAAAATTATTTAGAATAAAGCTTCTTAAGTGATTCTTTTCTAATTTGCAAATCAAAAGTAATGCTTTGAATAAATTAAATTTAATTTAAGTCCCCTGAGCTTGATATTAAATCTTTTATTTTGCTTGTTTGTATTAATTATTTAAATTTTTAGTCTTTATTGATTAATTTTCAAAAATTTCATAATTAATATTCAAATTTGGTTGACTTTTATTGTTAATGCGATGATAATGACAAAAAAATTTTAATTGTGAGTCCTTTTTTAGATACATTTGATGATTTTGTTGATGATCTACTTTCATCAGATGTTCATTTGTTAAAAGGGGAACTTGATTTTCTCCTTATGCAACATTTATATAATTCTTTAGATTTGAAGCTTATTAATAAAACTGAAACTGAGGATAACGAATCATTAGCAGCTTAATTTTTTATGAAATATTTTTATGAAAAGTTTTGGATTCCAGTTTTTGGTTTTATTTTATCAAAATTTGTTTTTTTAATTGAAGGTAAGGAGCAAGATCCTAAAAGAAAAAAAAAAGATTAATTAATCTATGTCGTTAAAAGTATCCTCAAATACATAATCTAAGTCAATATATATTGATAACAACAAAAGAAGTACTTTAAATTTATGAACCTATGCATGGTTAAGATATAAAGTAAGTTGCTTTTTAGCAAATTAAATGAACAAAAATAATAAGTTGAAGCCATACACAGTGCATTACCGTGATTTTCAAAATACAAGATTAGAAAATTGTTTTTATGCTTTTGACTCCTTCGAGGCTAGAACACTAGCAATGGAATTTAATAAATATATAAATGAACATCCGAATAGTATAGACCTTATAAGATGCGAAAATTGAATAAAAATTTTTAGCAAATTAAATTAATAATCTATTTAAACACTTAAGAATTTATCAATAACTGCTTGACTTAACTCACTAGTATCTCCGCTAGCAACAATTCCTCCCCGTTGCATAGCATAATATCTATTTGCTTGTCTTACAAAATGCAAGTGCTGTTCAACTAATAAAACACCAATTCCAGTTTCTCTAATTATCTGATTGATGGCATTTTCTATGTCTAAAACTATATTTGGCTGAATACCTTCCGTTGGTTCGTCAAGTAATAGTAGTTGAGGTTTGCCCAGCAATGCTCTAGCAATAGCTAGTTGCTGTTGTTGTCCTCCACTAAGATCTCCTCCTTTCCTTTGTAGAAAATCCTTTAGGATTGGGAAGAGATCATATATAAATGGATCTATTTTCTTGTTCTTAGATAATCCACCTGGCAAAGACTCCATTCCTAACATAAGATTCTCTTCTACTGATAGATATGGAATAATTTCTCTCCCTTGAGGAACGTAAGCCATTCCTTTCCTCGCCCTCTGATGAGGTGCTTTTCTATTGATATTTTCGCCAATCAAATAAATATCGCCTTTTTTTTGTTTTAACAGGCCAATAAGTGATTTCAATAATGTTGTTTTGCCAACTCCATTTCTACCAATTAAGCAAACCATTTCTCCATATTTAACGTTTAAATCTACATCTCTAAGAATATGACTCTCGCCATAATAAGTATTTAAAGATTTGATTTCCAGTAAACTTTCCATAACTAATCCTCTGGTCTTCCTAAGTAAACATCAATGACTTTTTTGTCTTTTTGTATAGTTTCCATCGTTCCTTCACATAATACTCTGCCTTGATTTAATACTGAAACATTACTATCAAGTCTTCTAATAAATTCCATATCGTGATCTATTACAACTACAGTATTTTCTCCAGACAATGATTTTAATAAATCAGCAGTAAGATCAGTCTCTTCATCAGTTAAGCCAGCAACAGGTTCATCTACAAGCATTAAGTCAGGCTTCTGTCCTACTAACATGGCAATCTCGAGCCATTGTTTTTGGCCATGTGATAAAGAACCAGATTTTGAATCAACTTTTTGAGATAAGTTAACAATTTTCATAAGACGTTCAATCTCATCAACTTGCTCGTCTTTAATATTTTTATTAATGAGGTTTAAGGGACTTTTAGGAGTTGTTACTGATATCTCAAGATTTTCTTTAACTGTTAGATTTTCAAAGATTCTTGGACTTTGAAATTTTCTTCCTACTCCAAGTCGAGCAATCTTATGCTCTTTTCGACCTACTAAAGATTTCCCTTTAAAAATTACCTCACCTTTTGTTGGCTTAACCTTTCCAGTTATTACATCAAGAAATGTTGTTTTACCTGCTCCATTTGGTCCTATTACAGCTCTTAATTCCCCTTTCTTTAAATTTAAATTAAGTTTGTTAAGAGCTAAAAAACCCTCGAAACTCACAGTAATATCTATTAAATTTAGTAGATCTTTATTATTCATAATTTTTTGTCCTTATTGTTAATTTCCAAGCTTGGATAGGTTTCAATCTTTCTTTTTAATCCAAATCTCTGAAGAAGATTCCTAGGACCATCTCCTTGCATCCATCCTAAAACTCCTTCTGGCAGAGCTGTTACAACTAAGATAAATAACCCTCCTTGAATAAACATCCAGCTAGCAGGTAAAGCTTCACTTACAAGACTTTTTGCATAGTTGATGAAAACTGCTCCTAGTATCGCCCCCAATAAAGTTCCTCTCCCTCCTACTGCAACCCAAATAACCATTTCTATGGAAAAGGGAACAGTCATAAATTGAGGTGATACTATTCCAGACTGAACAGTATACAAAGCTCCCGAAATTCCAGCGAGAGCTCCAGCAATAGAAAAAATTATCGTCTTGAATATAACTGGATTGTATCCTGTAAATCTAACTCTTGGTTCATCATCTCGTATTCCTATAAGGATATTTCCAAATCTTCCTTTTACTACCCACTTTGCAAAAAACCATGCGGCTATTACTAATATGGCGGTTATCCAAAAGAATACTCTTTGCATGGACTCAGAACCTACCATCTGACCAAATATTTGTGTTACATCTGTTTTTAATCCATTTGTTCCATTTATAAGTTTCTGTTGTCCATTAAAAAAGTTAAAGAATACTAGAAGAGAAGCTTGAGTAAGTATAGAAAAATAAACCCCTTTGATTCGATTCCTGAAAACAAGAAATCCAATTAAACCAGCAACCAATGCTGGAATTACCCAGATAGCGAAGAAGGTGAAAACCGGCGACCTAAAGGGTTCCCAGAAAAAAGGTAATTTTTCAACACCATATAAAGCAAAAAATTCTGGAATATTATTTGGAAATTCAGAGGAGCTGGTTATTTGCAAATACATCGCTGCACAGTATCCACCTAGTGCAAAAAATATACCCTGTCCAAGACTTAGTAAACCTGTATATCCCCAGATAAGATCTACACCAAGTGCAACTATGGACAAGGATAAGTATCTACCTAGAAGGTTTAGTCTAAAGACAGGGAGTAATGTTGGTGCTGCAATAATTAAGGCTATTAATATTATCCAAAATGATAATACTATTTTTTTATCAAATTTGATTTTACTTAAGGACATTAGTTTTCAACCATCCTTCCTTTTTGAGGAAATAAACCTGTTGGTTTAAATTGTAAAAATATAACTATTAATGCAAATATCATTACTCTTGCCATACTTGTGGTCGCAAAAAAATTGATTGTGTTTGATAAGGTTAAAGGCATATCTGGCCATATTGATAGGAGCCTTCCAGCTCCAATTAAATCAGTCATTATTCCTATTCCAAAAGAAGCAAGTACTGTTCCTAATAAATTTCCTACTCCTCCAAGAACTACAACCATAAAACAACCAACTATATAGTTTCCGCCAACATTTGGTCCTACAGAACCTAAAAGAGATACTGCTACCCCTGCAACTCCTGCTAAGCCAGATCCAATTCCAAAAGTAATTATATCTACTTTTTCAGTAGATATACCAAGGCAATCACTCATTTGTCGGTTCTGAGTAACTGCTCTTATACGCATCCCCCAAGCACTTTGATTAAGAAATAATGTTATCGCTATTACAGAGATTAGAGTAATGACAATTATCATTAATCTTGTTTTAGGGAATGTAGTGCCAATAATTTCTATTTGACCTCTCATCCATGAGGGTGCTGTTACATCAACATTTCGAGCGCTGGCTCTACTAAGTTTGCTGACAGAGGATGATATTAAACTACCGGTGAGGACCCCTGTTAAAGCAGCAAATATCCATGAACTAAATTTAAAATATTTAAAATTTATTGATTCTTTTATTTTTGAAGAGAATGTTGTTGGTAAGAATAAACCAATTAACAGACTTATAACCAGGCCG
Organism: Prochlorococcus sp. AG-449-O05; assembly: GCA_003212195.1. Classification (GTDB taxonomy): domain Bacteria; phylum Cyanobacteriota; class Cyanobacteriia; order PCC-6307; family Cyanobiaceae; genus Prochlorococcus_A. The sequence continues at coordinate 35,977 of QCQM01000006.1, read as the reverse complement.
GTCCCATAAGCTAAAGGTACACTTCTGACGAATTGTTGAAGAATTAAGCTTACTCCCCAGGTTGCGAGAAGTGTTTCTAGTGGACTTCCATAAAGCTTTCTTATTATAGTTTTTTCAAGGAGAATGCCTACTACTCCACTAACAATAAAAGCAAGGAAAATTGAAACTATTATGTACGAATTGTAGAAAGGTTTTAATATAGGTAATTTGAAAATTAATTGTGTTACGTATGTTGTGTAAGCCCCGAGCATCATAAGTTCTCCATGGGCAAGATTAATTACACCCATAAGACCAAAAACAATTGCCAGACCTAATGCAGCAACAAGTAATACAGATCCAATCGCAACACCATTAAAAAGACTATCGAGAAGTAACTCCAATTTAGAAAAAGAAAATATTTGATTAAATAAAATAAAAGGAGGCGTTAACCTCCTTTTATTTTGAAGTATAGGTTTAAGTTATATTAAAGCTTATACTTTTCACCTTTTGATGGATCTGTCCAATCGCATGCAAATCCTTTTGAACTTGGATGCTTTTGGTTCCATGCTTGAGGTAGAACAACTCCTGTCTCTTCAAGGATTGTAAATCCACCCTCTGCATTAATCTGTCCAATTCTTACTGTTTGAGATAAGTGGTGATTAGGCATAACTTCTACAGGACCTTGTGGAGCATCAAACTTTTGTCCAACAAGGGCTTCCCTTACTGCATTGTCGTCAAATGTTCCAGCATCTTCAACTGCCTGTTTCCATAAATAAACCATGTTATAGGCAGATTCTTGAGGATCAGCTACAACACGATCAGCTCCCCATCTTTTCTTGAAACTTGCAGCAAATTTCTTAGATGCAGGAGTATCGATTGACATCATGTAGTTCCAAGCGCCATAGTGACCTTCAAGGAACTCGGGACCAATTGTACTAATCTCTTCTTCAGCAATTGAATAGTTCATTACGTAGTAGCCACTTGAAGGAGTGATACCTGCGTCTTGAATCTGTTTGAAGAATGCAACGTTTTGGTCACCATTAAGTGTATTAATGATTATTCCACCTTCAGGAAGCGCCTTTTTGATTTTTGAGATAATTGGAGCAACTTCAGTGTTTCCTAATGGAAGGTAATCTTCCCCAACTACTGTACCTCCTAACTGTTTTACCTGAGCTTTTGTAATTGTGTTTGAAGTTCTTGGGAAAACATAATCAGAACCTACAAGGAAGAAATCTCCACCAGCTGCGGGCGAACGCTTATACATGAAATCTGTAGCGGGTTCTGACTGTTGGTTTGGTGTTGCTCCTGTATAGAAAATGTTATTAGAACATTCTTGGGCTTCATATTGAATTGGGTAGTAAAGGAAAGCATCCTTTGATTCGTAGACTGGTAACATTGCTTTTCTACTTGCAGATGTCCAACCACCAAATACGACAGGAACTCCGTCTTGGTCTATAAGTTTCTTAGATTTTTCAGCAAAAGTAGGCCAGTCAGATGCACCATCTTCAACTATGTATTCTATTTTGTAGCTTTTACCGCCAACTGTTACACCACCAGCAGCATTTATCTCTTCAATAGCCATTTTTTTCAGTATCAACGAGTGTTGATTCAGAAATTGCCATTGTTCCAGATAAAGAATGTAAAATACCAACGGTTACTGTGTCATCGAAACTTCCGGAGGTTCCACCTCCACCGCATGAAGTTGCCGTTACCGCAAGTGAGGCAGTAGCTAATCCTGCCAAAATACGCCTTGAAATTCTCATGAATTAGGATAAATTAAGTAATTAACCCTCATTAAGGGGGATAAAGTAAAAGTTATTAACGAGTGAGGATTAGTTTTGTATCAGTCGTAACTTTTTGTTGAATCCAATATATTAGTAATAATGATTTTTCTAGTTTCGATTGTTGGGTATATGTGATTCTAAAAATTGAGTTATTTCTTCAACTCCTAAGCCGCTACTTAGGTTGGTAAAAAACCAAGGTTTCCCTTTTCTCATAAATTCAGTATCACTTTTCATAATATTTAAATCTGCACCAACCATATCTGCCAAGTCAATTTTGTTTATTAATAATAAATCCGACCTTGTTATCCCTGGTCCACCTTTTCTAGGAATTTTGTCTCCAGCAGATACATCAATCACATATATTGATAAATCTACAAGTTCTGGACTAAAACTAGAAGCTAAATTATCACCTCCACTTTCTACAAAAACAAAATCTAAAGGATTATATTTATATTCTAAATCTAAAACTGCATTTTTATTTAAGGAACAATCCTCTCTAATCGCTGTATGTGGACATCCTCCTGTTTCTACACCAATAATCCTTCCTTCTTCTAAAACTTTTTTATTTATTAGAAAGTTTGCATCTTCTTTGGTATAGATATCATTGGTGACAACTGCTATCTCATAATTTTTTTTCAGGCTTAAGCATAGGGTTTCTACTAATGCAGTTTTACCTGAACCTACAGGCCCAGCAACCCCTACTCTCAATTTGCTGCTCATAAATTAATTTCTAAAAAGTTTTGTATAAAGGTCATTATGATTTTGTTGTGCCATAGCTAAACCTACATTGCCAAAATAGATGTCATCAATTTCTTTGTCTATAATTTCTTTAGAAACTTTTGAAATTATTTCTAACAAATCTCTCTGAATTAATTGTGCTTTTGTTGAGCCAATAGGAATTATCCTTAATGCTGCACTTAGTTGGTTTGCACTCCAAGCATAGAAAAAATTCTCAACCATTTCTAACTTCGTAATTTCAAAACAATAACAAGCCCAACTCCACGCTAAAGGCCAGGAGTTTTTTTTATTTTTTTTATATAGATATTCAAATCCAAATTCTTTGTTTAAATCAAAGAGTGATTTTGCCATTTGTGTTTGTTGTTCTCTCATTTCGACAGAGTCTTTGGATGAGAGGATCCATTTATCCAAACTCAATAGCTTTTGCAAATTATTTTTTAAATTTTTGCCGTCGTTTAACTCATTAAAAATGTCAAAAAAATCTAATAATAGTCTGGCATCTAATCTTATCTGGCCAATTTTTAGTTCACTTATGATTAATTCTTTTACCGAAGTTGAGTCTTTTATATCTTTATTATTAAGATAACTCTCTAATCCCTCTGAATAACAAAATCCTCCAACTGGTAAGTTAGGGCTTATCAATATATATTTTAATAAGTGACTTTTACTCATGACTATGGGCACCTTTTTCCGGAAAAAATTTTTTCTGGGTATTTACGATATCAACATTAAAGTTTTTAAGCATATTTTCAATTACGTAATCAACTTTTGTTAGAAGAATGTCTTCTTCAATTTCTACTTCTACATGCCTATTTCCTAGATGATAAGCAGTTTTAATAAGTTCAATTTTAGAATTTGAACTTATTTCAATTAAATTTTCTGTTTTTGCAATTATTTCTACATAAAAATTCGACTTATTAGTTGAAAGAATATCTCCATCATTTAATTTACCCTCTCTAGGTAATTGTAAAACTATTTCTTGATCACAATCAGTAATTCTTTTACCTCGTAACATTCTTCTTTCATCTGAACTTAGGGTAAGTTTTAAAAATGAACCTAATTGAGGTTTTTCCTTAATCCAATCAGTTACAACTATTTGTTTATTCATTCTCATAATCAAAATTTTTGGTTACTTTAATTTAGTAATTAAAGAAAACAATTTATGATTAAAACTTCTTGGGAAGGTAATTGTTTCTTAAATTTTTTCAATAATAAAGCATGTTTAGGAAATGTTGATAAAACAATCTTTAAATCTAAATCAACTTCTCCTTACAAGTTATTAAAGTCTACTCATGATCAGGAGGGTAGATGCATTTTACCTGTTCTTCATACTGCAGGGGGATTGGTTGGAGGAGATTTACTTGAGTTTGAGGTGAATCTTGAAAAAAACTCTAAGGTATTGTTGACTACTTCTTCAGCTCAGAAAGTTTATGGATCAGTTGGAATATCTAAAATTAATCCAAAAGGAACTTTTTCAAAGCAAAAAAATCTCATAAAGATTCATGATAATTCTCATTTGGAATTTCTTCCCCAAGAAACAATTATTTTTGCAAATGGTTTATATGAGCAAAAGTTTAAAGTATCTATTTCAGAAACTTCAAGTTTTTTATTTACTGATTTAATTAGACTTGGAAGATCTTCCTCAGGAGAATCTATTGAAAGTGGAGTTTTTAGGTCTAAATTAGAAATTATGAGAAATAATGATTTATATGATGATTGGGAATATGTTGATCAAATTGAATTATCTAAGGCAAGTTATGTGGCTAAGTCAGGGATGGATTACATGCCTGTTTTCGGATCCTTAATTTGGATTTGCGAAAAAGATTTTTCCAAGTCAAGAATAAATAATCTTGTGAGAAATATAAAAAAGATTTTCAATGAAACTGATAATTATTTATCTATTGGAATTCTTGAAAATGGAATCTCTGTAAGATTTTTAGGGAGTTCTTCTCAAGAAGCTAGGAAATGTTTTTTTTGTATTTGGAAACAAATTAGATCTGTTTGTGGATTTTGTGAGCCAAAATATCAAGGAGTATGGCCTTTACAAGATTCTATGAATTATTAATTATGTTCAGAAAGAACCTTTTTTAAAAATTTCTAGATTAATTTTTTATTATGCATCTTTCACCTCAAGAAAAGGATAAATTATTGATTTTTTCTGCTGCTCTCTTAGCTGAAAGAAGGCTTAGTCGAGGTCTTAAGCTTAATTATCCTGAAACTATTGCTTTTTTGAGTTTTCAAGTTCTTGAAGGAGCTCGAGATGGAAAAAGTGTAAGTCAATTAATGTCAGAGGGAACTACCTGGCTTTCAAAAACACAAGTTATGGAGGGCATTCCTGAAATGGTTGATGAAGTCCAAATAGAAGCAGTTTTTCCTGATGGGACTAAATTAGTTACTATTCACAATCCGATTAACTAGTTATGAGTAATTTAATTCCTGGCGAAATAATTCCTGAGCAAGGTGAAATCGAATTAAATCTTGGTAAGGAAGTTAAAACAGTTAAAGTTTCTAATTCTGGAGATAGACCTGTACAAATTGGATCCCATTATCATTTTTTCGAAGCTAATAAGGCTTTAATTTTTGATAGAGAATTAACACATGGTATGCGTCTTGACATTCCTGCAGGAACAGCAATTAGATTTGAACCTGGAGATACAACTGAAGTCAAATTAGTTCCATATACAGGTTTAAGAATTGCAAATGGTTTTAATTCATTAGTTAACGGTTCTTTAAATACTTAAAATTATGTCCTACAAAATTGACAGAAATACTTATGCGCAAACTTATGGACCCACTACTGGAGATAGAGTAAGGCTTGCAGATACCGAACTTTTTATAGAAGTTGAAAATGATTTAACTACATACGGAGATGAAGTTAAATTCGGTGGAGGTAAAGTTATTCGAGATGGGATGGGACAGTCTCAAGTAAGAAGAGCTGATGGAGCTGTAGATACAGTAATAACAAATGCTTTGATCGTAGATTGGTGGGGAATAATTAAGGCTGATGTGGGGATAAAAGATGGAATGATTTTTGAAATTGGTAAGGCTGGTAATCCTGATATCCAGGATAATGTAGATATTGTTATTGGGGCATCAACTGAAGTAATTGCAGGTGAGGGGCATATTCTTACTGCAGGTTCAATAGATACACACATCCATTTTATATGTCCCCAACAAATTGAGACAGCATTAGCCTCCGGAATTACAACCATGCTGGGAGGAGGAACTGGACCTGCAACTGGCACAAATGCCACAACTTGTACTCCTGGTTCTTTTCATATTTCAAGAATGCTTCAATCTGCAGAAGCATTTCCCATGAATTTAGGTTTTTTTGGAAAAGGAAACTCAACAAACGAGAGCAATCTTATTGATCAGGTTGAAGCTGGTGCATGTGGATTGAAGCTTCATGAGGATTGGGGAACGACTCCCTCTACAATAAATTCTTGTCTTAATGTTGCGGATAATTTTGATGTTCAAGTATGTATTCATACTGATACTTTGAATGAGGCAGGTTTTGTTGAAGATACTATCAAGGCTATTGCAGGAAGAACTATTCATACTTTTCATACCGAAGGAGCAGGCGGAGGTCATGCCCCAGATATTATTAAAATTTGTGGAGAAAAAAATGTTCTTCCAAGTAGTACAAATCCAACAAGACCTTATACGAGAAACACATTAGAGGAACATCTTGATATGCTAATGGTCTGTCATCATTTAGATTCTAAAATTCCAGAAGATATTGCATTCGCTGAATCAAGGATTAGAAGAGAGACAATTGCCGCGGAGGACATCCTACATGACTTAGGTGCCTTCTCTATTATCGCTAGTGACTCTCAAGCTATGGGAAGAGTTGGAGAAGTAATAACAAGGACTTTCCAAACTGCCCATAAAATGAAAGTACAAAGAGGACCTTTATCAGAGGACTCTGATAGGAACGATAATTACAGAGTAAAGAGATATATTTCTAAAGTTACAATTAATCCAGCAATAGCTCATGGTATTGATAAAAATGTAGGGTCTATAGAAAAGGGTAAAATTGCGGATTTGGTATTATGGAAACCTTCCTTTTTTGCTGTAAAGCCTGAATTAGTTGTTAAAGGAGGATCTATAGTTTGGTCCCAAATGGGTGATGCAAATGCTTCAATACCTACTCCAGGTCCTGTACATGGTCGACCTATGTTTGCAAGTTTCGGCCAATCACTAATTAAGAGTTCTTTTACCTTTTTAAGTAAAAATTCAATTGATCAAAATATTCCAGAAAAATTAAGATTACAAAAGGAATGTATTGCAGTAGAAAATACCAGAAATATCAACAAATCGCACCTCAAACTTAACAGTAAACTACCAAATATTTCAGTTGATCCTCAAACTTATGAGGTTTTTTCTGATGGGGAACTTCTTACTTGTGAACCACTTGAGGTCGTCCCAATGGCTCAGAGGTATTTTTTGCTTTAGAAGTTTTTAATTAATTCTTTTTCACTTGTCTTTATGTCTTTTGACCCAGCAATAGCTAAATCTTCTTGCAGTTTGTTCTCACAAGATAGAACTCTTGACCAACTAGGTAACTGCTGTGTCGTAGGGCAAGCTAAGTAACCTTCTGTAGCGGGTCTCAATAGTTTCGCAAATTTTTGTACTGATAGCTCTTCTTGATGCCTATCATATGGAAGTTGATTAACTGCTGAATCTAATCCAAATTGTTTTACCCGATCTTCTCCAACTCTTTTATAAAGAACTTCTAAAGTTGCTAGTTGAGTGCTAGTTAAGGTCTCGGCTTGATGCTCCATGAGACCTCTTAAAACACTTGAAAGTATTTCTGTACACATTTTTTGCAATCCTTCTTTAGAAGAATCACCAATATTCTTATGCTTATGATCAAACAAACCTAGGTCAACTTGAGCTATTCTGGAAGTTCTTACGTTTCTATAAACCTCCGATAATAAACCTATCTCTAAACCCCAGTCACAAGGTATTCTCAGATTCATAGCAAGATCTTTAGTAAAAGCAAATTCACCTGCTAATGGATATCTAAATGATTGAAGATATTGTAAAAAGGGACCCTTTCCAACTAACTGCTCAAGACTTGCTAATAAGGGACCAACAAATAATCTTGTTGCTCTACCTTGTAATTGATTTGTTTCGAGGGATAACCTACTGTAAAAAGCCTTTACATATGATATTCCATATGATTCATCTAGAAGTGGAAGTATCATTCTTGAAGGATACAAAGGACTAAAAGTTCTTATATCAGCATCAAAAAGGGCAACAATTTCTGATTTTCTAGTAGCCACTCCAATACCTTGCCAGACAGCCCATCCTTTACCTGGAGTTCCTAAAAGTTCTAATCCATTTTTTTCTTGGCTTTTTAACAGTTCTATTACAGAGGGAGAATTAGTCCATTGAACGTGAACTGGGAATGGCATTGAGTCAAAAAATGATTTTGCTGCTTTAACTTGTTCAATAGTTTTCGCAGAGAGGGCAATAACTAATTCATTTAAACCTGTAAGGTTTTTTAAAACTTCTCTTATATCTTTTAATGCTGGGCGTTCAAATTCTTCATATAAGCAGGGTATTAAAATGCTAGTTGATCTTTTTTTTAGACTTTTGTTTAATTCTTTAAGTAAATTTTTTGTAACACCATATTCATGTATTGTTGTGATTAACCCTTGTTGAAAGTCCATTTTCTAATTGATGTGCAGAATAGTATTAATACTTCGATGATTTTTTCAAAGTGAAGCAAAGTGATTCAGAGAAAAAATTAGATAGATTAAAAATTGATAAATTGTTAAAAACAATTTACTCAAATAATACTACAGAAGAAATTAATTTTATTTCAAACCAATTATTACAGATTTTAGATGATTTCTCAGAGAAATCTGCTTATGAAGAAATAAGAAATAAGGAAAGGTGGAACCAATCCCATTCGGTTTTGATAACTTATGCAGATAGTATTTATAAAAATGGCGAGGTGACATTAATAACTCTTAAGAAGTTGTTAAGTAAACATTTTGGCAGTCTTTCTAAAGTTGTACATATTCTTCCTTTTCTGAAATCCACAAGTGATGGAGGTTTTGCTGTCTCTAGTTATGATTGCCTTGAAGAAAAATTTGGTGGTTGGGATGATCTCAAAAATATTTCAAAAAATCATGATTTGATGGCTGATTTGGTTTTGAACCATGTTTCATCATCTCATCCATGGGTTCAACAATTTATTAAATCCCAAGAGCCAGGAATATCAAATGTTTTTTCACCGAAACAAAATCTTGACTGGTCAAATGTAGTTAGACCAAGAAGTTCCTCCTTGTTTTCTCAAATAAATACTGAAGATGGCCCTAAACAAGTTTGGACAACATTTGGTCCAGATCAAATTGATTTGAATTGGCATAATCCAAAAATGACTATTGAGTTCTTAAATTTAATTATTGCTTATTTATCTAATGGAATTAAGTGGCTCAGGCTTGATGCTGTTGGTTTTATTTGGAAGGAATCAGGGACAACGTGCTTACATTTGCCAAAAGCACATTCAATTGTGAAACTTTTAAGAGTTCTTTTAAATAATCTTCTTGACGATGGAGTTTTAATAACAGAAACTAATGTCCCTCAGAAGGAAAATTTATCTTATCTGATTCCTGATGATGAAGCACATATGGCATATAATTTCCCATTGCCTCCTCTTCTTCTAGAGGCAATTATTACTTCAAGGGCTGATATTTTAAACTCATGGATTTATGATTGGCCAATATTGCCAGACGATACGACACTATTTAATTTCACTGCATCCCATGATGGTGTTGGTTTAAGAGCTCTAGAAGGTTTGATGAATGACCAGAGAATTAAAGATCTATTAATTAATTGTGAAAAAAGAGGGGGCTTAGTAAGTCATAGACGTTTATCAAATGGTGATGATAAACCCTATGAATTGAATATTAGTTGGTGGAGCGCAATGGAAGACTCCAGTAGAGATTCTAATCGATTCCAGTTTGAGAGATTTATCTTGTCTCAGTTACTAGTAATGGCTTTGAAGGGAGTTCCTGCCTTTTATTTGCCAGCATTACTTGCTTCAGAAAATGATATCAAAAGTTTTTCTATGACAGGTCAAAGAAGAGACCTCAATAGAGAGAAATTTAAATTTGACAATCTTTTATCTCTTTTCAATAATCCTGAATCTAATGCAAATAAAAACCTAAAATATCTACGTAATGCTATGGATGTCAGATCTAAATTAAAGCAATTTCACCCTTGTTCAGAAATGAAATGTTTGTCTAAAGGTAGAAGTGATATTGTTGTAATCAAAAGAAGCAAAGGTCCTGAATCTGTTTTTGCAATCCATAATATGACTGAAAATAAAATTAATTATCAATTGAATGATAATGATCTACCAAAAACAATTGATAATGATTTTAATACCCAAGATTTCTTGACATCCACTAAACACAATTGGAAAAATATTAGTCTTGATCCTTTTCAAGTTATTTGGCTAAGTGCTTTATAAAAATGATAGAAAATTCTTCTATTTGGGTAGTGAGTGATGTAGATGGTACTTTAATGGATCACTCCTATGATTTATCACCTGCTAAAGAAACCATCAAAACACTAAAAAAATTATCCATACCCGTAATTCTTTGTACAAGCAAGACAGCATCAGAGGTAAGAGTTATAAGACAGGAACTAAATTTAATGGATCCTTATATTGTTGAAAATGGTGCTGCAATATATGGTGAATCTCTCAAAAGAGTTAATGGAGAAATTATTCTTGGAATAAAATACGAATTTCTTGAAGAAATCTTAAATTTTATTTCTAAAGAAATAGACTACAAACTTACTCCTCTTAATAATCTGACTGATAAAGAAGCTACTCAGCTAACAGGTTTAAAAGGCAACTCATTAAACTTAATGCGTGATAGACACTGGAGCATGCCTTTTTTAAATCCGCCAAGTTACTTAGAAGAGAAAATTTGTATCTGTTGTAGAAAGTTCAATGTTGAAATTTTTAAAGGAAATAGAATGAGTCACTTATTATCAACAAAATCGAACAAAGGTAAAGCAATAAATGCTCTTAAAGAATATTCAAATATTCAAAATATTAAAGTTATAGGTTTGGGTGATTCTCCAAATGATTTACCTCTACTTTTAAACTCAGATATTAAAATTGTTATTCCTGGAATAAATGGACCGAATTTAGATTTACTGTATCAATTAAAAGATTTGGAATTTTCTATAGCTTCTGAACCAAATGGATATGGTTGGAAGAATGAAATCAATAAATTGATAAATACGCTGGAACTAAATTAGAAATATGAAAGATTTAGATATTAATTTCCCTCTTAATAAATTTGAAAAATTAATTATTGATATTGGTTGGGAATCCCTGGATGATTGGTTTAATTTTTGGAATAATCAAAGAAACATTCTTTCAATTGATAAATATTGGAATAATAATGTAAATGATGATTGGATTTGGGGTTTAGCTTTACCACTCTTATCTCAGGCTTATAAATTTCGAAATAATTTTTCTGATAGAAAAATAATCGGGATCTCAGCTCTACCTGGTACAGGTAAAACAACATTAGGCAAATGGCTAGAAGCCATTTCATTAAAGTTAAACTTCAAAATTAGTGTTATTTCAATAGATGACTTTTATCTCCCATCAGATGAAATGAAATTAGCTATAAAGAATAATCCTTGGAATGTCTCAAGAGGGTTTCCCGGGAGTCACTCAGTAAAATTAATGCATGAAAAATTATTAAATTGGAAGATAAATGGGGAATTAAATGTACCAGTTTTTGATAAATCTTTAAGGAATGGTTTAGGAGATAGATCTCATTGGAGATTAGATAATCCTGATTTATTAATTCTTGAGGGATGGTTTTTGGGAATTAAACCTTACTCTATTGCCAAAAACCATCCATCGATAAATACAATTAATTTGAGTCAAAATGAATATTCTTATATATTAAAAATACAAAATAACCTAAACGAATATCTAGATATTTGGACTTTAATAGACAATATTTGGCACTTAAAACCTCTTAAGATTGAATATATGAATTTGTGGAAAACAAATCAAGAAAAAGAAATGTTTTTACAGAAGGGTAATGCGCTACAAGATGAAAAATTATCTAATTTTTTGAGAATGCTTAATGTCTCTATACCTCATAAAAGTTTTGATGCTATAAAATCATACGCGCTTTTATTAATTGATCAAGAAAGAAATTTAGTACAGGCTGGATTAAATTTATAGAATTTTCTAATTTTTTTTTAAGTAATTTTTTATACATTTTTTTTAGCTATAAATGGTGTTTAATTGACATTATTTTGCTGTTTTGGAATGGTTGAGTTTTCTTACAAAAATGAAGGTTGTAGAATGGTTGTATTGAGATGTATTGGCCCATCAAATTTTTTTTTAGAAAGAGTTTTATTTCCAACTGACATTCTTACTTTTAAGGCCCCAAATGACTCAAGAGTTGAAATCTGGGGAAATGAATTATATGGCCCTAAGTTGGAAGAGAGAATAAGAATTTCTGCTGATAACGAAGATTCGACTTTAGTTGCTTAGAACAGATATTCTCTAATTGTCTTCGAGTCAAAATTTTTTACAATTACCCAGTTTTTATTGATATTATCTAACTAGTTTAGTTTTATAGATGTATTATTTTTCTTCCTTTGCAATAGGAGGATTTGTTCCTTCTGCAGCTATTGCTGGTGTTTTACTTTTAGTTGGTTTAGGAGCCTTCTTTTATCTTGGTATAAAAGGTCCTACCGATTATTAAAGTCGAGTTTATTAACAAATGGTTATTTTTATTTTTAGTAACCTTACTAAATAAGTCATTTCAATGGATTTAACAACTATTTTATTTATATTTAGCTTACCATTCGTTTTATTAACAATTTACTTTGGTACAAAAAATGATTTTTACGAGAGTGAAAACTACAAAGGTGATGGTTGTGCTCACGATGTTAAAAGGTAACTTAATTGAATAACCTATAAATACAAAAATTTATCAACAATAAGAATCTTGAAAAAGTTTATATATTCGTAATTTTTTGCCAATAAGTTTATTACATGTATTTAATTTTTTATTATAGTAGATAATAACGAATTGATTTTGTTGCACCTTTTTTCTTGTTTATAACCTTTATTTATAAGTTCAATCTATAAAACAATATTTTATTTTTGCAAAATCATAAATGATTTAGGAAAAAGAAAAAATTACATTTAAAAATATTTATTTTTAATTTTTTTATATTTGCTTTTTATTATTAAGAGTAAATTGCTATTAATTAATTATGTAATCTAATAATTTTTTGGAATATTTAAAATTTATTTTATATGGATTAATTCAAGGGTTAACGGAATTTATTCCTGTTAGTAGTACAGCTCATTTGAAAGTTATTTCTCTTTTTTTAGGTATTGATGATCCTGGTGCCTCTTTGTCAGCTACGATTCAAATTGGGAGTGTTTTAGCTATAGCTTGGTATTTTAGGAATGATATTTTTAATTTCAGAGGTCAATCTTCAAAACAATTTCTTGATTATCTCTTACAACAAAGATTATTAAAGTCTATTTTGATTAGTACTATCCCAATTGTTTTGCTTGGTGGGAGCATAAAGTTATTTTTCTCTCATTTTTTTGATAACGTTCTTCGTTCAAATTTATCAATAGCGCTGGTCTCATTCCTAATGGCATTTTTTATGTACTTGGCAGATTGTTCGAAAAGAGGATCTATTAATATTAAAAACCATAATTATTCAGATAGTTTTTTAATAGGTTTGTTTCAGGCATTTGCCATTATTCCGGGTGTTTCAAGATCGGGCGTTACAATTTCTAGTGCACTAATATCTGGATGGGAAAGAGGCGATGCTGCGAAATTTTCTTTTCTTTTAGGGATTCCAGCCATCTCTCTTGCTGCGATTGTTGAGTTTATTTCTTCTTTTAATAATTTTTTTTCAATAGGTTTTTTCCCTCTTTTTGTTGGTTTTATTACGACATTTTTGACCTCTTTATTAGCAATAGATTTCTTATTAAAGTATTTTTCTTCAAATGGTTTGAAAATATTTATTATATATCGAGTAATTTTTGGTTTTGTAATTCTTCTAAATTTATAGATTGATTTAAAAAAAATTTTGCGTCTGTGTTAAGGTTTAAAAAATTCTTTCTAATGAATATGTTTATATCTTTCCAACTAGGTGAAGTAGAAGTTTCTAATTTTACTTTATTAATTTTAGCGTTTTTTTCTTCTACTACATTTATAGCTGTTGGAATAAGTTCCTATAAACTATACAAATCTCTTATAAATGAAGAAGATAAGTAATCGGAACGGCGGGATTTGAACCCACGACCCCCACTACCCCAAAGTGGTGCGCTACCAAACTGCGCTACGCCCCGTATCTTTACTATAAAGATAAGATTGGTTTAAATGTTATTCTTTATAGGATTATTTCCAGATCTCAATACACACTTATCAACTTCCCAATTGAAGTTTTCCCATACATGGTCTTTTAATTTGTAGTTGTTTCCAGTAAATACTCCTAACTTTACTTTTGTAGGAGAAGCAGAACAATACTGCCTGCTGCCAGCTGATGCAAGATATTGTTGATGATATTGTTCAGCATAAAAATATTCATCAATCATTTTTATTTCCGTTTCAATTAAACCAAGATTTTCTTTGTTAAGTTCCTTTTGATATTGTTCCTTACTGGCTAAGATTATTTCTAAATTATTTTCATTTTTATAATATATTGCCGATCTATATTGTGATCCCATATCATTACCTTGCCTGTTTTTTTGGGTAGGGTCATGACATTCCCAAAACATTTTTAATAAATCACTTATATCTATTTCCCTTTTATCCCAAATAACTCTTACAACTTCTGAATGACCAGTCAAGCCAGAACATACTTCATAGTAAGTTGGGTTGTATTTTTCACCACCAGCATAACCTACAGAAGTAGTGATAACACCAGGAAGTTTCCAAAAACATTTTTCAGCTCCCCAGAAACAACCACATCCAAAAATTATTTCATCTTCTTGGATGTTGGGATCTTTCTTGATATCTGTTTTTAATATTCTATGAAATGAATAAGCATCATTAGTTGAATTTACCTCCTCATTATTCATAATTCTTTTCAGGAATTTAAACATAACTTAAATCAATATATTATAAGTAAAAAATTTATTTTTAGCTCTGAACAATTCTGGTGGCTAGTTCTCTTTCCCAAAGTTGTTTATATAGCCCTTTCTCTTTTACTAAATCTTTATGGTTGCCTTCTTGTACTATTTCTCCTTTATTCATTACTAAAACTCTATCACAAGTAGCTGCAATAGAAAGTTGGTGACTAATCATTATGATTGTCTTATTACCTCTTTCACTCATTTCATCTATTATTCTTGCGGCTGTCTTATTATCTACGCTTGCTAAAGCATCATCAAGAACAACAATAGGAGAATCAACAAGAAGTGCTCTTCCTAGTGCAGTTCTTTGCCTTTGCCCACCACTTAATGTAATACCTCTTTCGCCAACAATAGTTTTAAATTTTTGAGGAAAACTATTGATATCATCAATTAATCCAGCTTTTGTAGCGCTTTCTTTAACTAAAAATTTAGAAGATTTGGGTTCTCCAAAACTTAGGTTTTCTGATATTGTTGAAGTAAATAAGAATGCTTCTTGAGGAACTATTGAAATATTTTTTCTAATATCATGTAATTTTATAGTTTTTACATCAATTTCGTCTAAAAATAATTGATTGTCTGGAATTTCAATAGTTCTTCCTAAAGACTTTGCTAGTGTTGTCTTGCCACAACCTACTGGTCCAACTATTGCAACGAGTTCTCCAGGATAAATTTTAAAATTAAGACCATTTAATGAATTAAATTTTGATCCTGGATACTTTATCGTTAAACTTTTGGCTTCTAACAATCCTTTAATCTTTCTTTTTAAGAACTTAGTGTCTGGTCTATCTACAATATTTGGATTGTTCTGAAAGATTTCTTCCACCCGATCTAAACTTACTTGACCGAGTTGAAAAGTATTTAAGGTAAAACCTAAAAGAGCTGTAGGGAAGACAAGCCTTTCTACGTAAAGAATTAATGCTACCAAACCACCTATTGAAATAAATCCACTCTCTAGTTGAAAAGTTCCTAATGATAATAAAATCAACAATGAAATTGAGGAAATACCTTGCAACAATGGGAATAGGGTACTCGCTGTTCTTGCAAGTTTAATAGCTGAATTTCGATAGTCATTATTATGTATGTTAAATTCTTTTTTTTCAGCATTTTCTTGGGCATAAATTTTAATAGCGCTTATTCCAGATAGATCTTCTTGTATTAGATCACTAAGTTTTGATAATGATTCTTGTTGAGTTTTTCTCTGATTAACCATTCTGCTGCCGAATAGACTTACAATTCCGAGGATTAATGGAAATATCATTAAAGCTGATATTGTTAATGTTCTATTAATGGAAAACATTGAAGGGATAGTGAATGAATAAGCTAAGACGATGTTGCACAAGCTCAAAACAGTAAAGCCTAAAAGTCTTCTTATGTTTTCAATATCGCTTGTAGCTCTACTAATAATGTCCCCACTACCTTTTTTTTGAATCCATTCTGGATCTTGAATAAGTAAATGGTCAAAAAGTTTTTGACGAAGATTTACTTCTACTTTTCTACCAATGCCGAAGACAATCTGTCTTGAAAATAGCCTTATTAAACCCATACAAGTTGCTAAAAATATTAACCACAAAGATTTAGAAATAACAAAATCCGAAGAAAACCCATTTTGTAATTGGTCAATAATATTTTTTACTTCTAATGGTATTACCACACTTAATATATTTACTACCAAGAGAGCTAAAGCTCCATATAAGAATTCTTTTTTGTAAGGCCTTAGATATTTAGATATTATTTTTAACTTTAAATTTTTCATTTAATTTTGCCGATATGATTAAGATAATGTTTCATTTTTGAATATGTGAGCTAATTTTATAAATGATTTAGTATTTATTTATGGGTAACGACCAAACTCATCCCTTACATGAAACCGACAAGACCATTATAGATTCCCTTATTACTAAAAAAACGCCAGAAGATCTTGATTATATAAATTTAGCTAGATTAATAAATCGTTATACCAATTTCCCTGGAGAAATTGAAATTAAAAATGATATTGAAAAAATTCTAAAATTTTGGAAAATCACTAAAGATGGTCTTTTTTTTAAAACAAAAAATATTTGGTCAAAAAGCTTCAGGCCTTCTAATACAAATAAAGATTTAGTTGGATCAGGTTTTGACACCTCAAATTGAATTTTATCTGCAATATTTTTTTTAATAAATGTTTTCTAATCTATCAAACTCTGAAATCCTAAATAATTTGTTAGAGGGGAAGAACCTTGATGATTTAACTTCTAGATCTTTAATGCAAAGGTGGCTTAATGATGAAATTTCAGATGTTGAAACAGGAGCCTTTTTAAGTGCTTTCAGAGCTAAGAGGTCTACAGGTGTGGAACTAAGTTCTATGGCTGAGGAACTCCTAAATGTTTGCAAATTGCCAGTAGAAAGACCAAATTTGTATTTGGTGGATACTTGCGGAACGGGAGGGGATGGAGCTAATACATTTAATATTTCAACTGCAGTAGCATTTGTAGCTGCATCTTGTGGTGTAAAAATTGCAAAACACGGAAATAAAAGTGCTAGTGGAAAAGTTGGATCTGCAGATGTTTTGTTGAATCTTGGTTTAAATTTAGATTGTTCATTAGAAAAAGTAATAACAGCTGTAAGTGAAATCGGAATTACTTTTTTGTTTGCACCTGTTTGGCATAAATCTTTAATAAAGCTTGCTCCATTAAGAAAAACTCTTGGAATAAGAACAATATTTAATCAACTTGGACCATTAGTAAATCCTTTAAGACCTAATGCCCAAGTTTTGGGTGTTGCTTCTGAGGATCTTTTAAAACCAATGGGAATGGCGCTTTTAAAAATGGGTATGAATAGAGCGATAGTTGTTCATGGTTCTGGCGGCCTTGATGAGGCTTCACTTCAAGGAGAAAATAAATTAGCTTTTGTTGAAAATGGTCAATTACGGTTTTCAAAAATTAATATTTCAGATTTTAAACATGAAAATATTGCTAACGAAAAGCTTGTAGTTTCTGGTTGTGAGTCTAATGAGGAAATATTAAAGTCTGTTTTAAATGGTTCTGGACAAAAATCTCATATGGAGGTTGTTGCCTTGAACGCTGCTTTAGTGCTTTGGGCTGCAGGAATTGAGGATGATTTAAATGAGGGATTTAATAAAGCTCTACTTTCAATTAATCAAGGAGATCCTTGGAAAAAGTTCTTACTCTTAAAAAATTATTTATCCGCAACTTAATTAATTACAAATTGATGATTAATCCATATAAGAAAAACGCGAAATTAGTTTTAAGTAATGGAATTGTATTCCCAGGATTCTTTTTTGGTGCTTCTGGTACAGCCACTGGTGAAATAGTTTTTAATACCGGAATGACCGGATATCAAGAAGTTATTACTGATCCAAGTTATTACGGACAGATATTAACATTTACTTATCCAGAGATAGGAAATACTGGTATTAATTTTGAAGATTCAGAATCTAATAGCAACGTTAAAGGGATAATTGTTAGAAATTTTTCATCTAATAGCAGTAATTGGAGATCTAAAAAGAGTTTTAATCAATGGTTAGTTGAGAAAAACATCATAGGTCTTTATGGAATTGATACAAGAGCTCTTGTTAAAATTTTAAGATCTAGTGGCGCGATGAATGGAGTTATTACCTCTCTAGATAAAACTGATGACATTTGTTTAAACATAATTAATAAGATGCCAAAGATGGAGGGATTAAATTTATCAAAACTAGTTTCAACAAAGCAACAATATTTATGGAAAAGTCATACACAAACAACTTTTGATTTAAGAAAAAGATATGTTCAATCTTCAAAAAAATTAAAAATAGTAGCAATTGATTTTGGAATTAAAAATTCAATCCTAAATAGACTTGTATCTCATGGTTGTGAAGTTTTGGTTTTGCCGTTTAAATCTTCTATAAAAGATGTTTTATCCAATAAGCCGGATGGTATATTTTTCTCAAATGGTCCAGGTGATCCTGCTTCTGTTTCTGAAGGTATAGAATTAGCGAAAGCGCTTATTGAATTTGGTGAAATACCCATGTTTGGTATTTGCCTAGGCCACCAAATATTTGGATTAGCATTAGGAGGTTCAACTTATAAATTACCCTTTGGACACCGTGGTTTAAATCACCCTTGTGGTGAAAATAATAAAATTGAGATAACTAGTCAAAATCATGGTTTTGCTATTGATCATAATTCTCTTCCAAAGGATTTAGTTAGGATAACTCACTTCAACCTCAACGATAATACTGTTGCTGGCTTAGAAGTTAATAATAAGCCAATATTTAGTGTGCAATATCATCCAGAAGCAGGACCTGGTCCACATGATTCAGATTATTTATTTAAAAAATTTGTTTCTCTAATGTTAGAAAGATGTTGACATATTGTTTTCTTTTGATTTGATAATTACATTTGATACATTAATTTTTTGGAGGTATTAGATCATAGAAGATTTCCAGAAGTTAACGGTTTCTTTAAGAGGAAACCTTGACGTTAAAACAAATATTATTGTTTTTACTTTTAAAGGCCAACTTGATGCTTTCTCAGAAAAACAATTTAAGACTTTTGTAACTAATCATTTAAATAAAGAGCTTCCTTTAGTTGTTGATCTTACAAAAATAGATTTCTTAGATTCCTCGGGTCTTGGAGCTCTTGTTCAGACTGCTAAAGAATGCAAAAATTCTAAACTTGGTTTTTCTGTTGTTGGTAATTCGAGAGTGGCCCAAACAATTAAACTTGTTCGTTTAGGTGATTTTCTTAATTTAAAGTCAAGCCTTGAAGATGCATTAAATTATTTACAAAATTGAATTATTGGCTTCAAAATTTGGTTCCGAATGGATCTCCTGAGGATATTGGCGTTATTCAACTTGCTTGGCTTGGAGATTCGGTATGGGAGCTTCATCAAAGACTAAGATATGTTCATTTCCCTTTAAAATCAAAAGTTCTCCATTTATCTGTAGTAAACGAGGTAAAAGCAAAATCTCAGTCAAATTCATTAAGTCAAATTGAACATTTATTAAATTCAAATGAACTGGATTTAATTAGGCGTGCTAGAAATAAAACAAAGAGATATCCAAAGTCTTCAGACCCTACCATATACTCCAGAGCAACCGGTTTTGAAACTCTCATAGGTTGGCTATTTTTAAAAGATCCTCAAAGATTATCAAAACTTTTTGAATATTTAGATTTAAATGTGAATTGAACCAATGAAAAACTCTTCTAAAAAAAAATTTCCAGGTAAGAATAATAAAGATTATAAGAAAAATTCAGATTATGGTTTTTACTCAAAAAATTCAAATCACTCAGAAAAAAATGAAAGATTTATGAACAATTCTGCTAAAAATAAGAATTTTGAAAATTTAAATCAAAATAATAAAAAAAATCCTTTTTCAGTTTTAAAAAGAAGAAAGCCAAAATTCAATTCTAGTTCTGAATTTCCTAATAAAAATCCTGATAATCATCATGAATTTACTAATAAGAGAAATTTTGATGATTGGATATGGGGCAAACATTCAGTTTATGAGGCTCTTACTAGTGAAAGACCGATTAATAGGATTTGGTGTACTTCGGAAATCTTTTCTTCAGACAAATTCTATATTCTGCTTAAGGACCTTAAATCAAAAGGAGTTCTCATTGAAGAAGTTTCTTGGAACAGGCTTTCGCAATTGACTTATGGTGCTTCTCATCAAGGTGTTGCATTGCAATTAGCTTGCTCTAAAACAATACCCCTAGAACATTTAATAGATTTGTCAAAACACAATTGTACAAATCCTATAATACTTGCATTAGATGGTATTACTGATCCACATAATGTTGGAGCGATTATAAGATCAGCAGAAGCATTTGACTGCAAGGGCATCATCATTCCTCAGAGAAGATCTGCTGGATTGACGGGAACCGTTGCCAAGGTAGCTGCAGGAGCTCTAGAACATTTGCAGGTAAGTAGAGTTGTTAACTTAAATAGAGCACTTGAGGAGCTTAAGAAAAATGGTTTTCTTATTGTTGGTTTATCTGGAGATGGTCAATTATCTATCTCAAATTTTCTAGAAAAAGCCCCCTTGGTAGTTATAGTTGGTTCTGAAGATAAAGGTATTTCATTGCTCACTCAAAAAAAATGCGATTATTTATTAAGTATCCCTCTTAAAGGTAAGACTTCAAGTTTAAATGCATCTGTGGCGGCTGCCATATCACTTTTTCACTTAAGCAAGTAAATAATTGTTTTGTAAAAAATATCACTGTTTTTAATGATTCCTAAAATGTTGTTGTTTCAATACATTTTTATGATTAATTATAATTTATTGAATTTTCACTTCAAAATTGTATAGAATTTAACAAGAATTGATGGTCTATCAGGCCAAAGAAATTGATTAGAAATTTTGGAAACAAACTCGGCTTAGCCTGGTGGGCTAAAATTGAGACAAATCAACCTAGTGGAACTTATTGGTTCGGTCCATTCATTACTAAACGTAGTTTAAAAGAAAATTTGTCTTCTTTTATTAATGATCTTTCTAAGGAAGGTTCTAAAAATATTAAACATACTCTGGTTCGCTGCAAAAAAGAAGAACCACTTACTGTTTGATAACTTTAATTTTTAGAAATGAATTTTAATTCTTTAAGAAAGGAAATTACTAAGAATAATGCTTCTGTTAAAGAATTAGTCAGTGATATTTTTGAAAAAATCGATCATAAAGACCCTGAAATTAATTCATATATTTGTATTACAAAAGATAGTGCCATAGAGCAAGCTGAGAATATAGACAAATTAATTCAAAATAATGAAGAACTCCCCCCCCCTTGCGGGGATGCCAATTGCGATTAAGGATAATATTTGTACTAAAGGTGTTGCAACTACTTGTGCAAGTAAAATGCTCAAAAATTTTGTTGCACCATATGAATCTACAGCATCAAATAAATTATGGTCTTCAGGGGGAATTTGTTTAGGAAAAACAAATTTAGATGAATTTGCAATGGGTAGTTCAACAGAAACTTCTAGTTTTGGTGTCACTTCAAATCCTTGGGATATAAATCGAGTGCCAGGCGGAAGTTCAGGTGGAAGTGCTGCTTCAGTTGCAGCTGGTTTTTGTGCTGCTGCTTTAGGATCTGACACAGGAGGATCCATAAGACAACCAGCTTCTTTTTGTGGTGTTGTAGGTCTTAAACCTACTTATGGCAGAGTTAGCAGATGGGGGCTAGTAGCATTTGCTAGCTCTCTTGATCAAATTGGCCCAATTACAAATACGGTTTCTGATGCTGCAGAAATTCTTTATTCAATATCTGGTAAAGACCCCTTTGACTCAACATGTCTTGATAAACCAGTACCAAATTATTTGACTGATTTAAATAAATCCATAAAGGGTCTTAAAATTGGAATCATTAGAGAATGTTTTGAACATCCAGGGCTTAATCCAGAAGTTAAAGAGTCTGTGCTTTCTGGAGTTCATAGATTCAAAACTTTAGGAGCCGAAATTGTCGAAGTTGAATGTCCTAGATTTAATGATGGAATCGCTACATATTATGTCATTGCACCATCTGAAGCCTCCGCAAATTTAGCTAGATACGATGGAGTCAAATATGGCTATAGATCGAATGAAGCTTCAAATCTTATTGATATGACATCAAAAAGTAGGGCTGAAGGATTTGGAGATGAAGTTCAAAGAAGAATTTTGATAGGAACATATGCTTTGTCAGCTGGATACAGTGATGCTTATTACAAGAAGGCACAAAAAGTTAGGACACTTATAAGAAAAGATTTTGATAATGCTTTTAAGAAAGTAGATCTTTTATTAACTCCAACATGCCCAACTACCGCTTTTTTGAAGGGTGATTTCGTAAATGATCCACTTTCGATGTATTTGTCTGATCTATTAACTGTTCCTGTTAATTTAGCCGGACTTCCGGCAATCAGCATTCCTTGCGGTTTTGACACCAAAGGATTACCTATAGGAATGCAATTAATCGGCAATGTATTAGAAGAAGATAGAATATTGAATGCCGCAAATATTTTTGAAATTGATGCTCAGGTGATAAAGAATAGATCTTTATTCTAAAGTTGTATTAATAATTAATTTGTAAGCACAAAGTATAGATCTTTTAGAAATTTTCTCTATCTTATATATATAAATTATTTGAATATGGGTTTCGTTCCACTTCATAATCATAGTGACTACAGCTTACTTGATGGAGCCAGTCAAATTTCAAAAATTGTTGATAGAGCTTCTGATCTTGGAATGGAATCTATCGCTATTACTGATCATGGAGTTATGTATGGAGTTCTTGATTTGGTCAAAAAATGCAATGAGAAAGGCATAAAACCAATTATTGGTAATGAAATGTACGTTATTAATGGTTCTATTGATGATCCTCAACCTAAAAAAGAAAAAAGATATCATTTGGTGGTGTTAGCTAAAAATTATACTGGTTATAAGAACCTAGTTAAGTTAACAACAATTAGTCACCTAAATGGGATGAGAGGTCGAGGTATTTTTTCTAGACCATGTATTGATAAAACTACTTTAAGTAAATATAGTGACGGACTAATAGTCTCTACAGCTTGTCTTGGTGGAGAAATACCTCAGGCCATCTTAAAAGGTAGATTAGACGTAGCAGAGGATATAGCTCTTTGGTATAAAAAATTATTTGCAGATGATTTTTATCTAGAAATACAAGATCACGGCTCTATTGAGGATAGAATTGTTAATGTTGAATTGATAAAAATTGGGAAGAAGCACCAAATAAAAGTGATCGCCACCAATGATGCTCATTACTTGTCAAATATGGATGTTGAAGCGCATGATGCTTTACTTTGTGTATTAACAGGAAAACTAATAAGTGACGAAAAAAGATTGAGATATACGGGTACAGAATATATTAAAAGTGAAAGTGAAATGCTTGAACTTTTTAAAGATCATATTGATGATGAATCAATTAATGAGGCAGTGAACAATACAGTAGAAATTTCTCGAAAAGTTGAAGAATTTGATTTGTTTGGTAACTATAGAATGCCAAAATTCCCTCTCAACAAAGATACAGATTCATTTTCTTTCCTAACTCAGTTATCTTACAATGGTCTTTTAAAGAGACTTAAAAAAAATGATCTTAATGAAGTTGATGAGAACTATAAAAGTCGTCTATCTTCCGAATTAAAAATTATAAAAGATATGGGTTTCCCAGATTATTTTTTGGTTGTTTGGGACTACATAAAATTTGCTAGAGATAACTTTATCCCAGTAGGACCAGGTAGAGGTTCTGCAGCTGGTTCACTAGTAGCTTATGCCCTTCAAATCACAAATATAGATCCTGTAGAGCATGGATTGTTGTTTGAGAGATTTTTAAATCCGGCAAGAAAGTCTATGCCAGATATTGATACTGATTTTTGTATTGACAGAAGAAATGAAGTAATTGATTATGTTACTAATCGTTATGGAGAGGATAAAGTTGCGCAAATAATTACTTTCAATAAAATGACCTCTAAGGCGGTTTTAAAAGATGTTGCAAGGGTTCTAGACATACCATATGGAGAGGCAGATAAATTAGCTAAGTTAATACCAGTTGTGAGAGGTAAACCTCATAAGCTAAATGAAATGATTGATAAAAATTCTCCTAGCCAAGAGTTTAGAGACAAATATCTTCATGATAATAAGGTGAAAAAATGGGTTGATTTGGCTTTGAGAATTGAAGGAACTAATAAAACATATGGTGTTCATGCCGCTGGAGTTGTTATCTCATCAGATCCTCTAGACGAACTTGTTCCTCTTCAAAGGAATAATGAAGGTCAAATAATAACCCAATATTCTATGGATGATATCGAATCACTTGGATTATTGAAAATGGATTTCTTGGGTCTTAAGAATCTTACGATGATTGAAAAAACAGTTTCCCTTATTAATCAATCCACTGGAAAGAAACTAAATATTGATGAATTACCTCAAAATGATGGCAAAACCTTTGAGCTTATTGGGAGAGGAGATCTTGAAGGTATTTTTCAGCTTGAATCCTCTGGTATGAAGCAGGTCGTTAGGGATTTCAAACCCAACTCTCTAGAGGATATATCATCCATACTGGCTCTTTATAGACCTGGTCCTCTTGATGCAGGCCTCATTCCTAAGTTCATAAATCGTAAAAATGGGAACGAAAAAGTTGATTTTCCTCATCCTTTTATTAAGTCAATTCTCACAGAAACCTATGGAATTATGGTTTACCAAGAACAAATCATGAAAATTGCTCAAGACCTGGCTGGTTATTCTTTAGGGGACGCTGATTTACTTCGAAGAGCAATGGGTAAAAAGA
Organism: Prochlorococcus sp. AG-449-O05; assembly: GCA_003212195.1. GTDB lineage: Bacteria > Cyanobacteriota > Cyanobacteriia > PCC-6307 > Cyanobiaceae > Prochlorococcus_A. Next base: position 11,054 of record QCQM01000006.1, on the reverse strand, counting down.
AAGTATCCGAGATGGTAAAGCATCGAAATATTTTTGTAAACGGTTCTATGAAGAAAGGTGTAAATGAAAAATTAGCAAATGATCTTTTTGATCAAATGGTTTTATTCGCAGAATATTGTTTTAACAAAAGTCATTCAACGGCTTATGGTGCAGTAACTTATCAAACTGCATTTTTAAAAGCTCATTTTCCTGTCGCATATATGGCAGCCCTTTTAAGCGTAAATTCAGGCTCCAGTGACAAGATGCAAAGATATATTTCCAATTGTTATTCGATGGGAATAGAGGTTATTTCACCAAGCATTAATTTTTCTGGGTTTGATTTTACTATTAAGAATAATCAGATTTTATTCGGGCTATCTGCAATTAAGAATTTAGGAGATTCAGCAATAAGAAATATTATTGAAAACCGAAATAGTTTTGGAATCTTTAAGTCACTAGCAGATTTGTGCGATCGTTTACCTTCTAATGTCCTTAACAAAAGAACTCTTGAATCTCTCATTCATTGTGGAGCACTAGATGAGTTTTCAAATAATAATAATAGAGCTCAATTATTGTCAGATCTCGAACATGTTATTGAGTGGGCCTCTTCAAGAAATCGTGATAAATTATCTGGGCAAGGGAATCTATTTGACACCAAAGAAGAATTTTCTAATGTTGCTTTTTCAGATTCGCAATTAGCTAAGGTTGATGACTATTCACTTATTGAGAAGTTAAAGTTAGAAAAGCAGCTTTTAGGCTTTTATTTATCTGATCATCCTCTAAAGCATTTAACTAAACCAGCAAAACTTATATCTCCTATAAGCATATCGCAGTTAGAAGAAACAAAAGATAGAACCAAAGTCTCTTTAGTTGGAATGATCCCAGATTTGAAGCAAATTACTACGAGAAAAGGAGACCGGATGGCTATTGTTCAATTGGAAGATCTTTCTGGAAGTTGTGAAGCAATAGTTTTTCCAAAAACCTATGTTAGATTATCAGAGTTTCTTTTGACTGATACTAGATTATTAGTCTGGGGAACAATAGATAAAAAAAGTGATAAGACTCAGCTAATAATTGATGATTGCAGAGAAATAGATAACCTTAAATTGCTCATTATTAATCTTGAAAGTTCTCAAGCATCAGACGTAAGAGTACAAAATTCTTTAAGAGACTGTTTGATTAAATTTAAACCAGAAAAAGGTAGATGTGGAATCAAGATTCCAGTTTTAGCTGCAGTAAGAAATAAAAATAGTATTACCTACGTTAAATTTGGTGAACAATTCTGTATTGGAGATATTCAAGGAGCATGCAAATTATTAGAAGATAAATCATTCCATGTTAATTTGAAATCATTAGTTTCCTAGATTAACTTTTATCCTCGAAATTTTGAGTTGCAGGTTTGAAGGCCGCTTTTGCTCGTTGTATATTCATTGGAATATTTTCAATACCAAAAAAAGATCCAGGCTCTTTATCCCAACTAGCTGATAATATTCCAAAACTCAATCCTGCTAGACCTAACAAGAAAAACAATGCTGAAATTGCAATTGTTGAAGAGGGAGGTATTTCAGCAATATTTTTTGTAACGATAATGTAGCTAACCACAAAGACAGACATCCCTAATATTGTCGGTATTCCTGCTGTAAAAAATATTCTTCTTGCCATTCTATCAGCTACATATTTAGGTATGCCACTTGGTGGTCGATTTGGAATAGTTACTGTATTAGATATTTTTTCAAGTTTAGCAAACGCAGTTTTCTCAGAATCATACTTTTTCTTTTTATTTTGTGTCTTTTTTTTTGATTGTTTTTTTTTCATTAATTGAGATCATCCTCTGATTCCAATTTTTTTTACTAAATCTTGATATCTCTGAACATTTTTGTCTTTTATGTATGATAGTAATCTTTTCCTTTTACCAATCATTTTTAACAACCCTTGCCTTGAAGAGAAGTCATGAATATTTCCTTGAAGGTGGTCACTTAATTTTGATATTCTTTTAGAAAGCATTGCCACCTGAACTTCAGCTGAACCTGTATCAGTTGGATGAACTTGATGAGTTTCAATCAAATTTTGTTTTTCAGCAGTATCTAATGACATGAAATTTTTATTTCTTTATTACATGATACTACGTCATCTAGCTAAATTACTACTATCCTTATCTAGATAATTTATAGATAATTTTAATAATTTTTCAAATAAAAAATTATTATCCTCTTTATCAAGGAGATCTACTTTTTTAATAATAATTGGCAAAATATTCTTTATTTCTTTATTTCTGTAATTTAATGATTGAAGAGTTAATTGAAGGTCCTCAATAATTTTATTTATTTCAGGATCCTTAATCTCAAATTCATGTTCGTCTTTTTCTTTCTCAATTTGCAGTTCATTTTTAAATTTAATTTTTAATTCTAAAATCAACCTTTCTGACATTTTTTGTCCAATGCCAGGTACAGAACAAATTAATTTTTTGTTTTGTGTATTTATTGCATCTATAATTTCATTAATAGAAAATTTATTTAATATCCCCATTCCAATTTGGGCTCCAATACCTCTTATATTTAAAATTTCAATAAAAAAATTCTTTTGATCCTTAGATGTAAAGCCAAATAATAAATCTGAATCTTCTTTTTTAATATGTTTAATCCAAAGAGTTATTTTATTTGATAAAAGATCTTCCTCTAATTTAAGAAAAAAGGGTTCTAATATTTGAACTTCATATCCTAATCCTTGACAATTTATTAAAACAAAACACTTTTGATTAGTTTGCCAAAAATCAACTAGGTCTCCACTAATCCAACTAATCAATTAACCACCATCCACTTGACAACCAATTAGTGCCCCTGCAGTTCCTCCTGCTGGTACTGCCCAAAATCTATCTTTTCCTCTGCTGGTGGAAAGAGCTATTCCAGCCCCAAGCAGACCTCCAATTATTGAACCTTCACTGCAATCATTATCATCAACTTTTTGCGCTTGCTCGCCTCTACAAGGGATTTCTATATCAACTACATAATTTTTTACATAGCCTGGACTTGATTGTGTTCCAGGAATATATTCTTCTCTGTATTCCTTTCTGGTGCATGTTGCAGCTTTTGGAGTTGATGCTTTTGCTTGAAGAAATGGAGAAAGGACAAATATTGTAAATAAAAGTAATTTCATCGCTTGGCAAGTTTTTTTACTATTTTATATCCTTTTACGTATTTTGGTTGAAGATATAATAGTTCCTAATAAAACGAGTAGAGCGCCTAAAAAAAAATTTATATTAATTATTTCACTAAAAAACAAAACCCCCCAAATTGATCCGAATAAAACTTGTAAATAGTTAATTATTGAAGCTTCAGAAGCAGGTAAATTTTTTAATCCTATAGTTAAGAAAGTCTGACCTAATTGAGTAAATAAGCCAATTCCTATTATCCAAATTAACTCATTCCAATTTGGAGTAATCCAGTTGATTAATACAATTGGTAATAAAGTTATAAAAGAAACAAGTGGAAAATACTGAATAATTACATAAACATCTTCAGTAAATGAAAGTTTCCTAACTGTAACGTAAGCCAATGCAGTGCAGATTGCTCCAAGAAACGCTATCAAAATAGAAACATTTTCAATTTCAACATTAATATTTGATAATTGGCTTGGATTTAATATTACTAATATTCCAATCCAGCCAATAATTAAAGCAAAAACTATATTACGAGTAATTTTTTCATTTATAAATATGCCAGCAAATATAGATATAAAAATAGGATATGTGTACTGAATGACGGTAGATATACTAAGAGGCATATTTCTTATTGCATAAAATATGCAAACTAAAGCTAACGTTCCTAAAACACCTCTTAAGATAAGTAATGGTCTGTTTTTGCCCCATGGATTTATATTTTTTAGATTAATTATGAATAATGTAATTATCAAACTTAACAATGATCTAAATAAAACTAATTCATAAATAGGTATCCTTTTATCAATATTTTTCACGCACAAAGTCATCAAACTGAAGAAGAATGAGGCAAATACTAAATTTAATTTATTCAATGAATTAAATTTTTTTTCTAATTCTTCGATATTTATCATTTAAAAAATAGTTTTTTTGTGAAATTAAGTAGATTCTTATTTGATTTTGACCTATAACAAATAAATCATTATTTATTATTTGATAAAAATCTCAATGGTTCATTCTATACATCCAAGAACTATTCAAGAGGTTAAGGAAAAAGCAGATATTGTTGACGTTATATCTGAACATATTGTTCTCAAGAAGAAAGGAAAAGAATTCGTTGGGATTTGTCCTTTTCATGATGATACTAAGCCATCTATGACAGTATCACCAAGTAAACAATTCTATTATTGTTTTTCTTGCGGTGCTGGTGGTAACTCTATTAAATTTTTAATGGAATTTACTCGTGCAAATTTTTCAGATGTTGTACTTTCTCTTGCTAAGAAGAATAATATTAATGTTGAAAATCTTGAGGGTCCCCAAGTAGAAGCTTATAAAAAACAATTATCTAGAAAGGAAGAGCTTTATAAAATATTAAGAGTTACCAAAAATTGGTTTAAATCTCAATTAAATAATTCTCTAGGTGTTGCAGCTATGAAATATTTAACATCCAAGAGAAACTTGAGTAATAAAAATATTGATGATTTTGAATTAGGTTTTGCTCCAAATTCATGGAATGATTTATTTAACTATCTATCCAAGGTAGAAAAATTTCCTACTAATCTAATATTGGCTTCAGGTCTTGCAATTTCTAAAGATAACTCTGATAAGATTTATGATCGTTTTAGAAATAGATTAATCGTTCCAATACATGATATGCAGGGACGTGTAGTTGCCTTTGGTGGAAGATCTCTTGATGGACAGGAACCCAAATATCTTAATTCACCTGAATCAGAGATATTTGAAAAAGGGAAAATGTTGTTTGCATTTGAAAAAGCATCTAGCAATATAAGAAAAAGGGACAAAGCTATTATTGTTGAAGGATACTTTGATGTAATTTCTCTTCATTCAAAAGGTATTGATAATTCTGTAGCTTCCCTCGGTACCGCATTAAATAAGTATCAAATTTCTCAACTATGTAGATGTACAGATAATAAAAATATAATCTTGAATTTTGATTCTGATAATGCAGGGATATTAGCTACAAAAAGGGTAATAAAAGAAGTCGAAAGTTTATCTCTCCATGATCAAATTAATCTTAAGATACTACAACTTAATGAATATAAAGATCCTGACGAATTTTTGAAAAGTCATACCCCTGAAGATTATTTTAATTTAATTGATAATTCATCCTTTTGGATTGATTGGGAGATTGATCAGATCTTTAAAGGTAAAGATTTAAGTAAGTCTGAAAACTTCCAGAGTGTTATTTCTACATTGGTAAAATTATTAAGCAAATTACCTCAATCATCAACAAGAACTCATTATTTACAAAAAGTTTCCGAACGATTGAGTGAGGGACAAGCAAGGTTAGCGATACAATTTGAACAAGATTTAAGAAATCAAGTTAAGGGATTTCGTTGGCATGGTAGATCAAAAAAATTTGAACAACCCAATGAAATTTCTCGACGTGAGAAAAATGAATCTGAAATAATTTTTTATTATTTGCATTGTCCTGATCTTAGGCTTTTTATTCGCGATGAATTTCTCAAAAGAGAAATTAATAGTTTTAATACTATTTATATTCAAAATTTATGGGAAGCTATCTCAAAAATTGAACAAAATAATTTTGGTTTAGATTATTTAAATGAATTAAAACAATCAAATAGTCAAATTCTTCAAAAAGAGTTTTCTGCCATTAACCTAATTTCACTTCTGCCTGACTACTTAGCTCTTAATAATCCTGATTCATCAAATAAAATTAATAGTTTTGTTAACCCTAATGAATTGTTTTTAACATTGCTTAGTAATCCTAAAGATAATTTACTTGGATCTTTATCACTTCTTGAGAAATATAATTCTTTAAAAAGATGTAGACACTTGATCGAATCTTGGGGATCTCAAAGATTAAAAACTTTAGAAAATTGTATATCTATCTTGATTGACAATCCTTCTTCAAGTTTATCAGAAACTAATAAAGATATAGATGATCTTTTTAAGGATTTAAATTCAGATGCTTTTAAATTTCAGGAATTATATTACTTAGAAAGACAACATATAAATTTTTTAGATAAACAACGCTGTGGCAATTTTATTGCCAGTTAACATATTTTATTTAAATTTATAGGCAGTATTTTTTAATCATGTTTTTTACCTTTTTAGGTTTGTCTTCAAGAATATAAGCTTCCACTTCTTTTGCATAAGTTCCAGAAAAATTGGAAGTAGAAAATTCTAATGATTTCCTCTTACTTTGATGTAATTTGCCTTCTAAATTTTTTATATCCCCTACTGTTTTATTGTTGTTACATTTTTGAATAGCATGTGTAGCTTCATGTCTTAATGCTTTTCTTATTGCCAATTCTGTTTTGAAGTTATCTTTGTTTGGTCGCTTCTTTTCATTTCTATAATTTGTTTTCCTTTTCGCATTTTCAGTACATATTATTATTTTATTTTCTAGATAATTATGTAGGCCTTTTATTTCTTTATTTAAGAGACATTCAATTTTATTTTCTTCAACTATGTAGTTTGCTTTTATTAATAAGTCAAGAATCTCTTTATCTATTTTGCTTAAAAATATAATAAATTCCATTTTATTTTTTTACTTTACTATAGTTGGGAGGTGGTCTATATCAGTTGTAGATGAGCGACTTAAGAAATTCTTATTCATCGTCCAACTTTTTGGCTTTTTTGTAATAGCCCATGTAATTGCATTGTTATTGAATCTTTTATTTAATAAATCAATAGTTCTCATTAGATTTGCTGATTTTTTTAGGTCTTTCTGAGATTTGTAATTGATAACTGATTGCTGTAAATATTCGCTACTAGTTAAATCCTGCATTAAAACGCCAGCTTTTGAAAATTTATATTCAGGATTATAAATTTCTTCAGATAATTCAACTACTATTTTTAAAATACTGTTTGTGTCATCTGTTGCATTTGTAAGTTTTCTATGAGCACTTCTTTGATAATTCTGACTTGAATATTTACTAGTTCTAGCAAATACTCTAATATCAGATGATTGCAAGTTCTGACTTCTCATTTTTTCAGAAGCTTTTATAGCGTGAGTCGCCAGTGCTTGTTTTAAGTCTTCTAATTTTGTGACAGGAGTACCGAAACTCCGGCTTACTTGAATTTCTTTTTTTGATTTCTTGTTTTTTTCTATAGGCAGACATTTATAACCTTTCAGTTCTAATTGCAATCTTTTTCCTACTACCCCTAGTTTCTTGATGATTTCATTTTCTTCCATATCTCTTAATTCTCTAGCATTCTTAATACCTTTACTTTGTAACCAATTAGAGGTTTGTTTCCCGACTCCCCATATCTTATCTACACTAATTCTTTTTAAATAATTATTCTCATTTCTGGCTCTAGCTAAATCAAATATTCCGGCTGAATAGTCAATATTTTTAGCTAATTTATTAGCAATTTTTGCTCTTACTTTATTTTCTCCTATTCCTACTGTTATGGTAATCCCTAGATTCTGATATATTAATGATCTTATGTTTCTTGCCCAAGGATATAGATTTTTATCATTAGGTCTAGAAATTGAGACAAATGCTTCGTCAATAGAATAAATTTCTATTTCTTCACAGTAGTTTTTTAGTAAATTCATTAGCCTTCTGCTCATATCGCCGTAAAGCGAGTAGTTTGAGCTTAAGACTGATACATCTAATTTATTTAATTTTTCTTTGACCTTAAAATAAGGAGTTCCCATTTTAATTTTTAAAGCTCGCGCTTCAGGACTTCTCGCAATAATACATCCGTCATTATTAGATAAAATTACTACTGGTTTGTTTCTCAAATGAGGATTAATATTTTGTTCACATGACGCATAAAAATTATTAGCATCTATAAGAGCTATCGCATCAATACTTGAAATTCTCATAAACAGCTATGTATTGAATAAATAACAACTCCCCATATCTGTACATCAATATGGTTTTTAAATCTAAAATCAGGATAATTATGATTTTCTGCTTTTAAATATAATTCATCGTTTTTTATAGATAATCTTTTTATTGTAAATTCCCCGTCTATCATTGCAATGACAATATCCCCTGGCTTGGCGATTAAACTCTTGTCTACTATTATTAAATCTTTATCTTTAATTCCTGCATTTATCATTGAGTCACCTTTAACTCTAAGAAAAAAAGTGCTAAACGGATTAGATATTAAATGTTCATTTAAATCAATATTTTCTTCCGTATAGTCATCTGCGGGAGAAGGAAACCCCGCAGATACCGAATCATTTAATAAGGGGATTCTGAACTTTTTAGTAGCTGAATCAAAGGAACCCAAGATTTAAATTAATAGTATATATGTACTATATAGCAAAAAATCAAAAAATAGTTAGTTATTAAACTTTTATAGATTAATTTTAGATTGAATCTAATCTTTTTAAGAACGATGGTAAGGGGTGTTGTTTGATATAGAAATAGCTCTATAGATTTGCTCGATAAGGATTAATCTAGCTAATTCATGAGGAAAAGTTAAAGGAGATAGGCTTAGTAAAAGGTCTGATTTTTCTTTTATATCTGAACTAACTCCATCAGTATCGCCGATTAAGAAATTAATTTTTTTATTTTTAAAATTCAAGAGTAAGGAAGATAGTTCAACTGAATTAAACTGTTTTCCTTCTTCACTTAGGCAGATAATAATATTGTTATTGGATTTAAAATTATTTAAATTAAAAGCCTTTAGCTCATTAATGATAAGTTCAGGCATTCTTTTTTTGTATTGATTAATTCCATCTCTAATCCAAAGTTTCTTTATTTTGCCGATAGCATAAATTGCTAATCTATTACTCTGAATCATAAGTAAATATCAAAACTAATTATTCATCAAGAAGATAATTAAATTCATCATATAGTTCCTCTTCGGTTGTTAATGCCTTGGAAAAATTATCTTTTTTAGAATTCATATTAATTTGATTAATCTCATTTTTCCTTAGTGAATTATTAATGTTAGAAGTCTCTTCTAAAGATTCTGAATTATCAATTAATGAATAAAAAATTTTATTGGGATCTTCTGAATTAAGTGGATTGGTGATTAAATTATCATTATTAGTTATATTTATGTCATTATTTATAATTTTACTTTCGTTATTTAAATTTTTCTTTTTTTTAAATTTATTGAGTTTATCTAAATTTTTTTTTGATAAGCTCATGATATAAAGGATTAAATAAATTCATATTTAATTTAAACATATTATTTATCTTTTAGATGAATTCTAAAAACTATCACCAAAAAAAAAGATTTGGACAACACTGGTTGGTAAATAAAAAAATATTAGAAAAAATTAAAGAAATTGCTGTTCTTAATGAAAATGACTTTATTTTAGAAATTGGTCCTGGTAAAGGAGCTTTAACCTCTAAGTTGTTAGATTCAGAAATTAAAAAATTACATGCAATTGAATTAGATAAAGATTTAATAAATTTATTAAATGAAAAATTCAACAATAATAATAAGTTTTCACTGCAGCAGGGAGATATTCTTTCTGTAAATTTAGATTCGATTAATAAGAAAATTACAAAAGTGATTGCAAATATTCCTTACAATATAACTGGCCCAATATTGGATATTTTCATAGGCCGATTGGGAATTATAAGAAATTATAATTACGAAAAAATAATATTTCTAATGCAGAAAGACGTTGTAGATAGGATTTTGTCAAAAGAAGGTAGTCCTAATGCTGGTGCGCTTAGTATAAGAATGCAACTTTTATCAAAAATAAAAAGAATATGTGATGTTCCGCCTTCATCATTTAGTCCGCCTCCAAAAGTTTTTTCTTCTTTAGTAGTTTTCGAACCAATTAAAAATGATTTAAGATTAGATATTAGTCTAGAAAAATATATAGATAAACTTCTTCGAATTTCATTTAATTCAAGAAGAAAAATGCTTAGAAATACACTTAATTCAATACTTTCAAATGAAGAGATAAATGAATTATCTGAATCTTCAAAAGTTTGTTTTAATTTAAGACCACAAGATATTTCAATTGACCAATGGATTAAGCTTGCAGAAAATTGTATTAAAATTAAAAAATAAAAATTTAAGTATATGCAAGATTTAGCTAAAAAGAAAATTAATATAAAATCTCCTGCCAAAATAAATTTGCACCTTGAAGTTATTGGTAAAAGAGAGGATGGATTTCATGAGTTAGCAATGATTATGCAAAATATCGATCTTGCTGATTATTTAGAATTTGAAATTAATAATGAAGGTTTAATTAAACTTGAGTCTGATTGTAATGATTTAAGCTTATCTGATGATAACTTGATTGTTAAATCGGCAAACCTATTAAGGAAAAAATCAAATATAAATTACGGTGCGAATATTTTTTTAAGAAAAAATATCCCAATTGGCGCAGGATTAGCTGGTGGATCTAGTAATGCAGCAGCAACATTAATTGGTCTTAATAATTTATGGGATATGAAATTAGATCAAGAAACTTTATGTACATTAGCATCAACTTTAGGATCTGATATTCCCTTTTTTATAAATGGTGGTATTCAATTATGTTTTGGAAGAGGCGAAATTTTGGAGAAATTAGATTCAACCTTTGAATATGGAGCAATTCTTTTAAAAAATCCGAATGTATCAGTATCAACTGCTGAAACTTATAAAAAATATAGTAATAAATTTTGTGATCAATATTTTACTGATAGAGAAATGATTGAGAACATAAGAAAAAATTTAAGAGATAATGGTTTAAATAACTTAAATTTTAATAATCAACATTTATCTATTAAAAATGATTTGCAGTTAGTTGTTGAAAATGAAAATGATTCTGTAAAGCAGGCATTATATTTACTTTCTAAATTAGAAAATTGTCTCACATTTTCAATGAGTGGATCAGGCCCTACATGCTTTGCACTCTTTAAAGATATAGAGACTGCTAAAAAAGAATTAACTGCAAATTATAAATTATTTAAAGATAAAGGTTATGATTCATGGGTTTGCACTTTCCTTGAAAAGGGAATAA
>QCQM01000005.1 GCA_003212195.1 Prochlorococcus sp. AG-449-O05 | reverse complement strand
AAACCCCATACTCCTCACACACTAAATCGCCCGATTAATCGGGCTTTTTTAAATATTTTGTTACTTATATTATTTTATCTGTAATGAAATCATCACTTAAAAGAATTGCCTGCTAAATTTTCAAAAAGGAATACTTAAATTATGTCATCAGCTCCAGCCGTAACTGATTCTTCATTTGACAAGGATGTACTGCAAAGTGATCTACCAGTATTGGTTGATTTTTGGGCACCATGGTGCGGTCCATGTAGGATGGTCGCTCCTGTTGTAGAAGAAATCTCAAAAGACTTTGAAGGGAAAATTAAAGTTTTTAAATTAAACACAGATGAGAATCCAAATGTAGCGAGTCAATACGGAATTAGAAGTATTCCTACATTAATGATTTTTAAAGGAGGTCAAAAGGTTGATACCGTAGTTGGTGCTGTGCCAAAAGCAACTCTTTCGAGCACTTTAACTAAGCATTTGTAAATTTAAAAGCTTTGCATAAAATTGGACTAATAGACTATGGAATGGGTAATATTCATTCTGTAACAAAATCTCTAGAAAGTCTTGGAGAAGAAATTATATTAATTAGAAACTTTAATGATTCCAATCTTTGTAAGGCGATAATACTTCCTGGGGTTGGAGCATTTGATCCAGCGATGAATAATCTCATAAATACTGATTTGATAACTGATTTGAAAAATTGGATTAAAAGTGGGAAGTCCTTTTTGGGGATATGTTTAGGTCTCCAACTCCTTTTTGAATCTAGTGATGAAGGGAAAGTGGAAGGGCTGGGGATTTTAAAAGGAAAAATACAAAAAATACCTAATATTGTTAACCAAAGAATCCCACACATGGGTTGGTGCCAACTTTTACCTACGAAACCAAATACATTATTAGAGCTTGAAGAATTAAATAATTGGGTCTATTTTGTACATTCCTATCACGCAATACCAGATGACTTAAATATTATTGCAGCTCAGGTTGATTATGGCTCCGAAAAATTAACTGCAATGATTGAGAATGATAATTTATTGGCCTGTCAATTTCATCCGGAAAAATCTGGAAAAACTGGTGAAAAACTTTTGAGAAGATGGCTGAGTAATATTCAATAACAGATGCTTAGGGATGAAGACTAATTTAAGATTAATAGGTGGTAAAAAACTCCAAAGTCCAAATAATTCTTATACAAGACCTACAACTTTGAGAGTGAGAGAGGCAATATTTAATATATTGAACAATAGAGTTGAAAATAGTAACTGGTTAGATTTATTTAGTGGAACAGGGGCCATATCTTGTGAAGCCTATAATCACGGGGCAAGAAAAATAATTGCAATTGAAAAAAACAAAATCAACTCAAAAATTTGCTTAGAAAATTTACTCTCCTTGGAGAACATAGAGAATAGGAGAAATGATATCGAAGTTATTTGTAAAGACGTTTTGAAATGGACAAAACCAAATTATGAGAGAAATTTATCATCTAGAAATATGGATTTAAACAAATTAAAATTTGATTTTGTTTATCTAGATCCTCCCTACGATGTGGATTTCCATGAATTAGTTTTAAATCAATTATTTAACTGTAATTTTTTAAAAAAAGATTCAACAGTTATTTGTGAACATTCTCCAAATCTATTTATTAAAAAAAGTACTTTGTGGGAAACTATAGATGTAAGAAATTATGGGCAATCAAGATTAACATTCTTAATCAATGTCCAGCATCCCTGAACCTCTTCTGTATTGATTCCATGCACTTACGAATAATCCAAGAAGAGTTATTGGAACCAAACCTAAAACGATTCCACATAGAAGAGGCTCAATCATTTTTTTGCCTTTTTTAAATTTCTTATTCACAATTGTTACATAGAGACTATTTTTTGTGTCAACATCTTCATCAACTGCAGCAGAAAGAGACTTTAAAAGAGAATTCTTAAAAATTGTTTTTATTGTATTAGGAGTTTTATTGATTTGTTTTTCCATATCTTTCATAAAACATCAAGAAAATAACAAATATATTATTGAAACTCTTGAGCTTAATGGCTCTGCTGAAAAGGGAGATGCTCTTTTTAAGATAAATTGTGTTGGATGTCATGGAATTACAGCAAGAGGATTAGTGGGGCCAGACTTACACTCAATAACTCAACGTTTGAATGATAAAGAAATAATAAAACAAGTAACTGGAGGCCTAACTCCGCCTATGCCAAGTTTTGAAATTGATCCTGTAAATATGTCCAATTTATTAAAATATCTTCATAGCCTTGAATGATTTTGGGAAATAATTTTTCTAATTTAAAGGTAATATTAGTTGAACCAAATGGCCCTTTAAATGTAGGAAGCGTTGCCAGATTATGCTCTAACTTTGAAGTTGATGAATTAAGAATTGTTTCTCCAAAATGCGATATATTCTCTTTAGATTCAAAAAAAATGGCTCTTAAAGGGCAAAAATTTCTTGATAATTGTAAGATTTTTTATAATCTTGAAAAAGCTATTTTTGATTGTGATTTAGTTCTCGCATCTTGTGGAAGGATTGATGTAAGTAAAGATTCATTTTTTGAATCTTCAGAAGATGTATTTAATTGGACTAAATCTTTTAAAAAGATAAATAATTTAGCAATTATTTTTGGAAGAGAAGACAGTGGTTTAACTAATGATGAATTACTTCTGGCAAATAAGACTTTTAATATTCCTACATCTATTAATAATCCCTCTTTAAATCTTTCTCACGCAGTTTCAATAGCTTTGTATGAGTTAAAAAAATCTTCAAAAAGAAATTTTAATAAAGAATTAGAAGTTTTTAATCTTGCATCATCAAAACAAATTCATGATTCGTTTTTAGAGATAGAAGAATTGCTTCTTAGGGTTGGATATCTTTTAGAACATACCTCAAGACCAAAAATAGGTAAATTCAAAAATTTTATTTTGAGGGCAAATACATCAATTCATGAAATAAATGTTTTAAGAGGAATTGTTCATCAAATAAAGTGGTTTTTAAAAAATTCAAAAAGAAATTAGCCACATCATTAATTAAATTTGATTATATTTCTATGTGGTTTTAATTTAATAAGGATATTTACTAAAAACATTTTCTGAAGTAACATCTACTGATTATTTGAATATTAAAGAAAACTAAAACTGTGACTACAAAAAAGAAAAGAAGAGTTTTTCCTTTTACAGCTGTTATAGGTCAGGAAGAAATGAAATTAGCACTCTTGTTAAATGTTATTGATCCAAGAATTGGAGGAGTGATGATAATGGGTGATAGAGGGACGGGTAAGTCTACTACGATCAGAGCCTTGGCTGATTTGTTGCCTGCAATTGATGTTGTTAAAGACGATCCATATAATAGTTCTCTAATTGATCCTGATTTGCAGAGTAAAGAGGTTTTGGAAAAAATTGTCCAAGGAGAAAATCTAGAGAGTATTCAAAAACAAGTCCCTATGGTGGATTTACCTTTAGGAGCTACTGAAGATAGACTTTGTGGAACTATAGATATTGAGAAGGCTTTGAGTGAAGGTGTTAAGGCATTTGAACCAGGGTTGTTAGCAAAAGCTAATAGGGGTTTACTATATGTTGATGAAGTGAATTTGCTTGATGACCATTTGGTTGATGTACTGTTAGATTCGGCTGCTTCCGGATGGAATACAGTTGAAAGGGAGGGAGTTTCAGTTCGACACCCTGCTAGGTTTGTCCTTATTGGTTCAGGCAACCCAGAAGAAGGTGAATTAAGGCCTCAGTTATTGGATAGGTTTGGAATGAGTGTAGAAGTCAAAACAGTAAGAGATGCTGAATTAAGAGTTCAAGTAGTAGATCAAAGAACTTCTTTTGATGATAATCCTGATGAGTTTTCATTGAGTGTTGAGAAGCAACAGGATGAACTTCAACAAAAAGTTATTAAAGCACAAGAAATATTAAATTCTGTTCAAATGGACGATGACTTAAGATTGAATATTTCTGCAATCTGTGGAGAACTTGATGTGGATGGTTTACGTGGAGATATTGTTACAAATCGATCAGCAAGGGCAATTGCAGCATTTGAGGGGAGAACTGAAGTACAAGAAGATGACATAGCAAGGGTTATTTCTTGCTCTTTAAGACACAGACTTAGAAAAGATCCCTTAGAACAAGTTGATTCAGGTGCAAGAGTTATTCAAGCTTTTTGTAAAGTATTTGATTTAGATGAAAAAGAAAATCTTTCAAAATTTGAATTGTCTGCAGAAGCTTAATTACAGTGAGAATAATTGGGATTGATCCTGGATTAGCTAGAGTTGGTTATGGAATAATTGAAATAGAAAATGAAAAAAAAATACTATTAGATTGTGGTGTCATTGAGACAGGTAAAGATAAAAAAGAAGAAGATAGACTTTATGAGATATTCAAAGAT
This sequence comes from Prochlorococcus sp. AG-449-O05, assembly GCA_003212195.1. GTDB lineage: Bacteria > Cyanobacteriota > Cyanobacteriia > PCC-6307 > Cyanobiaceae > Prochlorococcus_A. Next base: position 37,210 of record QCQM01000005.1, on the reverse strand, counting down.
CTTAATGAATTAATAAATCATTGGAATCCAACATCAGCGGCGGTAGAAAAATTTTTCTTTTACAGATCAAGCACTACCATTAGTGTGGTGCAGGCTAGAGGCGTAATTATGATGGTATTGGCCTCAAAAAAAATACAGGTTAGTGAATATTCTCCTGCTCAGATAAAATTAACAATTGCTGGATCTGGAAAAGCATCTAAGAAAGAAGTTCTTGATGCTGTTATGAATAGCTTAGAACTTAAAAAACCTCCAAAACCTGATGATTCAGCAGATGCCTTGGCCATAGCTCTCACAAAACTAAATGAAGATGGCATTAACTGAAGATTCAATATGACTATTTCTGAAAAAAAGAAATTGGAGAGGCATACCTTTAGAAAACTTAGAGATGAGATTTCTCTAAATCAAAGAGAGAATGTAGAAAAGAATGTAAAATTATATGTTGATTCATTTATTAAGGAATATAAGAATATTGGTTACATAGCAATATATTGGCCTCTAAGAAATGAAGTAGATATTAGAAGTCTTAAGGAAAAAGTTTCTTTGGCTTTGCCTAGATGTAAAAAAAACAAAGATTTGTTATTTTATCCATGGGATGAAAAAACTCTCACAAAAGATTCTGAGGGGATACTAAGTCCAAATAACTCTTTCTCATTAAGTTATAACCAAATAAGTATTATTTTTGTTCCATGTCTTTCTGTAGATAAAAATTTAACAAGATTAGGTTATGGAGGAGGTTATTTTGATAAATTAAGGACAGATAATAATTGGAGAAATCTTCCATGTATTGGAGTATTAACTTCCAATTGTGTAAGTAGGATTCCATTAACCAGGGCTGATTGGGATATTCCTTTATCAGGTTTTATCACAGAAAAAGAAATATTTGTATAATAGAAAACTGATAAAGAGATTAATTTATAGTTTTTAAAAATGGAAAATCAGGAAAAATACAATAATTTATCAAGATTAGTTGAAAAGTTGAAGAAATCAGAAGATCCAAAAAGAAAATATGAATACATTTTGTGGTTAGGGAAAAAATTGAAAGAACCAGATAATGAAATCCTTGTTGAAGAAAATAAAGTCAAAGGATGCGTTTCAGAAGTTTTTGTTAAGGCAAATATTAAAGAAGGTAAATTATTTTGGGAAGGATATTCTGATGCCCTAATAACAAAGGGTTTATTAGCATTTTTAATTACTGGGTTAAATGAATTAACACCAAATGAGGTTGTTAAGATAGATAAGAAATTTATTGAAGATACTGGTTTAAAAGCAAGCTTAACTCCTTCACGATCAAATGGTTTTTTAAACATATTATTGAAAATGCAGTCTCAAGCAAATGAATTTTTGTAGGTCTAATAATATAAAATTAAATTCAAAGTTAAAAGAAATAAAAAATGAGAAAATGCAAAATTGGGATTGTAGGTTTTGGAACTGTGGGTTCAGGGATTTATAAAATATTAACTTCTGAAGTTGATTCACATCCAATTCTAAAAGAAATAGAAATTTCAAAAATAGCAGTTAAAGATCTTAATAAAAAAAGGGATATTGAGCTAGATAATAATTTATTAACTGATGATCCATTTAAATTAATTAATGACCCCTCCATTGATGTAATTGTTGAAGTAATGGGTGGAGTTGATTTAGCGAAAGATATTATTCTGCAATCATTAAAATTTGGAAAATCTGTTGTTACAGCTAATAAAGCAGTCATTGCAAGATATGGAGAAGAAATATATAAAACTGCATCTAAAGAAGGAGTTTATATATTGTCAGAGGCGGCAGTTTGCGGGGGAATTCCTATAATTGAACCCTTAAAAAGATCATTAAAAAGTAACAGCATAAAAAAAATGGTTGGGATAATAAATGGCACAACAAATTTTATTCTTTCGAAGATGACAAATGAAAAAGCTGATTACGAGGAGACCTTAAAATTGGCCCAAAGCCTTGGATATGCAGAATTTGATCCAACTGCAGATGTTGAGGGTCATGATGCAGCTGATAAGATTTCAATTCTTAGTGAACTTGCATTTGGAGGGAAAATTAAAAGAGAGGAGATTCATTCTGAGGGCATTAGTAAAATTAATCTAAAGGACATCGAATATGCCAATAAATTAGGGTTTGAAATAAAACTTTTAGCGCTCTCCGAAAGGGGACAAATTAATAGTAATGATTCACTCGCTTTGAATATTTGGGTAGGACCTTCTTTAATTCCAAAATCTCATCCATTGGCAACAGTTGAGGGAGTTAATAATGCCTTATTGATAGAGGCTGATCCTCTTGGTGAGATAATGTTATATGGACCAGGTGCAGGGAGTGGCCCGACTGCTGCATCAGTAGTATCAGATATATTAAATTTGCATGCAGCCTCAGTAAAAAATAATAATTCAATCGATCCATTATTATCTTTTTATTTCTGGAGAAACTGTCATATAATCGAATCTTCACAAATAAATAAAAAAAATTACCTTAGAATTATTTGTCTTGATAGCCCAGGTGTCATAGGAAAGATTGGAGATATTTTTGGAAAGAATAATGTATCAATAGAGTCAATTGTTCAATTAGATGCAAGTGAGGACAAAGCTGAAATTGTCGTTATTACTCATGAGGTGAATAATGGAGATTTTGAGAGATCGAAAGATGAAATAAATTCGTTAAATGAAGTCAAAATTATTGCAAGTCAATTAAGTTGTATTTAAGAAAATAGTTTGCAAATTTCTTTATAGCTTGGTAAACCGAAGAAAGTAAGTGTTTGGTTTTAGTGCCTTAATGATTCATTCAAAACTACTAGATAATAATAATGAAAATAGTAATTTAATTTTTTCTGAAAACCTTTATAAAGGTGCTTGTGTAAAAATTAAAAATAGCCATAAGACTTTTCAAGTAATTGGTTTAAATATAACTAAAGAAATTTGTTGGGTGAGGGAGTGGCCTTTTGCTTATAATTCAAAAAAAACATTTGCTTTAGAAATAAGTCAAATAACCTTACAAATTTTCTGCTCAAATAATTCTTCAGAAAAATTAAGTAATTATTAAATATGAAAAAAAAAGTTGTTTTATCAATTTTTATTATTTTAATTTCTTTTTTACAGAACTCTTGCGCCTCAAAAAGAATATCTAAAAAAATCATAGTAGCCAGTTCTGGAAAAATTGAATCTTTAGATCCAGCTAGAGCAAATACTCTTAAAGCAATTCAACTAATCAGTTCTCTTGGAGACACATTATATGAATTAAGTTCAAACGGAGAATTAATACCTGAATTGGCCTCGGGGATGCCAATTATTTCAAAAGATAGACTTCAAATAACTATCAATTTAAGAAAGAATGTTTTTTTTCATGATGGAACTGAATTTAACTCAAATGCTATGAAGTTTACCTTTGATAGATTCAAAAGAATTGGAACAATGAATTATATTTTAGGAAATAAGATTAAATCAATAGAAACGCCAAGTGAATATTCAGTCATAATAAATTTGAATAAACCATCAAGTTCTTTAAATGGTTTGCTCACATCAGTAAATTTAACTCCAATATCGCCTACATTTTACAAAGAATATTCTGATAAGTTTCTAAATGACAAATTTGTTGGTACTGGCAAGTATGTCCTGAATAGTTTTTCTAATGAAGTTCAATCAATTGATCCATATTTGAATTATTGGGGTGAAAAGCCATTAAATAAGGGAGTTAATTTTGTGGGATATTCAAATTCATCTTCTCTTTTTGGAGCTTTAAAAAGTAAACAAATTGATGTGCTCTTATCAAATTCAATTGATGATAGTCAGAGAAAAAGTTTAAATAATTTAAGCAAAAATAAACAGTTTAATGAAGGAAATAGCCCTTTCACTGAATTAAGTTTTATAAGCCTTAAAACTAGTTCTTATCCCTTAAATAACTTAAATTTAAGACTGGCTTTAGCAAAAAGTATTAATAGAAAATTGATTAGTGAGAAAGTCAGTTATGGATTAAGGAAGCCATCTAGATCAATTATTCCTCCGATATTAAAAAAAGATAATCAAGAACTGTGGCCTAAATATGATTATTTAGAAGCGAGAAAATTATTGCAAAAAGAAAATTATTGCAATGGAAATATTCTAAAAATACCTCTTACTTATAGATCCAATGTACCAGCTGACAAGCTTATTGCTCTGACATGGCAAGAAGAAATTAAAAGTTCTTTGAAAGATTGTATTGATATTGAACTTAATGGGGTTGAATCTACAACTATTTATAAAAATCTAAGTTTGGGAATCTATACTGCAGTTCTTCTCGATTGGACTGGGGCTTATTCAGATCCAGAGGCCTATCTTACCCCTCTTTTAAGTTGTAGTGAAATAGTTGATGGCATATGTAAAAAAGGAGAATCAGTTTACAGCGGTAGTTTTTGGGCATCAAATAAAGTGGAAAGTTTATTTCTTGAGAGTGAAAAAATAAGTGGAATTAAAAGATTAGAAAAACTTGTTGAAATTGAAAAAATAGCAGCAAGTTCAATACCTTATATTCCTATTTGGATATCCTCTCAAAAAGCATGGTCTCAAAATAAAATATCAAAACCTATTTTTAATGGTGCAGGAATAATTTCATTGAGTGATCTTGAGCTGATTAATGAGTAGAAATTTAAATAAACTACTAAATTATTCCTTATTAAAAATTTCATTAATACCTATAATGTTATGGATAATTTCTTCATTGGTTTTTATTTTATTAAGAATTGCTCCCGGTGATCCTGTCGATGCCATACTTGGATCTGGAGCAGATGAGATCTCTAGGGAATTTCTAAGAAATAAATTGGGGCTAAATGAACCTTTAATAAATCAATATTTTTCATATATTAAAAATATATTGAACTTAGATTTTGGCCAATCTCTTAGTACCCAAGAGCCAGTATTAAATATTATTATTAAGTCATTGCCTGCAAGTCTTGAGCTTGGATTTTTTTCAATATTAAGTGCCTCAGTAATAGGTTTCCCATTGGGATTAATTGGCTTAAGAAATAGAGGGAGAAAGACTGATTATATTGCGAGAATATTAGGAATTGCTACATATGCGATCCCTCCTTTTTGGGGTGCAATGTTAGCGCAATTATTATTTTCTGTATTCTTTAACATTTCTCCAATTGGAGGAAGATTTCCAATATTTCAGCAACAACCTCAAATAACAGGTTTTCTAGTTTTAGATAGTATTCTTTCAAATAATATTATTGCTTTGAAAGATAGTCTTTATCATCTCGCGCTTCCTTCGATTACCCTTGGCTTTTTATTAAGTGGTATATTCAGCCGCTCATTAAGAGTAAATTTGGATAAGACATTAAAAAGTGATTATGTAAATGCAGCTATATGTAGAGGAATATCAAGGAAAAAAATATTTTTAAACCACGCATTGCCAAATGCTCTACTGCCAATTGTCACTATTTCTGGCTTGACTATGGCCTCATTAGCAGGCGGTGCTCTATTGTTCGAGGTAACTTTTTCATGGCCAGGTATAGCTTTAAGATTACATGAAGCTATTTCTCAAAGAGACTATACCCTAGTTCAAGGAATTGTAATTTTTACCTCTATGCTCATAGTATCTATAAATCTATTCGTGGATATCCTTATCTCATATTTAGATCCACGAATAGAGTACTAATTTTCGGAAATTTCTTTTATTGTTTCAAGATCTAAAAGATGAAAATCAAGTCCCAAATCTCTTTGGTTTTTAAGTACTTTGGGGATCTTTTGGTCTTTAATATTTTTTAAAAATTCAACTATAAATTTCGCAGATAAATCTTGTACTAATATTGGCTCTGAACCAATAAAAGATTTACTTATTTTGAAGACGTCATCATTTTCTTCATAGCTTTTATTAATTCTAATTGGAGAGAAATGACTTGCCCCTTCAATAATTAGAAATCTATTTGATGGATTATTTAAAGCAGAAAAAACTTTAAATTGTTCATTCATTAATGGTGTAATAAGGTCATACGTACCACCTATTAGAAGAGTTGGAGTCTTTATGCCCGTACTATTTTCTTTTGGCCATACTAAACTGCCAAATGAATTAAATCCTATTATTGCACTTGCCTTATTAGCATTATTCTTCTTAGAGAATGGAATTTCGCTTAATTGACATTGTAGTAGTTTTGATAAATTCGTTACTGCAAAATCTTTTAATGCCAAATCACATCTTTCCTCAAGTTGATTAATAGGTTTATTGCCTTCATATAAAAGTGCTATTAAAGCTCCAAGTGAATGTCCCATTAAAATATAAGAATCATTAGGTAAACCAAAATCTCCATTTTCATGAGCTTTTAATACAGCATCTAAATCTTTAATTCTATATAAGAAAAAGTCTGCACTTCCTGGTATTTTTTCCTTACCTTCGAGTACCTTTATGAATGATTCCAAATTGCTCCCTCTATGATCTATAAATAATATTGGCCAACCTCTTCTAGCCAATTTGTTGGCTATCCATTTAAAGTTATTAATTTCGCCTCCAAGTCCTGGCATAAAAATTATCAGTTCTTTATCATCATTTGTTTTATTACTTTTCCATATTTCAATATCAAAAGGTTTCAGTCTGTGAGGAGCATAAATTTTTTTATCAATTTTTATTAGTTCTTGATTTGATTTTTTTTCAGTATTTTTAAAGGCATTTTGGTTCGTTCTTTTAAGTTTATTTAATTTGGATAAAAGTTCTTGTTGCATTGATAATTCATTTTTCCAAGATGAAATTATTAAAATTAAATTGTCAATATCTAGTGAAATTTCTTGTGATGGTAATGCCTTTATGATTTCTAAAGTTGAAACTTCTTTTTTTTGATCTAATAATTTTTCTATAGTGTTGTAAATTTCTGTTCCATTATTATCATTTGGAACTTTAATGGTTTTGCTTAACTCTGTAAGAATTTTACGCCCTATCCAACTTCTTAATATTTCTCTATTTAATCCCTCTTCCTTGAAAACTGGAAATTCTAAAAATTTTGATAATTCAAAAAATCTTATTAATCCATTTTTTTTTAACCAATCTATTAATTCTGTTGAATTATCTTTGTATTTTTCTAATTTTGATAATTGTTCTATAGTAAGAGGGATTTCCATCTCTTCAAAATTAATATTTATTTTTTCTGCAGCCTTTAAACCATTATTAAAAAATAAACCACAAAAACTAAAAAAAATTATAAAAATGTATTTCACTTGTGATTAGTCCAAATAGTTTAAAAATTAGCAAAAATTGGTGGTTTCAATTTCCATATCATTTGAGGTTAATAACCAAGATAAGATTTTATGCTGCATTTGGAGCAGGAGGTGTTATTTATTTAACATCACTTATTTTTAATAACTTAGGATTATCGGCAACTGATATTGGCTTGGGGTTTACCATTTCAGCAATAATTGGAACCGTAACAAGACTCTTTACAGGTAATTATCTTAATAAAACAGGGAAAATACAATTTCCAATAGTTACTTCTTCAATACTAAGTATTGCCGCTAGTTTATGCCTCATCTTTTCAAGAGATACTTTTTTGTACATAATTGGACAATCACTTGTTGGTGCTGCTGCAGGAATATATTGGCCTGCTGCCGAGTTTGGGGTGCCCTATTTTTGCCATCCTATCGAAACACGCAAAGCTTATGCTCTTGTAAGAAGTTCGGAGGCTTTAGGAATATTTCTAGGGGTATTCTTAGGGGGTTATATGACCAATTTTTTGTACTCAAAATCAATTTTTATTAATGATATATTTTGCATGTTAGTTATCACATATTTAATATCTAGAAATAGTTCTTCTATTAAAAGAAACTTAGAAAATTTCCAAAAAAAACTTGAAGATCCAATCAATCAGAGACAATTGAAATGGAATAAAAATTCAACAATAATTATTTTATCTATTTTATTAATAACTACCTCTTTAGCTCTTATTCAAGTAACTTTGCCTCTGGACCTTGTCAAAGGTGGAGTATATCGCAATGCATTAAGCAAAGAAATTATTAGTCTCATAATTTCAATTCAGTTAATTTTATTGTTGTTTTTACAATGGCCTATTGGATCTTGGATATCAAAAAAAGGGAGATTATTTGGGTTGAAATTTAGTTTGCTAAATTTCTCTTTCGCTTCATTTTTATTATTTATTTCTAGTTATTTAAATATCACAGCTTTTTATTTGATTTCTTTTTCATTGATATTAGTAAGTTTAGGGACTGCTTCATTTCTTCCAACATCAACAGATATCGTTTTCAGAATAGCACCTTCAAACAAAAAAGGTTTTGCACTTGCACTATTATCACAATGTTTCGCTATGGGTTATTTTTTTGGACCATTTATTTCCGGACGAATATTAGATCTATTTGGTTATGCTTCAGGAATCTGGCTATCTATTTCATTTGCTTGCTTTATAATTTTTGCAATCCTATTTAAGAGATTATTTTAATTAATCTTTAAAAATTTAAATTTTTTCTAATTCAATAATTCTTCTCTCTCTTAGAAATAAGAAAAAAGGTGCTGAGAATGCAAATGCAATAAGAAAAGTTCCAATGTAAACAACCCACATATTCTTCATCTTCAATTTTTTTGATTCATTTACTATCCATATAAAAATTGCACTTGCACCTACTAATAAGTCTCTAGAAATTGACTGAGCTGCAGGGTTGGCATTTGCTAAAGAAATGAAGTTTTTTATATCAAAGCTGTTTCCATATTCCCTAGCAAATTCGAAATTTGCCATCATTGGCAGGACAGCACCCAAAATTGATAGAAAAAGGTAAAGATAAGATAGTATCTGTTTATTATCTTTTAAAATTTTAAATGAATTCACTTGTCAAAAATATTTCTTTTAATAATAGTATTTAAAAGCTTATGGTTGTTGAAATGAATAATAAAGTTGAAGACTATAAATTTAAAAAAGGAAATTTAAATTTTGCTGTAGTTGGCCATGTCGAGTGGATGAATTTCTTAAAGGTTGATCAATTACCAAAACACGGAGTTATTTCTCATTCTGAAAAGTCTCTTGAGTCTCCAGCTGGTGGTGGATCTATTATCGCGAAAATACTTTCTGATTTAACTTTAAACCAAATACATTTTTTTACTTCATTAGGTAATGATGATTATGGAGATAAGTGTTTCAAGATTCTCTCAAATATGGGAATTAAGCTGCATGTGGCTTGGCGTGATAAACCTACTAGAAGAGGATTTAGTTTAATTGACTCTCAAGGTGAAAGAGCAATAACAGTTATTGGAGAAAGGTTAGCTCCAACTCATAAAGACAAGTTAGAATGGAACATTTTAAAAAAAATGGACGGAATTTTTATTACTGCATCTGATTCAGAAATTTTTAAAATGGCTAGATCAGCTTCAATACTTTGTACAACACCAAGGGTGGGATTAAATACAATTAATAAATCGAATGTCCTTTTAGATGGATTAATTGGCAGTAATCTTGATCCAGGGGAATTTTTTTCTTTTTCTGATTTATCGTTAAAACCCAAATATACTATTAAAACCGAGGGGGAGAAGGGAGGCATAATATTTCCAGGAGGAAGATATAAGGCTCTTAAAAACAAAAAATTAAAGGTTGATTCTTATGGATGTGGCGATTCTTTTGCTGCTGGTATTCTTTATGGATTGGCATCTAAATGGGATATAGATAAAAGTTTAAATCTTGCTAAAGTAATGGGAAGAGACGCCAGTGAATTTTTCGGCCCATATGCAAATAGTGATGAAAAATAATTGAATTAAGACTTATATGAGCAATCTAGATAATAAAAATAAAAATCTACTTGTAGAAAACATTATTGTTTTCTTTTTATTTACTGTTTTTTTAGTTTTTAATTCTTTAAAAACTTTATCTAAAATTTTTACCTATGGAATCATAAAAAAAGAAATATTAACTACTAAAAGTAACTTAGGCGTAGATATAAAAATAAAAATTAAGTAATGAATATATTTTTAGTTTTTCTAATATTAGGAGTTATTTTTTTGGGTTACAAAAAAATTATTTCTAAAAAAACAAAAAACTTAAAATTAGATAAATTCAAAAATAAACTACAGAGCACACAAACAAATATTGACAGAATTTTTTTAAGAGAGGAAGAAAAAACCTTTTCAAATCCTAATATAAATATTTATATTGGGGTTTATGACAACGAAGAAAATATAAATAGAAAATCCAATATACACAGAGCAAGACTTTCAAAATTTAAGAAATCTAAATTAAATGGTGAGATGATATTTCAAGACGATGAACAAAGAATTTATAAATTTAATAATGGGAAAAAAGTTTACTTATAATTTTAAATTCTAATTACACTCAAGACTATCTCTTGTTGAAACACCTGTTGTTGGATTGATCCCATCAGCAATTTCACAAAGATTTCTTTGATCTTCGCTATCAAGAATGGCATAAGAAAAATCTGCTCCTTCTATTTGAGCTCCTGCAAAACTGCTGCCTGATGCGATCATATTTATCAAAACAGCATTTCTAAGATCTGTTTTTTGGAAATTAACTCGATCAGAAAGAGTATCGGTCAGGTCAATTCCATTTAAATTAGAACCTTTTAAATCAGATAGGGTTAATGTAGTTCCATGTAAATCAACATCACTAAAATCGGCATCTCTCGCAACTGCTCCAGCTATAGAAGACAAATGAAGATCCTCTCCATGGAAATCAAATCCTGTAATATTAGATCTTACATAACTTGGAACTTCATCTCCTTCGCCCTTAACAGCAACATTTGCTCCAGCAAAAACTGGAGAGGATAAAACCAAGAAGGAAAAAGTTATGCATAAAAAATATTTTAAAAAACTTAGAAATCTCATATTAAAAAAATTGAATAAATTTATTTTATAACAATTAGATAATTTTTTAAATCGATGAATAAATTTAGAATCCCTTTTTAAGATTATTTAACACTATAAATTTTAAATCTAGGCTCTAAATTAGTTATACAATCTAGAAGTTTTTTATTATCTTTGCTATTGGTAACTTTGAATTCAGATTCAACTGTACCGCCTTTATCTCTAATGGCTTGATTTAAAACTATGGAACCGTTTTCGTCAGATACCGATCTATGAAAAGTTCCTCTAGGTATCCTTAAAATATATCCGCAAGATTCTAATCTAACTTTATAAAAAGGATAATCCCAACCAAAATTTACAAGAAAAAATGTTCTACCCCCAGAGATAGCTAATAGATTATCTTCTTGATTGTGATGTATGTAAAATTGCCAATTATTAAAATCTTCATCATTTGGAGGACTAACTGCAGGACCACTGTGAATAACAAGATCTCTATAATTTGATTCATTAATACTAATATCAAAAAATCTTACATCTTTTGTATCGCGAAATTTTTCATAACTTATCAATTCAAACATTTTTGATTTATTTGATTTGATAACTGGAATTTCTAAACTTGAGCTCAATTTTCTTTAAAGATTAAACAAATGAAAACAGATATATTCATCTAAGAACGTATCAATTAACACTAAAAAAGAAACATATTATTATTTATATTTTTCGTCATTTAAAAGATTAAAAATTTAGTCTTTATTTAATCTCAAGAGGTTTGATTTCCCAGGATAAAGTATTTTCTAGATTATTTTTTCCTATAAAGTTTCCTGTAATTACAGAGGTTAAATTAGATTTTGAAGAGGATACCAATGTTAAATATCTATCATCTATTAATCCTTTTCCGCTTGGATCAAAACCTCTCCAACCAGCACCTGGAATATATAATTCAGCCCAAGCGTGTAAATCCAACTCTGTGGGTAAGGGATCTTCAAAATGATAACCACTTACAAACCTACTTGGGATACCTATAGACCTGCAAGCTTCAACCATCAGCATTGCTAAATCTCTGCATGAACCTATACGTTCTCTAAGTGTTCTGCTAGCAGGCCATGCTGGACCTGTATGTCTTTTGGTATATTTAACCCGATCTTGAATAATCTCTATTAACTGGTAAGTAAATGATAATGCATTATTAATGCTTCCTGCTAAGGCTTCTTGGGCAAGTTCTACAGCAGAGGGGTCGTGTTGTCCATTGGGCATCCATCCTTCTAATGCTCCTTGCAAATCTCTGTTAATAATACTTCTACAAAAAGGTAATGTTAAATCTCTATTTTTAACTCCATCAATAATGTTTGGATGTTTAATAGTTTCAACTTCACTGATTGATTCAATAATTAATTTATCTGTTAATCCATTGAATCTGATTCTATTAATCTCTTCTCCGCTAGCAGCAAGTAATGGATAAATAATTTCTGGTTCTGGGGTTATTTTTAATTCAAATTTCTTTAGTTTTTGGAAGCCATTTGACCTTGGCTTTATACATAATCTATGCTCGCCTAATTGAACAGGGTCTTCGTATTTATATTCAAGTTTGTGAATGTATTTAATTCTCATTAATAAACTTATTAATTAATAAAATATTTTTCTTGAATGAGATCATTTAATTTATTTAAATCCATTTGCAATGAATCGATTGCCTCATGTAAACCATCATTGATTATATCTTCAATTCTGATATAACTCCACTTTGCTTTAAGCAAACCTCTCATGCATTCTAATTCTGAAGGATTTTCAGTAGATGGTGAGGTATCTATCGTTTTAAGTGTATTACTTATCCCATCAAGACAGTATCTTACTGATCTCGGAAAAATTGGATCAAGTAAAAGAAATCTCGCAACTGAATTAGGCTTTATAGAATTTTGCACTGCTTTTCTAAACATTTGATAAGCTCCAGCTGAGCGCAAAAGTGCAATCCATTGCAGCTCATCAAGAACTCCTCCAAGCTCATCTAAACTGGGTAGAAGTAAATAGTATTTAACATCTAAAATTCTTGATGTTTTGTCAGCTCTTTCGATCAATCTTCCAAGAATGCTAAACCTCCAGGCGAGGTCTTTGCTTAGAGTCGCATCTGTGATTCCATAAAAAAGCTGACACTCCCTCCTTATTTCGCTTAATTGTTCTTGTCTTGGTTTATTCCATATTGCCTCTCCTTCTTGCATATTCCAATATAAAATATTAATTTGTTCCCACATTTCTGTGGTCAGCACATCTCTGATTTGTCGTGCATTTTCTCTAGCCATTTGAATGCAAGAAATTATACTGTTTGGGTTTAAACGATCTCTTATTAAAAAATTAATAACGTCATCAGGTTTTTTCTCTGGGAATCTTTTATCAAAAGATTCTCTGTCACTTGAAGCTTCAATTAATGGGAGCCAAGGTTCTGCACTTCCTGGCGGACAATCTAATGACATTGCTTCACTTACTTCCACGAAACGAGATATATTTTCCGCGCGTTCTAAATAACGATTTATCCAATAAAGAGACTCCGCTACACGACTTAAAAGCATATTATTGACCTACAACCCATGTATCTTTGCATCCTCCACCTTGAGAAGAATTAACGACTAATGATCCTTTTTTTAATGCTACCCTCGTAAGCCCACCAGGGCTAACCCATGAATCTTTACCTCTCAAGATATATGGCCTTAAATCAACGTGACATGGATATAGTTCTCCTTCACATAATGATGGCACAGTAGATAATTCTAATGTTGGTTGTGCTATAAAATTTCTAGGATTTTTTTTAATTTTATTAGCGAATTCTTCTATTTCAGATGTTGTTGAGTGAGGGCCAATTAACATTCCATAACCCCCGGCTTCTGCAACAGACTTAACAACAAGTTTTGATAAATTTTCTAGAACATATTCTCGATCCTTTTGGTAATGACAAATATAGGTTTCTACATTTTTAATAATAATTTCTTCATCAAGATAATATTTAATCATTTTTGGAACAAAAGAATAAATCATTTTGTCATCTGCTATTCCAGTCCCAGGTGCATTTGCTAAAGCAACATGACCTGCCTTGAAAACATCAAGTAATCCGCTAACACCAAGGCAGGAATCTTTTCTGAAATTGAGAGGATCTAAGAAATTATCATCAATTCGTCTGTAAATGACATCTACTCTTTTTAATCCAGAGGTGGTTTTTAAATATACATAATCATCATTACAAACTAAGTCATGACCCTGAACTAGCTGTATGCCCATTTCTTGAGCTAAATAACTATGTTCAAAATAAGCACTATTAAAAATTCCTGGAGTTAGTAGAACTATCTTGGGAGTATCTGTCCAAACAGCAAGGTCTTGAAGAGTTTTTAAAAGATATGATGGATATTCATCAATTGGTTTTACTATTCTTCCAGAGAAAAGATTAGGAAAAATATTTTTCATTACTAACCTATTTTCTAAAAAATAAGCAACCCCAGAAGGGCACCTTAAGTTATCTTCTAAAATATGCCAATCTCCATTTCTATCCCTAATTAAATCAAGTCCTGAAATTTGACACCATTTATTTAGCGGTGGTTTGAAACCTATCATCTGAGGTCTCCAACCTTCTGAACTCTCTATTAATTCTCTTGGAATTATTCCATCATTAATTATTTTTTGAGAATTATAAATATCATCTAGGAATAAATCAATTGCCTCAAGCCTTTGTTTTAGGCCTTTTTCTAACGTTACCCAATCATCTTTGCTAATTATTCTAGGAAGTGGATCAAAAGGTAATATTCTCTCAGTACCTTTTAAACCGGTATCGTTTAATCTAAAAGTTGCACCATGTCTTAGTAATAATTTTTTTGCGGCAGAATGATTTCTGTTTAATTCTTCAAGTCCCATATTATCTAATGAGGAAAGAAGTGGAATCAATATTTCTCTAGCAGAGTTGACATTATCCTTAAAGTATTCATCAAAACTATTTTTAGGCTGATAACTTGAAAACATATATTTCATCGTTTAGTAACTTTTACTTTAGCTTTATATCTTTATTCGTATTTATGGCTACCAAAAATAATATCTCTTGATTCAATCTATATCATTATTTTGATCATTGAAGTATATTTTTTAAAAATCTAAAGGGCATGGGTTCTAGTAATTGGCAATTTGTTTTTTTTAGATATTTCGCAAGCTTTCTTTTTATCCTCTCTCACAGCTTGCTGGTTCTTGATCATCTACCAGTAGGAGCGGCACTTCACGGACTTGGGGAAGTTTTTATTGCGCCTTGGGCTTTTAGGGAAAGAGCATGGGATCTTGTTGTTATTGCAGTTTTATTTTTCTTCTTCGATATCTGGGGCCTTATAAACACTCCTTGGAATTAACTGATATTATTTATTTACTAATTCTGGGAAAATCATAATAAAAAATGAATTCTTATTTTAATCAAATTTATAAAATAATTTTTCTTTTATTACTTACGAATAGTTCCAGTTTATATTCACATAATTTATTTAATGGTGGTTGCAAAGAACATTGTGGGCAAAAAGTTAAAGTAATAAGTAATAAAAACAAATTAGAAAATATGAATGATCAAATAAATATTGAAAGTAAAAATTCTTGTTTAAATAAATCACTTTGTAGAGGTTGACCTCTTGAGATTTTTTTAATTGTTTTATGACGTTTGTTCTTTGATAATTATCATGAAATTATCATTTGCTTGATAATTTTTATTAGGAGGATTTATTTGATTTTTAATTAAAAAAATAAAAGTATAAATCAACGGTAGAAGTAATGATGACGCAGCAATTAAAGCGATTATCTGGTTTAACCTAATATATGGTTTTTTTACGAGATCCTCTCCGCATAATCCACAAATCAAATTACCTTTTAAGGATTGTTTTTGAAATTGATATTTAGGATTGCAATATGGGCAAAAATATCGAACCATTTTAAAATTTATTTCTTTAATCATTATCTATAAAATAAGAAGAAAGTCATCTCATAACAAAAAAGAGGGCTTATTTAAGCCCTCTTTTATCTCTTACTTATATTTTTTACTGAAGTTATTAACGCACCTAAATCATGGATCTTTGTTGCTAACTTCTTTTAAGCTAATGCTCACCAAAATTAACTAATTGTCTTTAACTGGGGCAAAAACTCTAGAATTAAGCTTGTTTCTTAAAGGGCACCTAAACGATGCAGAAGAAGGAAGCTTAGACATTAATAAAAAATAATTGGAGCAGTTAATTAAATTAGTTCGGTTTATTCCGAAATTTCAGGCAGGCTATCGATCATTTTGAAAGACCTCCTAGAACTCAACAATATAAAATTAGGAAAATATTTCTCTAAAGACAATCCGTTTTTATACGCATTGCTTTTTAATTAAAAATGTCCGAGAGTAGTAATCAATCGCGCTAATTTTTTTGAGATATTTTTAGTAAGTTTTGCTTATTTCCTTTGATATTTAATTCGTCTATCTTAATTTTAAATAATTGAGGAAATCTTTTATGAATCATTCGAAAGAAGTTAGTAAAACTGATAAATCAAATCCCATAGACGAATATTTCCAATGTCTCTCATATTGCGATATTCACCCAAAAGGGATAGACAATGACTGTGAGGTCATTTGTATGGAAAGACATTTAAAAGCTAACTATTGGTAATTAATAAATTTCTACTTTTTACTTAAATCCCTTTGAAAAAAGGTTAGTACGAACTTTAAATTTCCATACATTTACAACACCTTTTGCATTAACTGCTGCAAGTGCACAATCATCAGGTCTCCATGATATTGCCCCTACCAAATCTCCGGCGAATGCAGCCCCAACGGGATCACCATTGCCGTCATTTTTGAGGAAACTTGCGACAACAGAACCATCTCTAGATCCTGAGGCTACAAGCATACCTTTATTTGAAAAGGCTAGGCTCGAAATAGGTTCTGTATGGTGACATAGCTCTCCTGGCATAGTGCCCTCTGGACCATTCCCTTTAAAGCTCCATACTGTGATTCTTTCACTGCCACTTGTCGCTAATAATTTTCCGCTGTCATCAAAAGAAAGGTGACTTGGTTTTCCAGGGTATCCCGTCATCTCTGCATCCATTCCTGTTGATCTTCTCCAAAAATGAACTGAATTGTCTTGACTCCCACAGGCGACTATATCTCCATCTGGGCTTAATTCCATAGAGACCAATGATCCTTGCCACTCGAGTTTTTGATTCGTTTTATTATTAACTATGTCAAAGAATGTCACCCTGCCGTAGCAAGCAGTTGCCAGCTCATTTTTATTTGACCATGTTATTGCACTTACTGTGCTTGGATGGACTTCTGAAATCCATTTCTCCTCTCCAATTTCATTAAAAACATATACTTTTTTTGAGGAAGCAATCGCTAGAAATAATCCGTCATTAGACCACTTGAGGTGTTCTACCCAACCCTTGCCAAGATCAAGCGTTTTAATTACTTTACCTTCGTGGCAATTGCAAATTTGAACATTTCCATCCTGACCTGATGTTGCAAAAATTTCACCCTCTGGATGAATTGCCATCGCTAGTAGACCACCAGAGTGAGCATTTTCTTTTTTCCAAATAATTTTTCCAGTATCTCCTTCGAATGCAAAAATACCACCCGCAACGTCGCCAACAATAAATTGTTTCCCTTTAAGAGCCCAGCCACATGCTATGGCATAATCGCTAACTTCAGCCGTCCATCCTTCATGGAACATGCCTCTTGGGCTAAATGGTTCTATATCAGGCATTTATCAAAGCCTTCTTGCATCTCTTTCTCATTTAAATTTCTACCGATAAAAACAAGTTGATTTCTACGAGGTTCGTTACCCCATTCTTTATCAGGTTGTGCAGTAAATAACATGTGAACTCCCTGGAAAACTATTCTCCTTGGGTTACCTGAGTAACTTATGAAACCTTTAGTTCTGAATATATCCACTCCTTTTTCTGATAGAAGTCTTCCCATCCAAGTATTTAGTTTTTCTGGGTCAACATCTCCAAAACGCTCTATAGCAATTGAGCCTACTTCATCATCATGTTCGTGCTCTGCTTGCCAGAATCTTTCAGTATTAAATGGAATCTGTTTATTTTCGTCACTTTTAATGACTTTCATATTAAATTCTTCAGCAGTGTGCTGAGTAAACAAACCTATTTTTGTTGGCTTTTCTATGTTAAGGATGAAGGATTTATTTCCTTTATCCTCCAATTTTAGATTTACATGTTCTCCATATGGGACAGTATTTCCAGGCTCCAAAGTATTAGCATTTTCTGCATAAAGTCTTACGGAGGATTCAGCACCATCTTTAAGTTCTTCCTCACTCTCACCTTGGTTAACGAGAGCTACTAGGGACATTTCTGGATCGGGTCCTTCTTCTAGTATTAATTCATATTTACCTTCATCTAGATCGTAAACACCCGTCCATTCAAAAGGATATTCTGGTTCAAGAAATGTTGGTCTGCGTTTAAGGATCTGATCGAGATCAAATGCACTTAGATTTAAGACTGTTTCAATTGGTACTTTGGCATTCTCGGCTCTAATAATGCGAGTCATTCGATTCATATCTCTCAATCTTGATTCAAGGGTATCTAATGCATCATCAGAGACTAAATCAGTTTTATTAAGGACAAGAACATCTGCAAATGCCACTTGTTCTGAACTTTCGTCACTCCTGCCTAGCTGTTGATCAATATGTGCAGCATCAACCAAAGTCACAATTCCATCAAGAGTAAATTCAGAACTAATCTCTTCATCCATGAAAAAAGTCTGAGCAACTGGGCCTGGATCTGCTAATCCTGTTGTTTCTACTAAAACATAGTCAAACTTATCTCTTCTTTTCATAAGGTTGCCAAGGACTCTTATTAAATCACCGCGAACAGTACAACAAATGCACCCGTTTGACATCTCAAATACTTCTTCATCGGCATTAATTACGAGACCTTGATCTATACCTACTTCACCGTATTCATTCTCAATTACGGCTATTCTTTTCCCGTGCTCTTCACTTAAAATTCTATTAAGCAAAGTAGTCTTCCCTGAACCTAAGAATCCAGTGAGGATGGTTACTGGAACTTTATCTTGGATGCTCATTTACTGATTTTTACTAAATAAACAATAGTTTAATAATAGTAATAATAAGAAATGAAAACCGTTTTTATTAGAAAAATTTAATCTGAAAGTTTGTACCATTCAGACTCAAGATTGGAGCCAGATTCTTTATCGCAGCTTCCACCTAATGAATCAACAATTGTACAAGTATTGTGAACAGCTACTGAAACCGTATTACCATCCATCATCAATCCATCAACGAATATTTGATTAGAAGCTAAAGGAACTGAACTTTGTCTACTTAAGTTCCTTAATAACTTAGATGCTGGAATTTGTTCAGGAAATATTGCCTGAACTTTCTCTTCATCTAACATTTTTAAAGTAGAACTTATGTTGTCTGGCCTTAAGCTTGAGGAGTCTCCAAGAAAGTCAAGTAAACTAATGGTTTCAAAACCAAATGCATCCCCGTAGTATTCCATTGCTTTGTGTTTAGAGACAATTACTCTGTTTTCCTCAGGAATTGAACTTACTTGTTCGACGATCCAACTATCTAAGCCTTCTAAGAGAGAATCAGCTTTTTCGAATCTTTCATTAATTAGTTTTCTGTCACCTCTATTAAAAACTGAAATATCTTTCTTTAAACTTTTGCTTATGAGATCTCCCATTTTTATGATGTTATGCGGATCATGCCATACATGTGGATCTAGACCTCCATGGTCATGATGATGATGCCCCTCACCTTCGTCTGGAACTTGTGCTATTGGTTCTACATCACTATTTGAAATGTCTTTAAAAAAGTGTTGAGTTGCTTCAAACTCAAAAGGCATGTGTTCAGTAAAAAATATATATTGACCATCTTCTTGGATCTCCACGTTAAAAACAGTACTTTCTTTTCTTTGATCAAAGTTAAGAACAAAAGCTTTATTACTTGCTATCAAAGTACCATCATTTTTTCTGCTTATTGAGTCTTTAGATCCTAATAATTCTTTAGCTAAATCTTCAGACCCTTCTATGTCATTAGATTTGAGAATCACCATCTTCATTGCAGGATCTGCATATTCGCCATCGACTTTTTCAAATGACCATTTGTAAGAACCCTTAGAAAGTTGAAATTTGCCTGCCCATTCGAAAGCACCTTCAGCATGATCATCATGTCCTCCATGGTCTGAATGATCATCATGACCTCCATGATCAGAATGATCATCTACTTTAGCTGAATGTTCAGAATGATCGTCATGTCCACCATGGTCTGAGTGATCATCATGACCTCCATGATCAGAATGATCATCTACGTCTATTGCACTAACACCTACAACAACAGTATTCTTTTTATTTTCCCAATTTCTCATACTTGGAGTCATTTCTTTACCAAGAGTAAATACTTTATCTGCGCTATTAAGTAATTGAGCTTGCCTTGGATTGATCTTTAAGTCATGAACATCTTGTTTTCTATCTACTAAGCATGTAACTTCGTCAGATGGTAGTGCAATTGATTTAACTAAATCACAAACTAGTGGTTCTACTGCTACATATGACTTTCCTTTAGCCATAACATCCTGCCCAAAACCAGAAAATATAATTGTTCCTGCGATTACGGAATTTTTAATAATTGATTTACGCGAACCTTTTTTATTTGTTAAAAGTCTTTTAAAAATTGACATGAAAAATAATTAAATACTTAAAAATGATAATCATTTTCATTATCTCTGACAAGTGAAGGTATCAAATGTTATGAAAATAATACGCAACTTGTATTATTGGTAAGCTTGTAAAGTGACTTTTTTAAAAGATTAATTAATGGCTACTTTAGTCGCTGAAAATTTAACCTTTGCATACGCAAAAAAAAGTAAGCCAGTTTTGAATAAGGTATCGGTTGAGATTAAACCTGGAACTCTAACAGCGTTAGTTGGCCCAAATGGCGCAGGTAAATCAACTCTTTTGAGAATTTTGCAAGGACAAAATACTCCAGATAAAGGCGAAATAAAAATTGATGGTGAAAATTTATATAGATCTAGAGCTCTTGTGGCACTTATGCCTCAAAGAAGTTCTATGAATTGGAAGTTCCCCATCACAGTTGAAAAATTGGTATCTCTTGGTCAAATAAAGTATTCAAAATCAAGAAGTAATAACCCATTTCAAATTAAGACTCTTCTAGCATATCCTAATTCTTGGATTAATAAATGTTGTGAATTAGAGGCGACAATGCAGAGAGTAGGCATTGCAAGTTTGGCGAATAGAAGACTCGATTCTCTTTCAGGAGGACAGCAGCAAAGAGCTCTATTAGCAAAAACTCTTATGTCCCCGGCAAAAATATTTCTTTTAGATGAACCTTGTGCAGCTTTGGACCCACCTGCAAAGGAGGATTTTCTTAAAATTGTTCGTCAACTTGCCGATGCCGGACTTTCTTTGCTCGTAAGTAGCCATGATTGGGGCGATTCTTTAAATAACTATGATCAAGTAATCGTTCTTGATAAAAGTGTTTTGGCAGTTGGTAGTCCTGACCAAATACAAGATAAATTAGAGGCAATAAACATTAGCTCTATAAACGAAAATAATTTCTGTGATTAGAGAATGTTCCTTTTTAATTCTGAGCTTGATAACAGTTTTGGCAAAGCCCGAAATATTCGAGGGTATGAAACAACAATTGGAATTTCTTTGGATTTGTTTTGGGTGTATGAATATCTTTTACCGGGCATCCTTCCATTTTTGATGTCTCACCACATTGAACACAGGTCAAATGATGAATATCTCTATCTACGGGAGTGTACAGAACCTCTCCAGTTGGGAGATGTCTAGAACGTATTAAGCCATGCTTTATCAGAACTTGAAGATTCCTATAAACAGTCGTCAGTCCCATAGCCTTTCCGCTTTCTATCAATTGTCTATGCAACTCTTGACCAGTCAATTCATCCTCGCATTTATTAAGTTCTTCAAGAAGTTGTTCTTGTCTTTTGGTAATGTCAGACTTAGTTACCATTGTTTCCGAAATCTTTTTTTGTCCCGTATTTTTGATCATACCGAATCATTCGAATAATGTCTTTTATTAATAACAACTGGTGGCTGGTTCCATTAATAATAACTATATTCTCTGGGATTTTATGCCCAGCTATGGGAACTGTATTAATCACTCATAAGAGATTATTACAAGTTAATTTAATCTCTCATTGTGTATTGCCTGGACTTGCTCTCGCATTAGCGCTTGGAATTCACCCCTCAATTGGT
Source organism: Prochlorococcus sp. AG-449-O05 (assembly GCA_003212195.1). GTDB lineage: Bacteria > Cyanobacteriota > Cyanobacteriia > PCC-6307 > Cyanobiaceae > Prochlorococcus_A. The sequence goes on along the minus strand of QCQM01000005.1, from coordinate 15,189 downwards.
GGTGTTATAAGTGGTCTTTTGGGCTCAGTAATTGCGGAAAGTTTAACTAATAGAAAAAGTGAAAATTATGAAGCAGTTATGAATACTATTCTCGCTGGAATGCTTGGATTTGGGGTCCTTATAATCCCTTTACTCGGAATAAGGATTGATTTGGAGGCAGTATTATTTGGCGATTTATTGACAGCAAATTTTGGAGATTTACTGAGAACAATAATTGCTTTTTTAGTATTTATACTTTTAATGACTTTTGGATATGAAAAGGTTGTTTATGTGGGATTGGATCCAGAAGGTGCATCCGCGAGTGGTATAAACGTTTCTTTATTAAATCTTGCTTTGAGTTTTACAACTGCATTAGTAATTGTTAGTTCAATGTCAGCAGTGGGAGTAATTCTTGTTATTGCTCTTCTTTCTACCCCAACACTGTTAGGGCTTAATAAGGCTCATAGTTTAAGAATTGCAATGATGAGGTCTTCATTTTTTGGATTATGTATCTCACTTCTGGGCTTTATTCTCTCTATAGTCTTTAATTTGTCGCCTGGACCTGCAATTAGTGTTATTTGTGTTGCATCTCTTTTGATTCCTAAACTTCGCAAATAATTAAATCTTAAATGTCCAATCGGAGTTTAATGCTTGAGCTTCTGGATTGTTTTTTAAAGCTACTTCCATGGCCTCTTTTTTATTATTAGCTATGACAACTTCATCAAATTCCTTTCCATTTTTTTTGAGACTTACTTTGAAACGCATAAAAATTTTTTAATTAATCAAAAGTTAACCACTAAGCAACTAGATTTAAATACTTTTAAAAGTTAATTGATGAAATAGAAACTTTAGTTATTTTGAAGTTTTTCTACTACAGATTCTTTCTCAATTTTTGCTACATCCTGTAATCCATTAGCATCAAACCAAGGAGCGTTTTCCCAATTAAATCCTTCCCCAAAAGTATTATCGGGAGCAGCTACGTACCAGTGACATGATGAATCGGGAACATCTACAGCACATTTTGACCAGTCAGCTTCCCACTGTGGAACTTGGACCCACATAACAGATGCTAATAAAAAAGAAAAAATAAAATTCATAATTATCTGTTAGCAAAATTTTGATAGATTTTTTTCACATTCTTTCTTTCTTTTCTTCCAGTAATTCTCAAGTATTTTATATTTATGCTTATTCTTAAATTGATTTAAATGAATATTATTCTGATTAAGAGCTGAAGTATTTTTGATTTTCATGACTCAACCTGTCTATGTAAAACATATTTAAGACACTTTATAGATTTTTTGAAGTGAATTTATACTTAATTTTTGTCTTGCTTTTGTGTAGGTAAGTATTTTTCGGGATTATTTTCAATATAAGTTAGCGAATATTTGACAACACCCACTATTACTGAAAAAAGAGCAATTGCCGAAATAATAAAAATGATTTTTTTGTATATGCTTTTCATGAATTTTTTATGTTTATTATTATTTTTTTCATCAACGCCCAATTTTTTTGAAAGATTTAAATAATTAGTAATTTATACTGTAGCCTTTTAAATTACCTACGGAGTAGATTAAATACATCAGAAACTCCTCACACACTTTTTTCTGATAAATTTAAAAGTACTCTACTTCGATGTTTGAGTACTTTTTGTATTTTTGCCATGTGACAGTTAAGATAGAGGTCTATTAAGCATTACATATTTTGAATTTAGGTGTGATATTGATATTGTGTGTAGGAGGAATTGATTTATTTCAGTGGAAACAAGGAAACACTTGATATAAATCGATTTTAAAAGGATCTCTCTCTGAGGGATCTTTTTTTTTGGGGATTATTAGAAATACATATTAAATTCTGAATATAAAAACATATATGCTTTCTTCCAAAATAATTAGGTTTTCATTACAAATTTGTAATTGGATTCGTTAGATTATGAGTCGTTAAATTCTTCTGTAAATGCAAATACTTTTTTTTGCAATTTTAATTTGTTCAAGCTTTTTATTCCCTTCTTCATCATTTGCCTCACATATAGAACTAAAACCTTGTGTAGAGATTGCTCATTGTGTACGAGAAGAATGGGAGGTAAACAATATTGAGAAACCTTTTGAAGAGATTAAAACATTTATCGAAAACACTCCAAGAACTGAGATTGTAGAAATTGATGGCGATTATCTTCATGCTGAGGCAACCAGTAAATGGATGAAGTATGTAGACGACTTAGAAGTATCCTTTCTACCTGAATCAAACATCTTATCAATAAGATCAGAATCAAGAGTTGGAGAAAGTGATTTGGGAGTGAATCAAAAAAGAGTTGATTTACTAAAATTGAAAATGTTTCAAGATAAAAAGTAAAAAAAATAATTTGTTTTTATTGTTTTTTGTATAACTTTTCCATTTTTAAAAAAAATTAGCAGATAAAAAAGTGATAATTGTCATCATGCCTTGATAATGGCAAATTTATTAGATTTTCTCTAAAAAGATGATCATAAATTTTATATATTTATTGTTATCTAGTTTTGTTTTTTTCTGGTTTTATATAAACATTAAAAAAAATGGACTTAAATGGATAATCAAAGGTCTTTTCCAAATTGGAATATTAGTATTATTCATTGGAGGGTTTTTAAAAATATTTTTCACCTTACCTCCTAATTTATTTATAAAAATATTTTTTCTTATTATTTATACATGGTGCACTGTTGGAATAAATGTAAATTTCATGATCCCTTTGATTAGTTTGATTGACCAAAAAATAGTAAAAAAATAAAACTAAAATATGCCTTAATTTATTGCAAATATATAAGTCTATTTCCTTAATCTGCAATATTAAAATTTAAAGGATTTATTTTTTTCCTTTTGAAAGTCTTTTCCTTGTATACCTAGTCTTTAATGCCAAGTCTGTGATTATATATATTCCAAATAAAAGAATGATTATTCCAATAAAGTATTTCATTATTTTTTATGTAATTACTATGTTTGAGATTTATTCATGATGCCAACTAATTTTAATATCTATTTCTTGAGATAAATTTCTTGTAACTGGACATTCTTTGGAAGCTTTTTTCAAAAAATCAATAGTTTCATTAGAAGTACTCTCTGGTATGAAAATATCTATTATTAGTTCTTTTATCTTCCTCTCGCTATTTTGTGTCATTACTTTTTCAATATTTAAATATATACCTTTCAAATCAAATCCTTTCGATTTGGATTTGATTGCCATTATGGTTAGCAGGCAAGTGCCTAGAGATGTGGCTAATAAATCAGTTGGGGAAAAACTTTCACCTTTACCGCAGTGATCTAAAGGTGCATCAGTTCTAATAAAACTTCCAGATTGTAGATGAATAGCCTCACAGTTTAGATTTCCTAGATAAGAACATTTCACTTTAGTCATTTTAAAAAAATTAAATTAGGAAATTATTATGAATAACAAAAAATTATGGAACATAAAAAGATTATTTCTCAGAAACTTTTTTTTGCATAATAGTGGAGTATTGAGGAAATTCATCATTCAAGTTTTGAAATCAGTTTTTATATCCATATTCCTCTAAGCAATACTCAATTAATTTAATTGATTTAACAAGAGTGTTTATTTATTTTCTAGATCGAAGCATTCATTTAAAACAAGTATAGATTTATTTAAGATTAGTTCATCTTTATTTTTAAATCTCTAACTTGAGTTATATAAATTAATTTTTTAATCCCAATAAGAGAAATATCATAATTGTAAAAATTGCTATTTTGACTTTATTCACATAATAAGTAATTACAAATTTTTTAATTTATTTAATATCTAAAAACTTTTATAGACCAGATAGAACTAAGTAATTACATATGTAGCTGCTGTTATTGCAATAGCAGTAATTGAAATAAAGATATATGGAACAACCTTTAAAGGTATATATAAATTATTTTTAGACATAACTTAAATTTTTATGTAAATTTTTACATTCCCTTTAAACTTTATAAGTCTTCAAATATACAAATTAATTTTCTTTGCAAAAATTAAATCCTTTTAAAGGATTAACAAATTTATATTCATTGAATCTTCATTAAATAAAGTATCTCTAAATCCTGTCTTGAGTCTGATATTTTTCTTTTTAAGAAGATTAATTCTTCTTGGGTCATTTTTGATTCTTTTAACATCAATTCTGCTTGTTCAATAGCATGTTCTATATTTCTAATTTTAATTTCTCGTATTGAAGGATCATCTTTACATGCTTTTTTAGTATTTGAATCTAACATATGTATTAAAAAATAACCTTGAATATAATCTAAATTAAAACTTCATTAACCTCCTACCGCAAATTTAATAAAAATAAATTATTATCAATTAAGGAACTTTAATCTTAGCTAACCCTCTCTTCAATAGATCGAGTGGGTTTTTTTTATGGTGTAATATACTCCTAGCATTCACTACTAATTTGGAAGATTCAAAACTTAATCCTGAGGAAAATAATTCAATCGAATCGTCCCCCAATTTGAATGAAGACAATAAAGATCTTAATGAGGGGAATAAAAAAGAAGAAAATGTTAAAGCATTTACAGAATTTCTAGAGAAAGCAAGTAATCAAGATTCTTCAAATGAGAAAGTTAACCTTGATTCTGAGCAACAAAAACTAAAAATCGACAAATCACTTTTTAAAAGATTTCTTAATAATGGATTTGATGGCATTTCAACTAATCCAAACTATAAAATGTTGGCATTACTAATAGTCCTTTTAATTAATTTGTCCCTATTTTTTGTAATTGGCAATATGGGTAAAGCGTTTTTAAGAAATGCAGGAATTATGGGTTAGAAATTATTTATTTCTTTTTGGATATTCATCTTTACAATTTTGATTCCTAAATTGAAACTGTGATATTTTCTTGTCAAATTAATATTTAAATAAAATTTGGATAATAAAGAGCCAGAAAATCCAGTCATTTATCTTTCTAATTTAGTTAAAAAATTAGATGTAAAAAACAGAAATGGCTTAGTAGCCCTAGCAATAGTAAACCTTTTAGTAATTCTTTTATTTAAATTTTATTTGAAAGGATCTGGATTATTATCTTGAATTTAACTGCTGGTAGTATTATTCAGCATTCTCAAATTGTTTTGCTAATCTAAATGCCTTCTTAATTATTAGAAAGCCACCATATGCTCCTGCCAGTAAAGGTAATACTATTAAAGGGTTAGGGGAATAATTTGAATAATTTTTCACACCCTCAACATATTCATAACCTGAACATTTAAGAAAGATAAAGCTAAAAAATGTGATACTCCAACCAATGATTGATAAAAAGCCACCTTTTTTATCTCCTTCGTAAAATCTATCTAGACCTAAGCCCCAACCTCCTACTAGGAATATTCCTCTAACTACAGAATTTTTTTCTTGATTTCTAAGCATAATAAAAAAATGTTCATCATGAACATAACCTATTTGTATTTAAGATGTGAGATGTTTTTATTAATTAATCTTTAAAATAAATTTTTAATAGTTTTTTCTATAAATTACAAAATTATTATTCAGTTTTTAATTAATCATTAGATATTGTATTTGAATTCAACAAGGAAATTGAAGGCCTTATATAAATAAAAATAGACCCATACATATCCTGCATTATTCTCATTTCATCGTCTAAGTATATAATTGAAACCTGGCAATTTGGCGATTCTTTATTCCAAGGTAACTTATTCCATACCTCTTTAACTGGATACCATCTATCCATAAGTAATTCACTAAAAAATGGAATCTTATTAAGTCCATCAACTTTGGAAACTTTTGTCTTTTGTAAGTTCATATCAAGTAAATTATTTCTTAAAACTAAATCACTTGCTAGGGTTATTACTCTTCCACCAAAAGTAGGCAATAGTTTGAACCAACCTAAGATAGGAATTGTTGTGAGCCCAAATATTGTAGTGTCAAAAGTAGATATAAATTCTTTTTTGTCAAAATCAATCTTTTGAGCAATTCTCCCAATAGTTGATATGCCAAAGGATCCTACTTGCAATTGATGTAATTTAAAAAAAAGATTACTTTTGAATTCATCATTTAATGCCTTTTCAATAGCAAGGAAGAAAGGAGAACTTCGAAATAATTCAACATTAGAAAAAATCAATTCCCACTCTCCAGACAACAATTTTTCTGATATTTCAAAATTAAAGTCTTTAAGAGCATCAATAAATTCATTCATTTCATTAGCTTTTTCCTCATACATAGGAGAAATTAATTTATTTAATCTTTGCCCTCTATCTGTAACAGCAGCTATTTTATAAATATTTGATTTTATCTCTCCAATTTCTTTCATAACTCCAATATAAGAAATACTAATTAATCTTAGGAATTTAATTTGATGTTGATGGCAATTTTAATAATGCTGGTAATAAAATCAATTAATATTCTCCCCACCTTTTGCCAATATCAAAACCCCATTCAGTGGTTAATTTAATTACTTCATCATGATTCTTGCATTTTGAAAGGGATAACTTTTTACTAGGATTTTTTTTTATTAGCTCAGCAATTTGATTAAGTTGCTCTATTTTTTTTAGAAAATTACTTAGATCTTTATCTGACATTTATCTAGGAAGTAAATTTTTGATCATAAGTAAATATGTAATACAGAACCCAGGCAACACCAATAATAAGAATTGCAATCATTATATTTACTGACCAAACTACTTCTATCATGTAATTTTTTTATATATTTTTAATATATCCAAAATTTAAATTAAATTAACCGTTAATAATTTAAATCTAGAACAATACACTTGCTACAAGGTATATAGAATAGTCTTAAATAGTTTAAAAATTATGGGAGAAGCCAAGAGAAGGGAAGAGTTAGGCTTACCACCTAGAGAAAAGAAAAAGGAAAAACAAACATCGAAAAATCAACTAAACAAAGTTTTAAATAGATATCCTTATTTACCTTTCATTTTAGGTTTTTCATTACTAGCAATATTAATTATCGATTTAGTTAATTACTACAAATAGATATATAAAAAGGGGATACTTTTAGCAGAAGAGAAGATTATCTTCGCAATTGCGAAATTATTTTTCCATAATAAAAATAAAACTCATGAAACCGATTAACACCTCATGCGCCTTAATTTTAGGGGTACTAACTTTGTTTTCAATATCTAATGCAAATGCAGGTGGCTGCAGTTCTCATACTGAGAAGAAGGCAGAAATTGAATGCTTGTCTGATGATAAAAAATGTATAGAAGCGAAAGAAAAAGAATCACTATACAAAGTTGAGGCCTAAATGTTTGATAATCTTGGAACTGCTCTAGTACAGGCATTAGGCTTCTTTGCTGTTTTTGGTTTTTTTGTATATCAAACTTTATTCGCAGATAGCAAACCCAAAAATTCAAAATCAAATCCTAAAAAAACAAAGATTTCCGACAAAAAAGAATCAATAAAAAAAGAATCTAAAAAAGGCTTATTTAACAGAAAATCAAAACCTGTTGAAGAGAATTTAACAGTCCAAAAAAAGGGATTATTTGGGAGAAAAAAAGAAGTTATTAAAGAAGAGATTAAACCAAAGAAAAAGGGTTGGTTTAAATAAGTAAAGGTACTTAAACTCTTTTTTGATATCTTTTATACAAAAACTTTTTTTAGTAACTTTATAATTTATAAAGATAATGCTAAAAATGAATCATAGAGAAATCACAAAAAAATATAGCGAGTTGATTAACAAGGCTGAGTATGCCACTGGCCGTAAAGAAGTTGTAGGTCTTTTAAAAAAAGCTGCCAAATTGAAATCTCAGATTGAAATCAATTATTAGATCTTAAAATTAGTTTAATTCTAAATGTAAAAAGTTTTTTTAAATAAGTTTTTACATGAGATAATCTGCATAGATTATTTTTCTTATGAATAAAAAAGGTTATACAACCGAAAGCGGTGGTAGACAAAATGGTTTTGCAATTGAACCAGAAATTAACCCCATATCAGAAGGCGAATCAAAGAAATCCATATTTTTATTTATTGGAATATTATTACCTTTTCTAATAGGCGGTTTTTATTATTTAAGGACTCTGAATATATTCTGATATTTTATAAGCCATTTTTAGCAATATATTCTTCTGAGCTAACGATATCTTGCATTAAGCTATCTGATGAAGGATTAAATCCATTTTGCTCTAAAAAAGATTTAACCTTTTCAAATTTTTGCTGAATTTTCTTTGTATATGGAGTTGTCATCAAATAATCATCTTTTTCTGTTGAATAGTTCATTTGATTAACGGATTACTTTTACAATTAAATTTTGCAAAATATGCTATTGCTAGTGAAGTTATAAATATTACATAAATAATTTAATAGTAATAAATACTTATAAGTTGTTTGTGTGAGGTCGATATTTGTTGATTTTTTTAAAGAGTACTTATAGTAACTAGTTCCATTAAATCTCTGGACTGCAGATATTTTTGAAATACTTCAGAATAAAATGCTTTTTTAGCAGCAAATTTTGATTCGAATTCAATTACTAATCCAAGCTGCCCTCCATCCCATTCATTTGAGGTTGATTCTTGTATTAAATCTCTTTTTACTATTACTCCTCCCACAGATTTAATCCAAGGCAATACTGTCCTTATATATTCCAGAAATAAATCAGCATTTGGTATTGAAATTTTCTTAAGCCAATAGCTCTTTGTCATCAAATCAACATATTCTGGGTAGAATATAGCACATGAAGGTAAGTATTTATCCTTAGCTATATACTCCAGCGTTTATTAAATGGAAACCGAAAATGATTTATTAAATTTACTTCTTAAATCTCCAAATTCAGAGAGTATACGTAATATTGCCGAACAACTTGAAATTGATCATAATTTTTCATTTAGCAAAGATAGAAATGATTTGCAGGGTGTTTGGGAGCTTAGGTGGAGTAGTTCTAATAGTCCTTTTTTAAAATATTCGCCTTTTATTGATAACCTTCAAATTCTTGATCCCTTAAATTTAAATGGTCTTAATTTACTTAAACCTAGAGGAATAAAATCAATTATTGGTACTGGGATTTTAATAAGACTTAATTACATAAATGAAAAAAAAATTGGGGTCAAATTTACACATGCTGGGGTTATTGGTCCTAAATTTTGGAAAAAAAATATAAAAGCTATGAAAGAAATAAATAATGAACAATTAGGGTGGTTAGAGATAACTTATTTAAGCAATAAGCTTAGAATCTGTAGAGGTGATAAAGGAACTTTATTTGTATTAAGAAAAATAAATTCACCGACTTTATTCAAGAATTTCAAGGAATTTATTAAGATCTATTAAAAATAGAAATTAATTTTTTATCCAAATAGACTTTAATACGAAATAAATTGGTAAATATTTAAATGATTCTTTAGGTATTTCATAACTTAAGAATTTTAGTGCTTCTTCTAACCAGTAACCAATATCAAATCCTAAAAGAAATTTTTCTATAACAAACCAGAATTCTTTATCAAATATAATTCTGAAGTTTAAGTAAACATATTCCCAATGAAAGGTATTCCAATATTGTGTTAAAAATGAGGATAAAATAAGCCATAGTGATATAAAAAGAAAACTTTTAAGAAATTTATAAAATTTTTTCATATACCAGCAACTGTCTTATTTATAACAAATATCCCTTATTATTATTTGGATCAAATTTTATTTCCATTAAATATATTCAAAAAGATATAAAAATATTGAGAAAATAGTAAATTTTCGTGGCATTAATAATCTATTCTTCTTTATTTAGATTCTGTGCCTTCAGGTTTTTATTTTTAAGAAAAAATCCTAAAAACAGAAAAGCAGAATATATTAGTAAACTTGTGCCAAAAATTAAAACTATCTTTGAAATATCCATAAATGTTTTTTTATAAATTACAGCATTTTTTTGCAAAGTTTTATCTATGGTAATGATTTTTCATTTATCACGATAACGAGCTTCAATTATTAAGCTAATAATATTATTTAAATCATATGCAAGTAGCTTTTGCCTGGAGCCTTTGTCTATCAGTTGGTGTTGTTTTATTATCAATTATCCCATTAACTATAGGGAGAGTTAAAGCAGGATATTCTGTTGAAAATATGGCTGCTCCAAGGGCTTTATTCGAGGAATTACCTTCTTTTGGAAAAAGAGCAGTTTGGTGTCATCAAAATTGTTGGGAAAGTATTTCCCTACACGCACCCGCATGTCTTCTTTGTTTGATTAGTTTAACTGACTCTAATATTGCAATAATTGCAGCATTGATTCATCCTATTTTTCGTTTTTTATATATTGGTGCATATATATTTAATATCCCCACAGCTAGAGGTTTAATGTGGGTCTCAGGAATTTTTACAACACTTTTGCTTTACAAAGAGGGCTTAACTCAATTGATATAAACTTTTTAAACAATAAACTTTTCTAAATCTTTTAATTGATATTCATTGATTAGTTCCACTTTATTTGATTTTGCTAGTCGATGAGCAGAGTTTGTAAAGCCAGATTTTGAGACTATTATGGCATGTGTACCTTTCCAAAAGAATTTACCAGCTGAAATTTCCTGAACTGCTTTATTTCCAATGGCTTTTTCATGATCTTTGCATTGTATACATATTCTCAAATCATTTATTGACGCAATTAAGTCAACCCCTTGATCTCCTGTAATAGGGGTTTCTTTTACTTCCCAGCCATTTTGTTTGAGAATTTCCATACAATGATTTTCAAATCTAATACCTTTTTTGTAGTTTCCCTTTTTTTTACTTGAGTAGTTTTTTTCTATTAGGTTTAAGCATGATTTCTCAATTTGACTTGCTATGAAAACAAACCAATCTTCAGTCTCGAGCTTTCTAATAGATCCAATTATCTCATCATCAATAGTAGGATTTTCATTACAATATGATCTCCACTTTTCGAAAAATAATTCCGTACTTCCAAATTCTTTTAGAATTACTTTTTCATAGAAGTATGGTATACCCTCTTTAAATCGCTTAGATCCATTAAATATATTTTTCTCAATGGCTTTTTCATCAAGAGGTGGATTGCCAATCCATTTTTTATAATCTTCGTTACCGTAAGCATCTATTTCCCTTAATCTGATCCGCTCCTCTAACAAATTGTATTTGTTCTCGTCAATTAATTTATTAATTGTTTTAATAAAGAAATTGGAATTTAAGGCATTGTTTAATTTTAATTTTTTCTTCTTAATTTTATAATCTCTTACAATTTTAAAAATTAAAAAAATGATAAAAATAATTAAAATAAAAAACATTTTCATTAAAGATTTTTATTTTCTATCTAAAAAGTTTTTATTTTTCTAATAACAAAATTATTTTTTGTTATTACTGAAGATTCATTTACTTCAAACCCATTAATTGCTGATATTTCTCCTTTTATGCCTTCTAATGTTAATTGCTCGATAATGCCTTTTATTACTTCATCCTCGACCAATTTTCTATCAATTCTCTCAGGTGTAATATCTGTAAGCCATTTTGAGGTCTTTTTTTTTACAACCTCTGTAGGGTTAGTTATTTTTAAGTAGATAGCCATTTTTTTAGTCTTTCAGTTGAATTATAAGCATTAAATCTTCTTAACTTTTATTATTGTCATTACTTTCCCACTCAAGAAATTGAAAAACAAAAATTGCAAAGATAGAGAAAAATACTATAAACAACCCTAACCATCCTATAAATTTGTGCTCTGTAAAAAGATTTGTGAGCATTGATTTTTCTTGATATCTTGATTCCATTTCATATTGATAAGAATCAATAACTTGAAATATATTCATAATTAATAAATCGTTGAATTGGCAGATAATAATTTCAACCATTTAATTTACTAAAGGCTTCCGATAGGAAATCTGGTCTTTTTCTTATTATAGAAAAATTCAGTTTATTTATTAAGACTAAATTGACTTCAGCAATCGTTAAGATTTCATTTTTCTTGTTATGAAATTTTGAAATTACATTAATCCTAGGACTTTTATCAATATTGAATTCGCTTTTGATTGTTATTTTTTCACCAAGAAATAAAGGAGATTTATATTTTATAGAAGTATTGATTAAAGGTAAATCTAAGCCATTTTTAGTTAGTTCGAAATAACTTATACCTACTTCCGAAAGTGCATTTATTCGGCTTTCTTCAAGCCAATTAAAATATTTACCGTGCCACATAACGCCGGCATGATCTGCATCTTGAGGTAAAACAATTTTTTCTATTTTCCAAACTGGTTTTGAGTTCATATTTTATTTAAAAAATATTTTTCTTCAATGAAAAAAACTATTTTAATATTGTAAATTAAATTTGTTTATTAACATAAGAATCATCAAGACTATATTTATAAAGTTATGTTTAATCGAAGTAATAAAAGTAGAAAAATGAAGAAGATTTTTCAATGGGAAGAATATTTAAATTGGAAAAATATGTCAAAGGAACAAAAATTAAATTTTAAGAGGGCGTGCTTGTTCCCATTTCTCGTATATATAGTTTATGTTTTTCTTAATCAGTACTCCTTAGCAATTCTTTTGTTACTAGGTCTTTATTTTTTAATTAGATTTAAAAATAGAAATAAGTTGGGAAGGTGAATATTTTTTTATTTTGATTTATTTAGATTTGTTTTAAAATTTACTAGTTTTTCTAAATAACTTTATTGGCGTATGACAATAGTATTAGATAAATTTTTTTTATGAAAAGAATTATTTTGTTTTTATGTGTATTAGTTTTCTCATTATTTTCTAATACGAATAATTTATTAGCAAAAGAAATTGAAAATAACATTAAAGAGAATATTTCTAATGAGATTGAAGAAATTAAGCCTGATAATAAAAAAAATAATATTTCTAATTCTTCAGCAGAAGATATTTTTGGTGATGAACAAACTTTTCCATTCGTTGCAGGTTTGGGAAAAAATGCAGCCCATTGAATTCAAGGTTATTGATAATTTAGAAAATGATTTTTTAAATACTAATGAAAGGTCTTAGGGTTCTAGAGCTTTCTGAGGCACTTAATGTTGATATCGCTGATTTATTAGCTGTTTGTGCAATTCTAAAAATAAAAGCCACATCTAGATTAAGCATGCTTTCATTTGAAGAATGTAAAAAGATAACTGATTACTATGAAAATAAATATTAAAATTTTTTTATAAATTATTTTATTTTTTAATGTCTTTAATCATTGATACTAAAGTTGAATGAATTTCTTCTTCAGATATTTCATTTTTAAAATTGATAATTACTGATTGGCCATCGCAATTGATTTTTATATAACTATTATTAATTTCTTCCATATAAGCATTCTCAAATCTTGATATTTTCCCATAATGAACAAGATATTTGTGCACTGAATCTATGTGATCATTGTTCATGTGATCACAAACTCTTTTACTTGTTTCTTTACTAATAATTTTCATTTAAAAAATAAATTTGCTTTAAGCTAATCTATTTTTTTCACTATTCAAAGTTTTAATCATTTTAATTATTAAATTTTTAACTTCATTTTTATCAACAGCTCTAACCAAGTTATTTCTCAAATTTGATGCTCCTTTAAAGTCTTTGCATGTCCATGAGATATGTTTCCTTGCAATTAGCAATCCGTGATCTCCTTTTTCTTTTATTAATTCATCAAGATGCTCAATAATCAAATATAGTTTTTCTTCTGTGTTTGGTTCTTTAAAATTTTTATTTTCTCTAAGGGCATAATCTATTTCTCCTATTTTCCATGGGGATCCTAAAATTCCCCGTCCAATCATTACACCATCAGCATTTGTTTCTTTCAAACAATTAAGAGCGTCATCTGGATTTTTGATATCTCCATTAGCTATTACAGGAATTTCCAACAACTTTTTAAGTCTCCCGATCATTTCCCAATCTGACTTGCCTGAAAAACCCTGTTTTCTAGTTCTTCCATGAAGTGTGATCATCGTTGCTCCCGCATCTTGAAGTTTAAACAAGAAATCCTCTATATTTTCTTCTTTACTATTCCATCCGAGTCGTGTTTTTACTGTTACAGGAACCCTAACAGCTTGTACAACATTTTTGACTAATTCTATAGCAAGTTTTCGGTCTTTAATTAAAGCACTGCCTCCACCTTTCTTTGCAATTTTTTTTACTGGACATCCCATATTTATATCAATTAAGAAAGCTCCAGAGTCCTCAGCTTGTTTCGCAGCTTCAGAAACTGCATATGGCCTATTATCAAATATTTGTACTCCAATTGGACCCTCTTCTAAATCTATTTGATTAATTTTTTGTGTGCCATATCCTTTTTTAAGACTTGTGGCATTTATCATTTCTGTAAAAAGTAAAGAATTTGGAGCCCATTTACGTACAAGTCGTCTAAAAATGTTATCTGTAACCCCTGCTAATGGCGATAGCATTACCTTACTCGTAATTATCCTGTTAACTCCCCTTCCTTTTAGCCTTATATTTGAAGACATATAACTTTAAATTTATTTAATCTTTCTTTATTATAAATTCAGATATGGAGCTGATTTTATGTTTTCTATTTATTTCTTAATTTATAATAAGTGCTTTTACTAAAATAGGCCTAATTGATTACTTTTTTTGCTAGTTTATGTTGAGTTGAAATTTAAAAAGGAAATTTTTTCTTGTTTATATTAGTATCTATTTTTCTTCCAATAATTATTTTTATTGCACCAATAAATGTAAATGCTATTCAAGGTAATTTAGATTTATCAAGTGCTCAAACTTCAGTAGGCAAAAGATTTGCTAAAGTTTTTTGTGATGCTAAGAGGGAAGGTTTAGATTCTGATTTTGCTAGTGAATATGCTTTGAATAATACATATTTGAAATTTGTAGCATTTCCAGATGATGACGAATATTTGGCAGATTTATGGAACTTCACCCATAATAATATATTAGATAATTGTGGTGAATTTGTAGATATAAATGATCTAAAAGACCTAGAGATTTTTTTTAAAGAAGAAGGTTTAATTGCATCAAATAGAGAACTCTATTTACCAACTTTTGAGAATAATTAGATTAAATTTTTAGCATGTACTAAAATATAAATAGAATATGAAATTTTATGAAACTATTAGGTTTAAATTCACCTGAAATATTCATAATATTAGTAATTTTGCTTTCAATTTTAGGTCCAAAAAGAGTTGAAAAAGGTTTCTTATTATTCAAAAAACTATTAAAGTTCCTCTTAAGTAAAGATGAAGATCAAAGCTCAGCAAATTCAGAAGAAAAATCAGAGGAACCAGAAGAAAGTGAAGTTAAAGAAGAAATAGTAGAGTCAGAAGAAAAATCAGAGGAACC
>QCQM01000004.1 GCA_003212195.1 Prochlorococcus sp. AG-449-O05 | reverse complement strand
GCTGGTAAAGGGAAAGATGGACTTGCGTTGTTAGGCCCTAGCTACAAAGCTGCAGGTCCACACTTTGCTTTTCATTTTGAAAATAAAAAAGAAGTGGAAAATATTCAAAATGATTTAAAGAATTCTGGTGTAAAAGTTGGTCCTTTACATGAACATAGAGATGGAACAGCATCTTTTTATATGAAGGATACTGAAGGAAACTGGCTTGAGATGCTTTATGTTCCTCCTGAAGGGATTCAATCGAATGTTTGATTCTTTTTTTTTGTATGCAAGAGAAAAGTTATTCTAAAAAATCATATTCAGATAACGCCTTAAAAGAAGAATCTATAAGCCTTTTAGAGTGGGATTCATTAAAAAAGCATTTATCTTCATTCGCCTCAACGGAAATGGGTAAACGAGCAATTTTAAGTTTTGGTATTCCTTCAGAATACGAAGCCTCTAAAAGATTGTTGAATGAAACTATTGAAATAAATGAGCTAGAAAATAATTTAGATAAATCAATTAGTTTTTCTGGTGTCTTTGATATTAGTAGAAATATTGAAATTTGTTCCAAGGGAGGTGTAATTTCATCTTCTGAATTGTTAGAAATAGCGAAAACAATTGCTGCAGGAAGAAATTTAAAAAAAATCTTATTAGATTTTGAACAAAGGCCTTACATTTCATCAGTTACAAAAAATTTAATTGACCATCAGAATATCGAAACGATTTTTAAAAGAGGCATTGAATCTAATGGGAGGATTTCAGACAATGCTAGTAATGAATTATCTATTCTTAGAAAAGAATTATTATCTAAGAAACTTGAAAGAAAAATATTAGTTGAGAAATTTATTCAAAGGAATTTAGCTTATTTGCAAGATACTACTATTGGAGATCGATATGGTAGGCCTGTTTTAGCAGTGAAAGTTAATTATGTAGATAAATTTAAAGGCATAATTCATGACTCTTCATCTTCAGGAAATACAGTATATTTTGAGCCTGATAGTGTAGTAATTAAAGGTAATAAGATAGCTTCTTTAGAAGCTAGGATCACAGCAGAAGAATTTAAATTACTTAAGAAATGGTCCCAAGTCGTTAGTGATAATTCAGAAAATCTTATTGAAATGGCATCCATTTTATTGAGATTAGAAAATGCTTTAACTCGTTCAAGATATTCAAAATGGATTGGAGGCAAAACTCCTACTTTTGAGAAAAATCCTATTGTTTCTTTAATTGGTTTTTCTCATCCTTTATTGATTTGGGAACATAAGAAAAAAGGAGCTCCTTCCCCAGTTCCTGTTGATTTTCACATAAATAGAAATACTAAGGTTGTAGCTATTACAGGTCCAAATACTGGAGGTAAAACAGCAGCTTTAAAAGGTTTGGGTTTGTCTTTACTTATGACTAGAGCAGGATTATTGATACCTTCAACTAATAATCCTATTATCCCTTTTTGTCCAAATATATATGTGGATATTGGTGATAATCAATCATTAGAAGAAAATTTATCTACCTTTAGTGGGCATATATCCCGCATAAAAGAGATATTAGATTCACTTGATAATAGGAAAGGATTATCAGTTGTTTTGTTAGATGAGATTGGATCTGGTACAGATCCTCTTGAAGGAAGTGCTCTTGCTATGGCTTTATTAAAAGAATTTGCAAATAAATCTGATATTACTTTAGCAACTACACATTACGGAGATATTAAGGCTTTAAAATATAATGACTCCAGATTTGAAAACGTATCAGTTGCCTTTGATGAGGATTCTTTGAAGCCAAAATATATACTCAACTGGGGCATTCCTGGGAGAAGTAATGCTTTGTCAATTTCAAAGAGAATTGGTCTCGATGAAAGCATACTCAATGAAGCTGCAAACTATCTAAAGCCAAAAGAAGTTGATAATGTTAATAGTATTATTAAAGGACTCGAGGAAGAGAGGATTAAACAACAAAATTCTGCAGAAGCTGCTGCAGAACTGATTGCAAGGACTGAAATATTACATGATGAACTGAAGAGAAATTATGAATATCAAAAAATAAATGCTGAAAAAATCCAGGAAATTGAAAGGTCTAAATTATCAAAACATTTAGTATCAGCTAAAAAAGAGGTAATAGATTTGATTAAAAAATTAAGAGATAAAAATGTTAATGGAGAGGATACGAGAATTATTGGAAAAAGATTAAAGGAAATTGAGACAGAACACTTAACCCAAAAAAAATTTGAAAAGTCAATATCATGGGATCCTGAGGTAGGCGATTTTGTAAAAATTAAAAGTCTAAATAGTACGGGACAAATTGTAGATTTAGATAAAAAAAATGGTTTTTATGAAGTTAAATGTGGTTCTTTCAGAAGCACATTATCTGTAAATGATTTTGAAGGTATTAATGGAGAGAAGCCTAATTTCAAAAGTTCAAAAATTGAGATCAATTCTACAAGAGAAGATTTTTCTTTTTCTAAAATTAGAACGAGTAAAAATACAATTGACGTAAGAGGGCTAAGAGTTCATGAAGCCGAAATAATTATTGAAGAGAAAATTAGAAAATTTCATGGGCCGCTATGGATTGTTCATGGAATTGGAACAGGGAAATTAAAGAAGGGATTAAGAATTTGGTTATCAGGTTTAAATTATGTTGATAAGATTGAAGATGCAGCCAACAACGAGGGTGGACCTGGTTGCAGTATTGCGTGGATAAAATAAAATTTAAAAAACCTAGAAAACAATTTAATAAGAGTATTAAGTGCAATTTATTGATCAAGCAAACATTATTCTTAAAGCTGGAAAAGGTGGTAATGGAATAGTTTCATTTAGGAGAGAAAAATTCGTTCCTGCTGGAGGACCTTCGGGTGGAAATGGTGGCAGAGGGGGTTCAGTTATTTTGATCGCTGATAATAATCTTCAAACATTATTAGATTTCAAATTCAAACGTGAAATCATTGCTGAAGATGGATGCAAAGGAGGTCCTAATAAGAGATCAGGTGCTTCAGGTGAGGATACAATTCTTAAAGTTCCCTGCGGTACAGAAATAAAGGATATTAAAACAGGCATTATTTTAGGAGACTTAACTAAAGATAAACAGAGTTTAACTATTGCTATTGGAGGAAGAGGAGGACATGGTAATGCTTACTATTTAAGTAATCAAAATAGAGCCCCAGAATCATTCACTGAAGGAAAAGATGGCGAGATATGGGAGGTTCAATTAGAACTAAAACTTCTTGCAGAGGTTGGGATTATAGGCCTTCCGAATGCTGGGAAAAGTACTTTGATTTCCGTTTTATCATCTGCCCGACCAAAAATTGCAAATTATCCTTTCACAACTCTAATACCTAACCTAGGTGTAGTAAGAAAAATTGATGGGAATGGTTGCCTGTTCGCGGATATTCCTGGATTAATATCAGGGGCAGCTGATGGAGTAGGTTTAGGGCATGATTTTTTAAGGCACATCCAAAGAACGAAGATACTTATTCACTTAATTGATTCAATTGCAGAAAATCCTTTACATGATTTTGAGATAATTGAGCAGGAATTAAAAAAATATGGGAAAGGTCTTTTAGATAAAGAGAGGATAATAGTATTGAATAAAATGGAGCTGGTAGATGATGATTATTTGAAAATAATTTCAAAAAAGTTAGAAGATTTATCTAAAAAGAAAGTTTTAGTTATTTCTTCATCTTTAAAAAAAGGTTTATCTTCACTGCTTTCTGAAGTATGGAAAAGGATCTAACTTAAATGAAAAATCGTTTTGTAAAAAAAATACTTGATTTAATAATGAAAATTAGTCATAAATAAGATACTTCTTTAAACACAATATGAATTTTTATACTTGCTTTGATCAACAAGGAAAAATAATAGCTAGATGTCAAACCATGCAAGATATTGAGGTTTTGAAGAAAATGGGAAGACCAATTGTAGAAGTCAAGGAAATGAAAAATGAGGAGTCGGTTGTATGTTCTCTTACAGGAAGTCCATCAGACTTTAATAGAGATTACTAATAGGATTAACAAATAAAAAAGGGCTTTAAGGGCCCTTTTTATTGTGCATTATCAATCAAAAGAAAACTTAATCGTCATAAACAAGACATTCTGGTTCGTCCGGGTTGGCATCGCAGAATAGTTCCAAAGCATTAGGGTCATGTTTATCATCTGGATGATGATCCTTATATTCTTCAAGTTCTTTTAGCTCTTCAGTTAAATGTCTGACCTTTGGAAGATTGCCCTCTGCTTTTGCAGATTCGATTTCCGATTGATCTTTTTGAATGTGTTCGTCAATGGATTTCATTTTAAGCTTTTCGTACTTTAGTAGACATACATAACATAGTTAATTTCTAATGAAAATGCATTATCTATGAACTAAATAAGTGTTCATTACAACATCATTTTTTTTTTTTTTTCGAAATTGATTAATTTATTTTTAAGACTCTAATCTCATTATTTCTTCTAGCGATGGTAAAACTGGTATTAGTTGATTTGGGTTTAAAGGGAATAAAGCTTTGTAGTAATCTTTTTTCCATTCATTGCCGAAGCATGTTCTATTTACGTTAGGTAAATTAAAGAATTTTAATCTCCATTCAATAATCTTTTCAAAACTTGATAGTTCTTGTTCAGTACATTTGAAAAGTTTGCTATATATCAATTCCCATCTTATAAGAGTTGGAAAAAGGTAAATATCTGCATAGGTTAAATCTTCTCCGAATATCCAGTCTCCTTTGTTTTTATGTAGTAAATTTTCAACTTCACTTAAAGCTGCGAAAAGATTTTTACTTGCTTTTTCGTAAGCTGACTGGTTTCTGGCGAAACCACATTTATAGACGCCATCATTAATGCTGTTATTAATTAAATCTAAAAATTTTTGATTACAGTCTTTAATAGTTAATATTTGATATTTTGATTGAATTTTTATTGAATTGAGCAGTCTTATTATCTGGGAACTTTCATTGGACAAAATATTTACATCATCTTTTACAAAACTAATTAAGAGAGGTAATGTCGCTCTAAAAATTATCTTTTTATTAGCTTTTTTGTAGAGGTCAGAAAGTCTCATACATCCCTTAAGCTTTGTATTGAAAACCCATTCGCCATGCTCAACATCTGCTTTTAAAAAAATAACTTTAACTTTTTCAGGTAAATGTTTTATTTCTTGGACGAGTAAGGTTCTTTGACACCATGGACAAGAACTCCCTACCAATAAATAAATTTGTCTATTTTCATTATTAATATCGTATTCATTATCAATTGTTATACCTTTAGGCCTCTTATAATTACCATGTAAATCTGATGGTGCGAAGCCATTCATTAATTTGTTCCAAAACCAAAACCAGAATTTTTTTGAGGCCTTAATTAGGTATTTATTTTGCATGAAATTTTATTTTTAAAGAAAAAATGACTGTTCAAAGAATTCTTATCGTTTCAGGCACTCATGGTAATGAAATTAATCCTGTTTGGGCTGTTAAGAAATTTAATAGAGAAAAAAACAGGCTAAATCATGGTATTGAGTATGAGTACATCATAGGCAATCCTGTTGCCTATGAAAAAGGGCACAGATATATAGATGTAGATTTAAATAGATCTTTTAAAGAAAGTGAGAATTTTGATGAACAAAAGAATAGCTTTTATGAAACAAATAGAGCTAATTTTTTAGTAGATGAATTTGGTATTAACGGATCTAAACCCTGTCAAATTGCAATTGATTTGCATACTACTACTGCAAATATGGGAACTAGTATTGTTTTGTATGGGAGGAGATTCCAGGATTTTTGTTTAGCTGCATTACTGCAGAACAAATTTGGATTGCCCATTTATTTGCACGAAAAAGACAAAGCTCAAACAGGCTTTCTTGTAGAAGCTTGGCCATGTGGTCTAGTTATTGAAATAGGAGCTGTAGCACAAAATTTTTATGATCCAAAAATCATAGATAGATTCTTTTTAATAATTAGCTCCCTAAGGGAAGAGATAGATAAATTAAAAAACAACCTTATAGAACTTCCAAAGGAATTAGTTGTTCACGTTCATCAAGGGAGCATAGATTATCCAAGAGATGAAAAAGGAGATATTGATGGCCTAATTCATCCTGATAGAATAAACCAAGATTGGAAAATGATTAAAAAAGGAGATCCATTATTTCTGGATAGCCAAGGAATAATTCACAAATATGATGGAGACCAATTGATTTGGCCTGTTTTTATTGGAGAAGTCGCTTATAAGGAAAAAAAAATTGCCATGAGCTACACAAAAAAAGAAGTGATTTGTTCCAAAAAACAATGGGTTCAAGAGTTTGAAAGTCTTTAAATTAAGAAACCAGAACAATAAATTACTGAAAACTAATAAGGATTTTTTATTTAAAAGATAAGTTTATTTAATATTCAATAATTTTTTTTTTTTTATTAATTCTTAAACTTTAAAAACCTAAATTCTTTCACTCCAATAAATAATAGCTCCAAAAGCCTCTAATTGCAGTCTTCTATGCTTAGCTTCTCTTAAGGAAACTACTTCTCTAGATCTTTTTCCGTTCAGAAGCCATTCGATTATTACCAAGTTGAATCCTCAATAACAAAGAAAATCTTAAGACATTGAAGTCCTTTTCTCCTATTTCCTAAGAAATTAGTTTACTTAAAGAAGAAATATTTACACATTTTTCGCGATTTTGGTCTAAAATCTTCGAAGCGGAAATTTTTTCCGTTTTTATTTACACGTCTCACTTTAGAGACATACTTTACGAACTCATGACAACTATTCAGCAGCAGCGTTCTTCGCTGTTAAAAGGTTGGCCACAGTTTTGTGAGTGGGTAACATCAACTAACAACAGAATTTATGTTGGTTGGTTCGGCGTCTTAATGATTCCATGCCTTCTTACAGCAGCGGCTTGCTTCATCGTTGCATTCATCGCAGCACCACCAGTAGACATCGACGGAATTAGAGAGCCAGTTGCTGGTTCATTCCTATATGGCAACAACATCATCTCAGGTGCAGTTGTTCCTTCATCTAACGCTATTGGTCTACACTTCTACCCAATTTGGGAAGCAGCTACTGTAGATGAGTGGTTATACAACGGTGGTCCTTACCAGCTTGTAATTTTCCACTTCCTAATTGGTATCTCAGCATACATGGGAAGACAGTGGGAGCTTTCATACCGTTTAGGTATGCGTCCATGGATCTGTGTTGCATACTCTGCACCAGTTTCAGCAGCTTTCGCAGTATTCCTTGTATACCCATTCGGTCAAGGTTCATTCTCTGACGGAATGCCTCTAGGTATCTCTGGAACATTCAACTTCATGTTTGTTTTCCAGGCAGAGCACAACATTCTTATGCACCCATTCCACATGGCTGGTGTTGCTGGTATGTTCGGAGGATCTTTATTCTCAGCTATGCACGGTTCACTTGTTACTTCATCTCTAATCAGAGAAACAACTGAGACAGAATCTCAGAACTATGGTTACAAGTTCGGACAAGAAGAAGAAACATATAACATCGTTGCAGCTCATGGCTACTTCGGTCGTTTGATCTTCCAATATGCAAGTTTCAACAACAGCAGAAGTCTTCACTTCTTCCTAGCTGTATTCCCAGTTGTTTGTGTATGGTTAACTTCAATGGGTATCTGCACAATGGCATTCAACCTTAACGGTTTCAACTTCAACCAGTCAGTTGTTGATGCAAACGGTAAGATTGTTCCTACATGGGGTGACGTTCTTAACAGAGCAAACCTAGGTATGGAAGTAATGCACGAGCGTAACGCTCACAACTTCCCACTTGATCTAGCAGCAGCTGAGTCTACAACAGTAGCTCTTTCAGCTCCAGCTATCGGTTAAGCTTAAAGTTCTTAAACTTACAAGCCCCCTTTTTGGGGGCTTTTTTTTGTTTAATTTTCAATTGGTTTCATATAATGTTTATATATAGATAAAACATTTGATATTTCTATGAGTAGTAGTTTTGGAAAAATTTTTCGTGTTAGTACTTTTGGAGAATCACATGGTGGTGCGGTAGGAGTTATCCTTGATGGATGTCCACCTAAGCTAAAAGTTGATATAAAGCTGATACAAAATGAATTAGATAGGCGCAGACCTGGCCAAAGTGACATTACAACACCCAGAAATGAAGAAGATAAAATTGAAATATTAAGTGGGATAAAAGAAGGGATAACACTTGGAACTCCAATAGCAATGTTGGTAAGAAATAAGGATCAAAGACCAGGAGATTATAATAATTTGGAGCAGGTATTTAGACCTTCTCATGCAGATGGTACATATCATCTGAAATATGGAATTCAGGCAAGTTCTGGCGGTGGAAGAGCTTCTGCTAGAGAAACAATTGGGAGAGTAGCTGCTGGTGCTGTAGCAAAACAATTATTAAAAACCTTCTGTAAAATTGAAATACTATCTTGGGTAAAGCGTATACATGATATTGATTCTGATATAAATAAAGAGAAGATTTCTCTCAAAAAAATAGATTCTAATATTGTTAGATGTCCTGATGAAAAGGTATCAACAGAAATGATCGAGAGAATTAAGGAATTAAAGCGTCAAGGAGACTCTTGCGGCGGTGTTATTGAATGTCTAGTAAGAAATGTTCCCTCTGGTCTTGGAATGCCTGTTTTTGATAAATTAGAAGCTGATTTGGCAAAGGCTTTGATGTCTTTGCCTGCCACAAAAGGCTTTGAAATAGGTTCAGGTTTCTCTGGAACTTATTTAAAAGGAAGCGAACATAATGATGCCTTCATCAAGTCTGATGATATAAGTAAGTTAAGAACAACATCAAACAATTCAGGAGGTATACAGGGCGGAATAAGTAATGGCGAAAATATCGAGATGAAGATAGCTTTTAAACCTACAGCAACCATCGGGAAAGAACAGAAAACAGTAAATGCTGAAGGTAAAGAAGTACTTATGAAAGCAAAAGGGAGACACGATCCATGCGTTCTACCAAGAGCAGTTCCCATGGTTGATGCTATGGTAGCTTTAGTACTTGCTGATCATTTGCTTCTACATCATGCTCAATGTGACTTAATAAATAAGTAGTAGTTTTGTTGAATAAATTTTATTTATCTTTAACTTAATTATTTTTGAGCCATTCATATATTTTTGGATCAAATTTTTTATTTTTGATAGCTTTATCTCCAATTAC
This sequence comes from Prochlorococcus sp. AG-449-O05, assembly GCA_003212195.1. Taxonomy (GTDB): domain Bacteria; phylum Cyanobacteriota; class Cyanobacteriia; order PCC-6307; family Cyanobiaceae; genus Prochlorococcus_A. The sequence goes on along the minus strand of QCQM01000004.1, from coordinate 37,876 downwards.
AATTGCTTTATACCCTAAAGATTTATAAGTTTTTAAATCATTGATTGATAGTCCTCCAGCCGCAATGAAATAAACATTTTTATAGTTGGGTATATTTATCGAACTATCTTTACTTTTTATTGGGTAAATTTTGATAATATTGCAATTTAAATCTATCGCTTCCTTAAGATCTTTTAAATTATTAATTCCAGGAATTAATAAATAATTTTTTGACTGCGCATAATTGAAAAGATCTTTATCCCAAAATTTCATCATCGAAAAATTTAATCCAATTTTTAAAGAATCTTCTATTGATTGCTTATTAACTATAGAGGCAGAGCCTAAATTAATTCTTGGATATTTAATTTTGATATCGGATACAAAATCGAACCAATTTTCGTTGTTAGACCAACTTATTTCAATATTCTTTAATCCTAATTTTACTAAGTTTTCTAATTCTTCAAAAAATGAATTTTTTATAGAGGTATTTGAGTAAATATTATCTTCAGGTTTTATAAGTAAAAAAAAAGACTCAATTTTCAGGAACTCCGAAAAAGAATCTTCTTTATCATTCATTAAAAATTTAAACTTCCGCGTTAAATATAGTTTGCGACTTTTACTTCTGAGCGGTTGAGCAAGTCTTGGATATCTTCAGTATCTATAGTTTCTCTTTCAATTAGCATTTGAGCCATTTCGTCAAGAACAGTCCTGTTATCTGTTAAAACTTTTGTAGCTCTCTTATAGGCAACATCAACAAGTTCTGAAACCTCTACATCAATTGTTGCAGCTGTGTCCTCAGAAAAATCTCTTGTAGAACTCATATCTCTCCCGAGAAACATTCCACCTTGAGATTGACCTAAAGCAACTGGACCTATTTTGTCACTCATACCGAATTTAGTGATCATTTGTCTTGCTACATTTGCAACTTGTTGTAAATCATTTGAAGCTCCCGTAGTTACCTCTTCTTCGCCATATACTATTTCTTCAGCAACTCTTCCACCAAGAGCTACAGCCATTTGATTTTGAAGGTAAGAACGGGAGTAAAGACCAGATTCCATCCTTTCTTCACTTGGAGTAAAGAAGGTTAGACCCCCAGCTTGACCTCTTGGAATGATTGAGACTTTTGCTACTGGGTCATAATCAGGCATTAATGCTCCAACGAGTGCATGACCAGCTTCGTGATAAGCAACTAATTCTTTTTTCTTATCACTGATGACTCTATCTTTCTTTTCTGGGCCAGCCATAACTCTTTCAATGGCATCACCAACTTCATCGTTACTTACTTTATCTAGATCTTTTCTAGCTGCTAGTATTGCTGCTTCATTTAAAAGATTAGCTAAATCTGCACCTGTAAATCCTGGTGTTCTTCTGGCAACTTTATCTAGATCAACGTCTTTTGAAAGTGTTTTATCTTTCGCATGAACATTTAATATCTGCAATCTTCCAGCATAATCTGGTCGATCTACTGTTACCTGTCTATCGAATCTTCCAGGACGCATTAAAGCTGAATCTAAGACATCTGGTCTGTTGGTTGCAGCAACTATTATTATTCCTGAATTACCTTCAAAACCATCCATTTCTGTTAGAAGTTGGTTTAATGTTTGTTCTCTTTCATCATTTCCTCCGCCCATACCAGCTCCTCTTTGTCTTCCAACTGCATCTATTTCGTCAATAAACACAATACAAGGAGCATTCTTTTTAGCTTGTTCAAAAAGATCTCTAACTCTACTAGCTCCAACTCCAACAAACATCTCTACAAATTCTGAACCAGATATAGAGAAGAAAGGAACACCTGCTTCTCCTGCTACTGCTTTTGCTAGTAATGTTTTTCCTGTACCAGGAGGGCCGACAAGAAGAACTCCTTTTGGAATTTTTGCTCCGACTGCGGTAAATCTATCTGGACTCTTAAGAAAATCTACAACTTCTGTGAGTTCTAATTTTGCACCTTCAACACCAGCAACATCTGAAAAAGTAACTTGTGTAGATGGTTCCATTTGCAGTCTAGCTTTGCTTTTGCCAAAACTCATGGCAGGGTTGCCGCCTCCAGCATTACCACTTTGGGATCTTCTGAAAAGAAAAAATAGGCCTCCAATCAAAAGTACTGGGAAAATTAAGCTACTTACAGCCTGTTGCCATGGGTTAGCTAATTTTGTAGGAGTTACAGCTATATCTACATTATTCTCAGTCAGTATTTTTAATAAATCTTTGTCAGGGGCTAAATTGACCTCAGACCTGCTCCCATCATTTTCAACAACTTGAGCTGTGGCATTATCTGGAGATATTAGGACTCTACTGATTTCTTTATCCTGTACTGCCTCTATAAAATCACTATATCTCAAGGTCTTTGTAGAACTTTCAGTACTAGGTTTATCAAAAACTGAAGTACCAATGAAAATTACAGTAATAACGGCTAGAACATAAAGTCCTACGTTTCTCCAACGTTTGTTCACGATAAAAATTCTTTAATAAATCTATAATACTAATAATAAAACAATATTAAGAGCGTCTTAGAACATCTACTACACTTTTGAATGCAAACCATTCAGGAATTGGTTCACCATTCCTCAATTTTTTTCTAAATTCAGTACCACTAAGTTTCATAATTTCATAATTAAATTCTTTAGCTTCTTCAGCTGTTATGTATCCTTTTTCTTTTGTATAAACTAAATTTTTTGAAGGGACAGTTTGCATCATCAATTCATCTGCACACTTATTCGCAAAATTCTGGGCGTCATATGGACCATAAAAATCTTCACCAGTTGATGAAGACTTACAACCAGCCATATCTCTACCAATAATAAAGTGGGTGCAGCCATAATTTCTTCTGATTATCATATGTTGAAGAGCTTCTCTTGGCCCTGCCATATGCATTGAATAAGGTAAAAAAGCCCATTTTATTCTTTTATCAGATATTTCCTCTTCTAATTCTTTATAGGTCAAATATCTAACTTTTCCAGGGATATCATCTTGTTGAGTTGGTCCACAAGTTGGATGAACTAAAACAACTGAGTTAGAGGAGACATTATCTGAAAGTAAGGCATTAGTAAATAATTCATAATGTGCTCTATGAATTGGATTTCTGCATTGAAATGCAACTACATCATGATTTGATGGCAGTGTAGATCTAACTTCTTCTGGGGTTTTGCAGGGGAATTCTCTAATTGGTAGTTCGAACCCATAAACTCTCCCTCCTATATAAAATCTCCCTCTCTCGTTAAAAATCATCTTAACAGCAGGATGATCTAAAGAATTAGTACCATAACAAAGTTCAGCTTCTAAGGATTTGTCAGGCTCCCATTTAGAGCTCACTTCTAAAACTGCTATTTTTTGTTTTTTATAAGTAAGCAATATTGTCTCTCCAGCTTTTACTTTTTCATTATTTGAATCAAATACTATAGGCAAGCCAAAAAGCAACCCATTTGTATTTCTATTATTTTTAATTACCGAATTATAGTTATTTTCATCCATAAATCCTTCCAATGGAGAAAAAGCTCCAACTATCAAAAGTTCTACATCGCATGCATTTCTCTCGCTACATTCAAACTCATAAGTAGCTTTAGAGATAAGATCATTTTTAAGATTTTTATCTTTGATAATTAAATTTTTCAGTTCGCCTCCATAAGGCGGTATTAGTCCATTAGTATCTTTTTTAGTTTTTTGTTGTAATTCCATTTTTTAAATTGATAAAGAAAAATTTTGAAAAAAAAAAAGGGGTTTAACCCCCTTTTACTCTTAAGCAGGATTTATGCCTTTCTTCCGTAAAGCTCACCAATTATTTTTACATCAAGTGGATCCTTGGAACCCATATCTGTATCTGAAGGTTGGATTGCTTCAAAAGTACCAGCAAATTCGTCTGTGTCAGAATCTACATTGTTGATTGAAAGAGTAATAACGCCAGTACCGTTTACATCAACTTTAATATTTTCTTTTGCAAGTTCTTCGTCATCTCCTCCTAATGCAACTAAACCTTGAGCATATTCAACACCAGTATTTTTAGCTCTTGCCTTAGGATCTAAAAAGTCACCAGTTCTGTAGTTAGGTGTAAATGTTGAACCACTAACCTCAGTGCCTGGCTCAATTGATGAAGGTAAATCAGCTGTAAGATCTTTTGCTGAGAATGCAAATGGCACCTCTAAACCACCAGGAGTTAATACAGTAATAAGTTGAAAATCAATACCACCTTTTTCTGTAAAAGTTCCTGAATCTATATCTCCATAAACTTCTGTCACTGTGGTGTTATTTCTAGGACTAATAATTTTTGTAGAAACAAATTCTGCAGCTTTTCGTTTTGTCCCTGGCACTTTTACATAAACTTCTGTTGGATGCATGCATATTCCTTTAAGGCTATCTCCATTTCCTAGAGATATTGATCCGACAAGAGATGAGTCTAATGTAGGGCAATCATTAGCTTTTCCTGTGTTAACAACATCTGTGAATTGTGCATTTCCTCTTTCAGAAAAAGCAAATGTTTTAACAGGTACGAAAGCAAAAGTTATACAAATTGAAATAACAAAAGCTAAGAAAGAACGAATTCTCATAATTAAAGTTGCAGTAAAGTTCTGTGACGATAGATTAAAGGTCATCTAATAAGTTCAGTACGGATATTACAAGGGAAAGGACCATAAAAGATAGGACTATTAAATCCTCGAAACAACCCGTAGCTTTTTAGATTTTAAAAAACTGGAATTATTTTAAGCTATCACATTATTTTTAATGATTAAGATTACAAAAAAATACAAATTAAAAAAATTTTTTTTATTTTTTTAATGAAATAATTTGGGTTATTAATTTATTTGCTAAATCAATTTTTGATGTTTTGTTAATGTAATGTTCCCTATTATTTGTATCGAATAACCAACCTTCATTTTGTGCCAAAAAGCCAAATCCTTGGCCTTCAAGATCAATTGGATTTGCGAATAGATAATCACAACCCTTTTGGATAATCTTTTCTTTAATTGTCATTCGTGCTTCTTCGATAGATCCTGTAAAAGCACAAAAGCCTACAAACACTTGGTGATCTTTTTTTGATTTACTAATTGTTTTTAAAATATCTGGGACTAGCTCGAAGTTTTGATTCAAATGAGCATTAATTTGATTTTTTGGAATTTTAGTTGAAGTATCAGAGGTTATTTTGAAATCAGATACTGCTGCATTCATGAAAAAATAATCGCAATTTGATATTTCATTATTAAGTGCCCTAATTAAATCAACACTAGTTTCAATTTCATATCTTTTTATTCCATCAGTAAGATTCTTATCGATTTTCAGAGGACCATGAACATATTTTACTTGTGCTCCCCTGAACCTCGCTACTTGAGAAAGAAGTAAGCCCATAGCTCCAGAACTTTTGTTAGTAATGTGTCTTGCCGCGTCAATTTTCTCTGAGGTACACCCTCCAGTTATTAAAATTTCTTTATTGAGTAAATCTTTGCGATATTCATTTTGTTTATATGAAGCTATAAATTCAAGAGCTAATTGGATTAGATCATTAGGAGGTATCTTACCGATGCCAATAGCATCACATGCTAAGAGGCCTTCACTTGGATGCAAAGATAAAACATTTTCGTAATTCTGTAAATTCTCATAATTTTTTTGGACAGCTTTATTTAGCCACATTTGTGTATTCATTGCTGGTGCAACAATAATTGGCTTTATATTTGCTATTAAGATGCTTGGGATCAATCCATCTGCATTTCCAGTTACCCATTTTGCTAATGTTGTCGCTGTTAAAGGAGCGATGATTAAAATATCAGCCCAATTACTTAGTTCTATGTGAAGAGGTGTTGATTGACCATCAGACCATTGATCATTTTCTAAAATGCAGGGGTTTCTACTTAAAATAGAAAGAGAAAGCGGCTTTATTAACTTTTCTGCATTTTTTGATAAAACGCATCTTATTTCATAATTTTCTTTCGCTAATTGGCTAACTAATAATGGAATTCTTACAGCTGCAATACTTCCAGTTATTAATAAAAGAACCTTTATTTTGGAGTCCTTACCTTTAGTTTTCATCGAACGGTTCCTGATCGAGGAGATGGGTATAATTAGTAGTTAATTCAGGCCTATTGATTGCAAGAGCCCTCAGTAAGTGCCAGTCTTTTAAACCATCAAATGGAGTATTATAATTATCCTCCTCTAGCCTTTTAGCGAGCTCAAAGGTCATTTCTTCATCAAAAGAATTTACTAGTTCCTCACTTATTTTATTTTCAGAAATAAATTTCATATTGAGTAAAGTCAATATATTCTAATAATAAAGCCTCAAGTAATTATTTAAAATTGATATAAGAATTAAGTACATATTTTCAAGGATATGATAGTTTTCAATTTTCATAATCTTTTAAATTGTTGTTAGGTCATTTATCTTCATTCTCAGTCATAAATATGCAAACTCTCCTCTTCAAAAATATTCTTTCTTAAGATATATTCAAAAATTCATATCATGTCACAAACCAAAAGAGAGCAAGTCATTAGTCACATACGCTATTTAAGGCAAGAGCTCAGAGAAATGCATTTAGGAATAAAAGAAGATGACCTTTTCCCTGAGCCAGGCGAATTAAGAGGGTTAATGGCTCAGTTGGAAGCATTACTTGAATTAATAGAAGGAAATACTAAAATTCAATCAAACACTGAAGCGGCTTAGTTCAATCAAAGATGGTTGTTAAACCTCAAAAGACAAAATTTCAGCTAAAAATTGTGGAAAATATTGAGACATTAAGTATTTGGGCTAATAATCCGTGGCGAAGATATTCAATATCGTTGATTACACTTTTAATCGGATACTTTTTTGGAAGTTCTCTTGGCATGGTAAGCGCCGTTGTGGAACTCATGGATCCTGTAGCCGCTTTTTTATCAGTAGTTTTTATTGAGTTTTTAATAGTTTTGAGAAGAAATTTTAGATTTGAAAGGAAAAAGAAATTTTTAATACTTTTATTAGATTCTTTAAGATTGGGATTATTTTATGGTTTCTTTACTGAAAGTCTTAAGTTGCTATAAATTTACTTGTTGTGTTTCTGTAATAGATAAAGCAAAGCCATTCTTATAGGGATACCATTTGCAACTTGATTATTAATTAAGCAATTAGGATATAGATCTACCACTTTACTACTTATTTCAATATCTCTATTAATAGGACCGGGATGTAGAATTGGAATCTCTTTATTATTTAAGGATAATTTCTCTGCGGTTAAGCCATAATCTAAACTATATGAATCAATGCTACTTAGTAAATTTTCCATCATTCTCTCTTTCTGGAGTCTTAAAACAATAATCGCATCTGCAATTTTTATTGATTCTTCCAATGATCTAGAAATTGTTATGGAACCTCTTGATTTAACAGGATCTTCTGTTTGATTTGGCGCGGGGGTTTTTAAAAAATTGATAAATTCATCAGGTATTAATGTCTTAGGACCACATAAGATTATATCGGCGCCGAATGCACTCAAAGCCCAAAGATTAGATCTGGCAACTCTTGAATGATTAACGTCGCCAATTATTAAAATTTTTTTGGAATTTAAAACCTCTGGATTCAGTGTTTTTTGGGAAAAGAATTTTATCAATGTATAGATGTCAAGCAATCCTTGGCTGGGGTGACTATGTAATCCGTCTCCCGCATTAAGAACCGAAGTCTTGGCATTTATTGCATCAAGTTTTTTTGCGATCTCAAAGGTTATATAACTTGATGAATGTCTGATGACTAATGTATCTGCCCCCATAGCAGAATAAGTTATGGCTGTATCAATTATTGTTTCGCCTTTTGTTAAAGAGCTGGAGGATGGCGCAAACGTTTGGACATCAGCAGAAAGTCTTTTTGCTGCAAGCTCAAAACTATTTTTTGTTCTTGTACTAGCTTCAAAAAATAAAGACGTTACCAAAGTCCCTTGTAAGGCCGGTATCTTTTTTGTTCCTGCATTCTTTAGTGCATCGAATCTATTAGCTAATTCAAATACTGACTCATAATCTTTAATTGAAAAATTAGCTAGTGTGTGGATATGTTTATGAGGCCAAATTTGCATTACGCTTAAAAAGATAAATGATTATTGAAATTTAGGTGTTCTGTCACCTTTTAATCTTTTACTTACACTCCTACTATTTTTGAGATACCAACGCCATTTTATATTTTTTGCCTTTGATATGCCAATTCTCGTAGTTTGAATAAGATCTTTTTCTTCTAGAGAGGAGTCTCGTGGAGAAATCCATAAAGATTTGTTATTAAGAACTTCAAGTGAGTTAAATGAAATGTCTACACTGAATGTTTTTGTTACTAGGCCAGGTCCAGAAGCTAATCTTTCATTCTTATTAGAGATAAAAACTGATCTTATCAAAACACCACTCGCAAAATTTTCTTTATCAGTAACTATGTTTAAACAATGATGAATGCCATAAGATTTGTAAATATAAAATGTGCCAGGTTTTCCAAATAATGATTTGTTTGATTCAGTCATTTTGCGGTAGCCATGACAGGCCTCTTCTTCCTGTGAATACGCTTCAGTTTCAACAATTACTCCTTTAACTTGATCTATCTCATTATTTTTTTTTATGAGGTAACAGCCTATTAAGTCAGGAGCAACAAGTTTAGAGTGCCGATAAAAAAAATTTTTTGAAAAGAATTTTTCTTCTATTTTTCAATATCTATCTAATAACATATTTAGCTGAGAAAAATAATTAAGGCTATTAATTGATATTGATTTTCAAAAAGATGTGATTATTTTTTTAAATTATTTGAAATTCAAAGGATATGTAAATAAGTTGTTCTTAATAAACTATTATTTAATAAGAAAGATATTAAATGTATGACAAAAATAACTAAAGAGGAAGTAAAAAAAGTTGCTCATTTAGCAAGATTAGAACTTAACGAGAATGAAATTAATAATCATGCACAACAATTAGAAAAGATATTGGATTACATAAGACAACTTGAAAAAATTGATACAGATGATGTCCCCTGTACGACGAGAGCTATAGAGGTTGTAAATGTATTTAGAAAAGACGAAAAGAAAAATTCTGATTGCAATGAAGAAATTTTAGGATTGGGTCCATCGAGAGAAGATAAATATTTTAAAGTACCAAAAATTATTAATGAATGAATAAGTTAGTTGCTTCCAATAAATGTTTTGTTGACTATCTTTAATAAAATTTTTTTTATCTTAAAGCCTGGATATAAATTTATGATTTTTCTTATTTTCCCCCTCTTTTTGCTATGACTCCTTACACCTATTAATAAATCATAAATAAAATTAAAAATATCTTCTTTACTTTCAAATATTCCAACCCTTTGAGGGGAGCCTTTTTTATCCAATAAAGGCTTAGTTTTTTCATAAGCTATTTTGTATTCAAACCAAGGAATGGAAGGCCATAGATGATGAATGAGATGGTAATTTTGTCCCATTATTAATAAATTCATAAATTTGCTTGGATAAACTCGAGAATTTATCCATTTATTTCTTGATCGAAATGGTCTATGGGGTAAATAATCAAAAAATATTCCTAAAGTGACTCCTACCATTAATGCTGGTCCGAACCATAAATTATAAATTAAATTCATAAAGTCAAATTTCAGACCTGCCAAGATAATTGTTAAGAATATGGATCTTTCAATTCCCCATTGTAGTAATTCATATCTTCGCCAGAGTTTTCTTTGAAAGAAAAACACCTCATGGTAAAAAAATCTTGGAGCAATTAGCCAAATTGGACCAAAAGTACTGACAATATGATCTGGATCATTTTTTGGGTGATTTACGTGAATATGATGTTGTAAATGAACTCTAGTAAAAACTGGGAAGCTAAAGCCTAATAGAATAGCTGAGCCATGGCCCATCGCTTGATTTATCCAAGGAACTGGATGAGCAGCTTTATGACAGGCATCATGAATAACAGTACCTTCAATATGAAGAGCTAAAAAAGCAGTGGCTACAAGTAAAGGTAACGGCCAAACACCTCTGTACCATTGCCATATGCTAAGAAAAGCGAGAAAATAACCGCCAAAAAACAAACCTAATGTTGGATTCCAAAAACTTGGCGGATCTACGTAATTTTTAATCTCTTTTTGCCAATTAAATGTTTTTGAAGAATTAGTATTTTTCGTTGTATTTTTACTGGTTAAGTTTGAAATCGTTTCTTTTATTCTTTAAACAATATAACTAATATTTTTAGGTGATTGCATGCTCAAACATAAAAAATTTCTTTTAAGAGATTTTTAAATTAATTTAATGTGTCAAATTAATCATCTTAAGAAAAAAAATTTTTAAAATAAACCTCTTTCAATTATTATTTTATTTGAGCGGTCGTGGCGGAATTGGTAGACGCGCGAGTTTTAGGTACTCGTATCTTCGGGTGTGGGAGTTCAAGTCTCCCCGACCGCACTTAAGGGAATTCTGATAGATAGTTTGTTTATTTATATCAACTCTTATAATTTAATTAAGTAATTAACTTAATGAATAGTTTGATATTTTATTTGGGAACTTTTTATATTTTTATCGGAACCATATTTCTAACTGTACCGATAATTTATCTTGAGCTAGGCAAACCAAAAGACTTAATAAACGCTTTTTTAAATTTATTAATAGGTTTGATATTAATAATTAAAAATAAAACAGTAGATGAATCATTTTCTGTAATTTTCCTTTTTTTAACAGTACTAGTTATTTTTTATCTAGTAGAGCTTTTTTTATCTAGATGGTACCAATTGACAGATAATGAAAAGAAAAAATTAACTACCTTTTTGGAGTTTAAAAATAACTTTTCGAAAATATTAGAATCTATTAATCTGGTATTTGATGATTTCACGAAACCTTCAAAATTTTTTAATTTAGGTAGCAATAATAAAAATACAACCCAAAAAAAGTGGGTAAGAAATGATAAAAATGATAATATAAAAGCCTGAGATCAAATAAATTGTTTATTTGAAACATCCCAAAAAAAATTACAGTTCAATTAAGAAAGAATATAATGAGTTAGATTTATTTAAATAATTCTTTTGATCAACAATATTCCTTATATCATCGTATGAAATCTCAAGATAGCAAAGAACAAAAATCAGTCTTTTCTTATAAAGAAACTTTAAATTTATTAAAAACTGACTTCTCAATGCGTGCTAACTCAGTTGTAAGAGAACCTGAGATTCAGAATTTTTGGGCTAACAATGATATTGATTTTCAATTAGGTTCAAGTAATTCAGGTGAAATATTTACATTACATGATGGCCCTCCCTATGCTAATGGAGCGCTTCATATGGGTCATGCACTTAATAAAGTTTTAAAAGACATAATAAATAAGTACAAAACCTTAAGAGGGTTTAGGGTTCATTTCGTACCTGGCTGGGACTGTCATGGATTACCTATTGAATTAAAAGTTCTTCAGAATTTAAAATCTGATGAAAGAAAGAATCTTGATACTCTAAATCTAAGAAAAAAAGCAACAGAATATGCCCATATCCAAATTCATAATCAAATGGTGGGTTTCCAAAGGTGGGGCATATGGGGAGATTGGGATAACCCTTACTTAACTCTTAAGAAAAGTTATGAATCTGCTCAGATTGGAGTGTTTGGAAAAATGTTTTTAAATGGTTATATATATCGAGGTCTTAAACCTGTTCATTGGAGTCCAAGTTCGAGGACCGCGCTTGCAGAAGCAGAATTAGAATATCCTGAAGAACATTATTCAAAAAGTATTTATGTTTCATTAAAAATCACTAAAATATCTGAAGAAATTCTATTAAATTTCATCCAAGAAAATCTTAATATCACAAAAGATTTTTTTCAAAATAATTCTTTCATAACTATTTGGACCACTACTCCTTGGACAATACCTGCAAATGAAGCAGTTGCAGTAAATCCAAAAATAAAGTACGTTTTTGCTATCGATGAAGAGAAACGAATTTACCTTTTTGCTAAGGATTTATCTTCTGAAATAAGTAAGAAATTTAATAAAGATTTCGAGGTGATTTTAGAGGTTAAAGGCTCTAAATTGGAAAATATTGAATATCAACATCCCTCTAAGAATAAAAATTGCAGAATTGTAATTGGAGGAGATTATATTACTACAGAATCAGGGACTGGAATTGTTCATACTGCGCCTGGTCATGGGATAGATGATTTTAATGTGGGTCAAAAATATGATTTACCAATAACATGTGTCGTAGATGAAAAAGGCAACTTAAATGAATATGCTGGCCAATTCAAAGGATCAAATGTCCTTAAAGATGCAAATGATTTAATTATTGAATATTTAAAAGGAAATAATCTGCTTCTATTACAAGAAAATTATAAGCATAGATATCCGTATGATTGGAGAACTAAAAAACCAACTATTTTTAGGGCAACAGAACAATGGTTCGCATCTGTAAATGGTTTTAGATCATCTGCATTAAAGGCAATCGAAGATGTTGAATGGATGCCAGAGACTGGAAAGAAAAGAATTTACTCTATGGTTGTTGGTAGAGGAGATTGGTGTATTTCTAGACAAAGGTCTTGGGGAGTACCCATTCCAGTTTTTTATAAAAAAAATGGTAATGAGATTCTTCTTAACAACGAGATAATTAATCATATTCAAGAACTTTTTAGTGAACATGGAGCAGATATTTGGTGGGATTGGGATGTTAAGAATCTTTTGCCAGAAAATTATGCAAAAGAATCGGATCTATGGAAAAAAGGGACAGATACAATGGATGTTTGGTTCGATTCAGGATCTAGCTGGGCCGCAGTATGTCAACTCAGAAGTGAATTAAAGTATCCAGCAGATCTTTATTTAGAGGGCTCAGATCAACATCGAGGATGGTTTCAGTCTTCGTTGCTAACATCTGTTGCAGTCAATAATAAACCTCCATATAAGAAAGTTTTAACTCATGGTTTTGCACTTGATGAAAACGGAAGAAAAATGAGCAAATCCTTAGGAAATGTTGTTGATCCAAATATAATTATTAATGGAGGTAATAATAAAAAAACTGACCCTGCTTATGGTGCTGATGTTTTAAGGCTATGGGTAAGTTCTGTAGATTATTCAGTAGATGTTCCAATTGGTTCAAATATACTCAAGCAACTTTCAGATGTTTACAGAAAAGTTCGTAATACTGCAAGATATCTTTTAGGTAATATTCATGATTATGATCCTAAAATTGATAGTTTTGAAATCGATCAATTGCCTCTCTTAGATCAATGGATGTTAGGCAGATTAGCTGAGGTTACAGATCAAATATCAAATGCTTATGAAAATTATGAATTTTCAAAATTTTTCCAAATCTTGCAAAGTTTTTGTGTTGTAGATCTTTCAAATTTTTATTTGGATATTGCGAAGGATAGGTTATACGTAAGTTCTAAATCACAATTTAGGAGAAGATCATGTCAGTTCGTCATGTCAAAAGTTGTAGAAAATTTAGCAGTGCTTATCTCTCCAGTGCTTTGTCATATGGCTGAAGATATTTGGCAAAATATCCCATATTCAACTAAAGAAAAATCAGTCTTTCAAAGAGGTTGGCCACTATTTTCGCAGTCATGGAAAAATCAAATAATTAATGAGCACATAGCAAATTTAAGAAATTTGAGAGTTGAAATAAACAAGGCTATAGAAGAATGTAGGAACAAACAAATAATTGGAGCAGCTTTAGAAACTGAAGTTAATTATTTACCTGAAGATAAAGTTTTAAAAGATTCACTTACCTGGCTAAAAGAATTTGGCCATCAAGATGTAGATTTATTTAGGGATTGGCTTATAGTATCAAACTTCCAAGTGGTATCTGAATTGATGGAGAATTCTCTGATTATTGATAACAATGCATTTGGTAAAATTCAGATATTAAAAGCTCAAGGTCAAAAATGTGATAGATGTTGGCATTATCAAAAAGAAACTTTTAATGGAATCCAAAATACAAAATTATGCAAAAGATGTTCAAATATTATTAATCTCGAATTTATTTAAATCCAGTTTTTTTGATTCAAAAAGAAAACTGAGTTTTGATTTTCTCTTATAAAATTTCCTTCTGTTTCTATTAACGGTGCCTTATAAAGTTTAAAGTTTTTAATTATATAAGTAAGTGCTATAACTTTTTTTTCTGAATCTATTTCAATAGGGTGAGTTGTTGAGCTACTGTAACCCCTGAAAATAAGTATTTCTAATTGTTCTTTTTGATTTTCTTTTAGAATGAAACCCTCTAGTTTAAGTATCCTATCAGGCATCTCGGAACTTATTTTTTCAAGACTATTTATTAAATCAATTTTTGCCATTTTCTGAGAAGCAAGAGTTTCTTCCGTTTTTAGGTAATTTGATTAATGACCATTGAATAAGCCCTAAAATATAGATTAATAATGCAAATAACCCTAAAAATTTTGCAATAGGCTGAGTAAATGTAGCTCCAAAGAAAAAATTAAATAAATTTTTTATAATAATATACAAATTTGAAGAAGGCTGAAGCCATATTGCACACTCATCCGAATTAATAAAAGAAAAGCAGTTGAAGTTTTGCAAACTTTGAATAAAGAAATTAAGAGATATAAAAGTTATCGTCCATCTCCATATTTTTGTCGTTGTGGTGAGGGCGTAAGAAAAACTATATTCTCTTAATTCATCATTAATATCATTCCAAAACCAAACTGAAACTGTCATTAATAATGTAGAAATATTAGTTATTACAAGTGCATAATTATACTTTCCTATTAAAAGTAGAAGGCTTATAAAAAATAAAAGGGATATTTTCCAATAAATTGATAGAAGTTTATTAACTGGTTTATTTCTTTTTTTAATTGACCAGCAGGATAGGGTAACGGGAATACCAATAAGGAAAATTATTGAAAGTTGAAAGGATAGCCAAATAGAAAGTTGATTAAAAACGTTCAAAACTTTTTCTTTTTAAACACATAATAATTAAACATCAAACTCTTACTTTTGAACTTACTATTGTCATAGTTATGAATATTATGCATCCTTATATTATTTCCTAGAAATATATTGTTAATTGTATGAGACAGCATGTTAACCCCCTTAGTAGTAATTTCAATCAAATTGAGAGAATACCTTCTTTGAATGAAATGTTTGGTGATTCTAAATCGAATCTTCATTTGGATGTAGGTTGTGCAGCTGGTGAGTTTTTATTTGATTTAGCTTTAGTTAATACCAGTTGGAATTATTTAGGAATTGAAATCCGTGAAAAATTAGTCAAAAATGCTAAATTAAAAGTGCTTGAAAGAGAAATCAAAAATCTATATTTTATATTTGGTAATGCTAATAATATTTTAAATGATGTCCAAGGTAACTTTATTATCAAAAATCTAAAAAGTATTTCTTTTAATTTCCCTGATCCATGGTTTAAAAAGAGACATTATAAAAGGCGTGTAATTCAGCGAGAATTTATTAATATTCTCTCAAATTCTTTGCAAAAAGGTACCTTAATTTTTATAAAAACGGATGTAAAGGATTTATTCGATTATATGGATTACACCATATCAAGTAATTTTTATTTTAAAAAAATAGATAAAAAAGATTTTAATTATTCTGAAAGTTTTAATCCAAATCAAGTTAAAACTAATCGGGAAAAATATGTGATTGTTAACCAACTTAATATTTTTGAAAGGATTTATATAAAAATTTAATGCACCATTAATGTATTATTTTATCAATTTCTAAAAAGAGTTTGTTTGTTATTTCGCTTGATAAAGAATGAACTTTCTTATGATTTTTGGCTTCAACAAGAACTCTCATAACCGGTTCTGTGCCGCTAGGCCTTATATAAACTCTACAATTATCCGAATATATTTTCTGAAAAAACTCTATAGTTTGATCAATCAAGATTTTGGTTTCTGGATTTAATTTATTAATATTAAAATCAAGATTGATATTGGTTAGTTTTTGAGGATAAGGTTGGAAACTACTTTTAAGCCAATCATTTAAATTAATATTTTTCTTTTTACAAAATTTTGAAATTTGAAGTGCAGTAAGTATCCCATCTCCAGAAAAGTTATTAATTTTTGAAAGTATATGACCTGATTGCTCACCTCCTAAATCTGCTCTTTTTTCCTTAATTGCATCATGCACATTTTTATCTCCTACATCAGTTCTGTATAAAATTCCTCCAATTTTCTTCCAAGCCTTTTCAAAACCTAAGTTTGCCATTTGCGTTGATATTATTAAATTATTTGTAAGAATTTTTTGGTCCATAAGTTCTCTACCCCAAAGAAAAAGAATGTGATCTCCATCTAATACATTGCCTTTTGAATCTATTCCTATTACTCTATCGGCATCCCCGTCGAAGCTAAAACCCATATCTGCAGCACTTTCTCTTAATGCTTTTTTTAGTGGTTCGAGGTTTGTAGAGCCACAATTCAAATTTATTTTCAATCCATTTTTGGAGTTATTGATAACTCTTACATCAGCACCAAGAGACTGAAAAATTTTTTTTGCGCAGGTTGCAGCTGATCCATAGCATGTGTCTAATATTATTTTCAACCCGCTCAGATTTTCTCCACCCATTGTTTGGATTAGGCTTTTGATATAAATATCGATAAGATCTTTATTTGTATTTCGGGGGATCACTTTTCCTGGAACTGAGATATTGTGATTTAACTCTTCAACTAATTTTTGAATTTTATTTTCAAAATATTTGGTAATTTTTTGACCATTATGATCAAAAATTTTTATGCCATTATATTCTGGTGGATTATGACTTGCAGATATCATGATCCCACTACTCAGGTTCTCTTGTTTTATTAAAAAAGGTATGGCTGGGGTAGGGCAGATTCCAAGATTTATAAATTTTTTGCCACTTTCATTTATACCTTGCGTTATTGCTTGAAGCAGAATATCTCCACTAATTCTTGTATCTCTTCCAATTAATATTGGATTTTTCTTTTTTAAAGTCGAACCTAGAGCAAATCCTACTTTGTATGCTAGAGAATAAGTTATCTCTTCATTAAATCTTCCTCTTATTCCATCAGTTCCAAAAATTGATTGCATAATTAGATTTCAGGAATCAAAGAAATTTTTGATAATTATTCAGCTCTTATTTTATCAGTTGATTAAAAGCTTATAAATTTCAATTCTCTATATTTGTTTAACTTATTTAAGATATCTTTAGCTAGTAAGGAACTAATAGTGCAATCTGAGAGTCGAGAGCCAATTTTAAAGACAAATTTAAAAACAATACTTACTTTAATTATATCTATTGTTACTATTTTACTGATTTTGTTTGGAAAGCCTTTTTTAAAATCAACTTATCTTCTAAAGAGTTTTGGAGAATTATCTGTTGATCCTGAAATAGCTTTTACGAATAATAAGCCTACATTTCTGGAATTTTATGCTGAGTGGTGTGAAGTGTGTAAAGAAATGGCTCCAAAAGTTTCTTCTTTAAAAGATGAATACGAAAAAGATATTAATTTTGTTTTTTTAAATGTTGATAATCAAAAATGGGGTAATTATATCCAGAAGTTTGCTGTCAACGGAATTCCTCAGGTTAATCTTTTTGATAAAAAGGGTAATCTAATATCTACATTTATTGGTAAACAAGAAGAAATAAAAATAAGAGAATCCATTGCTCAATTATTAAGAGGAGTCAATGCTAATGAAAAAATAATAAATTCTGAATTATCAGAAATCAAAGATAATAAAAATAATGAGGTTAGTCCTCGTAGTCATGGATAGTTTATTCCCATTTTAAAGCTTCAGAAACAGATGGAAAATATTTTATAAATACCTTCTTGCAATCTTCTGCTATTTCCATGTGTTCTTTTTGCGTACCATTTTTTGTTCTTAGTTTGATGTAGTGAATCCAAGATCTACATGAGCCTGTCATGAATATTCTTGTTGGTGTGGCTAAGGGCATTATAAATCTTGCGCATTCTTTGGCGATACCTTCACTTAGCATCTCTTTATATAGTTTTGATGCCTCTTTAAAGTGATTAGAAATTTTTTCTTTATATTTAGATTTTATTTCAAAAGGAATATCATCAATGCTATTTTGACGGTTTTTATGATCTTGTCTTCTTAGATTTGGTATTGGAATATCATCGCCAAGATCAGTACTTTTCGCATACCTTTGAGAAAATTCTTGAAAGGTAAAAGATCTATGTCTAAGTATTTGGGCAGCTATTCCTCTATTGGTTTCTATCTTTAGAGTCATGCATGATTGTTCAAAAACTGACCAATGTTCATTGATAATGCAATAACTCAACAATTTTGAATAATTTTCATTATCCTGATTTTTTGGATTACTGACTCTTGCAATATAAGCCATTGTTTTTTCTGCATCAGGAGTTAGCGAAATTAGTTCAACTTTACTCATTTTAGATCTTTGCTAGAGTCACTTTTTCTGGTTGGTTTTGATATTTACCTTTTCTATCTTCATAGGTTGTAGAGCAGGGATCACCTTCAAAAAAGAGTAGTTGACAAATACCCTCCTCAGCATAAATTCTGCAATCTGCCCCTGAACTATTACTAAACTCTAAAGTAAGATGTCCTTCCCACCCTGCCTCTGCAGGCGTAGTATTAACAATAATTCCTAGTCGTGCGTAAGTACTTTTACCAATGCAGATTACGGTTATATTTTCTGGTACTTTCATCTTTTCTAAAGCAACTCCTAAACCATAAGAGTGAGCTGGAAGAATAAAAAAGTCTCCATCATTATCATGGTGAAGAACAGTTTTTTCTAAATTATTAGGATTAAATTTTTTGGGATTCATTACAGTCCCAGGGATATGTCTGAAAATTAGGAATTCTTTTGATGAAAGTCTTAAATCATAGCCATAAGATGAACATCCGTAACTCAAAACTGGCTTTTGCTTATTGTCAGGCTCAAGATGCCTCACCAAATTTGATTGAAAGGGATTTATCATTCCTTCCGAGGCTTTTTGATTTATCCAGAGATCATTTTTTAGCATTGTTTTATGAGCGAAGTTCGGTAATTTGATTGGCCATTAATAATAAATCTTTAGGAATATCTGTACCAGTAAGGATTACATCTCCTGATATAAATCGGTTTTCAAGTGTTGAAATCAAATCATCTTTATTGATAATTTTCATCTCAATGGCTAAAAAAATCTCATCAAGTATGATTTGGTCATTCTCGCCAGACTGAAGTTCTTTTTTACAAAAATTCCATAATTCAGTAGTGGATTCATGAATAGATTCTTTCAAATTTTTATTATTTTCAATTGCTTCAGAATTATATTGATCAAGGGAATGTGATGATCTTACCCAAGTTAAATTACCGCATAGTTTTACTGCATTATCAACACCTTGATTGACCCCTCCTTTCATAAATTGTATCAAGAGCACTTTCCTACCAAGAGCTGCATTTCTTAGAGAGTCTCTAATGATAGATGGGTAGCTTCCTCGATGTAAGGATTGATAGATTTGAATTTGTCCGTTTTGTTTATATCTTTTTACGTTAATTTTGTTAGCAGTATTTATATTTACAACATCAGGATTACTTTTGGAATAAATATGTGATGAACTCATTACCATTATTTAGAATCTTTCTACATGCAGTATAATTAGAATCTATTGACACTGCATATAGTGTAATTTTACTTAAAAAAGGGTTAGATATGTTGAAACTTTCTGGAAAAAGCTTAATGATAAATTGATAAGAATTTAAAATTGTTACTGTTGATACAAGAAATTTTAGGTTGCCTCCTTAAATTTTTTAATAGTTAAGATACTTATGATACCTGCTTCACGAGGATTCAACCGCTTCAGTTCGCAACCGTCCGGACAAAGTAAATTTAACTCTGTTGGAGAACGTTTCCCAATCAATAAAACTTTAATGGAAGTTATTAAAGGACTTGATGGTGCAAGTACAGAAATGGTTGAGAGATCTAAAACAATATTTTTCCCTGGAGACCCTGCTGAAAGGGTTTATCTTATAAGAAGAGGAGCAGTAAGGCTGTCAAGAGTTTATGAGTCAGGTGAAGAAATAACAGTTGCTCTTTTAAGAGAGAATAGCCTTTTTGGTGTTTTATCTCTTCTAACAGGCCATAGATCTGATCGTTTTTACCATGCTATAGCATTCACAAGAGTCGAAATGATAACAGCACCTGCAAATTCTGTTTTAAGAGCTATAGAGGAAGATGCATCGGTAGGACTATTACTATTGCAGGGGCTTTCAAGTAGGATTCTGCAAACTGAAACAATGATAGAAACTCTTACACACAGAGATATGTCTTCTCGTTTAGTAAGTTTTTTAATGGTTCTTTGTAGGGACTTTGGAGTTGCAGGTGAAAAAGGTATTACGATAGATCTAAGACTCTCACATCAGGCAATCGCTGAAGCTATTGGTTCTACTAGAGTAACCATTACAAGATTATTGGGCGATTTAAAGGATTCAGGGCTTCTTAATATTGAAAGAAAAAAGATTACAGTATTCGATCCAATTGCTCTTGCAAAAAGATTTAATTGATTCATCATAAATTATGATGTATTGAGTGTATGAAAAAGTGTGGCTTGGATTTTAATTGTTTTTTTAATATTATTAGGGGGATTAATCGCACCATTTGGGGATATTCTTGGAACAAAGATTGGTAAAGCAAGATTTAGTATCTTAAAATTAAGACCGAAAAAAACAGCAACTATAATAACGATAATAACTGGTGGGTTTATTAGTTCAATATCAATAGGATTATTGATTTTAGTTAGTGAAGAATTCAGACAAAGGCTTTTTATTGATATCCCTTTTTTGCAAAAAACTTTAGATGAAAGTAAAAAGGCCTTAATCCCTTTAAAGGAAGAACGAAAAGAACTTGAAGGTAAAATTATTCAAAAAGAAAAGGAGTTAAATCAATTAAAAAATAATATTAAAGAATTTAGGAGAGGAAATATTGTTATTAAAAGAGGACAAACTTTATTCATTGCTGAGGTTAATTCAAACGCAAATATAAAAATAGAATTAACAAAAATCTACAATGAAGCTGATAAATTTGTTAGGAAAATTGTCATCCCAATCAATAAAAAAGCAAAAAATATTCTTTTGTGGAGGCCTAGTGATATTACAAAAATTGAGACAATAGCTGCTGGAGGTGGTAACTGGATTTTATTAATAAAATCAGCAACAAATGTTCTAAAAGGGGATAATTATGTTTTTGTATCTCCTGATTTATTAGAGAATAAATTTATTGTCAAAAAAGGGGAAGTTATTACAAGTTCAATTCTAGGAGAGAGTGATTTGAATCTTAAATCAATAAATTTAAAAATTAAATCATTGCTTAGAGAAACAAGAGATGAAATTAAGTTAAAAGGGTCACAGGTTAGTGAAATTAATACAAGGGGAAATTTTGTAAAAAAAATTAGAGACTTTCTTCAAGAAAATCAAAATATTAAATTTAAGTTAGAAGTAGTATCTTTAAGAGATAGTAAAACTGTAGAACCCATAGTCGTAGAAATTAATATTTTAAAAGTTCCATCTTAAATGTCTAGAGTAATATCTATTGATCCTGGAAAAAGTAAATGCGGCTTAGTTTTAGCTGAAATAAGTGAAAAAAAAGTTTATAAAGCGATCATTCTTAAAAGTGAATTAATTGAGAATTATGTCAGAAATTTAATTACTGCTGAGGATATATCACAAATTATTATTGGAAATGGTACGACCAGTAGAGAAATAAGAGAAAAACTATATTTTTTTAAAAAAGAAATAATAACTTTTGAAGAAAAAAATACTACCTATAGGGCTAAAGCAAGATATTTTGAACTTTTTCCAATTAGTGGCCTCAAGTTTTTAATACCTAGAGAGTTTTTTCTTTTTAACAAAAACCTTGATGCGATATCAGCTTTGATAATTTTAGAAGATTATTGCAAAATGAAATTTATTTTGAATCAAAATATAGATTTTAAAACTTGGCTGAAATAGTAAACTTATATTCATTCCCTGCTTCTAGTTCATAATCTTTTTTCAATAAAAATCTCAATAAGGCGTCTTCAATTAATGCTCTCCCTAAAGGTGGATTTACTGTTAATAAACCTTTATTAAAGGACCATTTAAAAGTCCATTTAAATTGACTAGCTTCCACAACCCCCTGAATTTGCTTTTTTGAGAAGCAATATTCCTTGACACTTACATTCGCAATAGTTTCAGGTTTAGAACACATATCTTAAAGTTGGTCTTTATCAAAAGAATTTAATTCATTAATTATATAATCTTCTTTTTTAGTATTAAGCTGTTCGAGGGATTCTATTACTCTCATATACACTTTATCCAATATTGATTTTTCTTTTGGCGAAATATTTCCTAATACATGTGAAATGGTATTGATTTTGTTTTTTCCTTTTATTTGTGGAGGTGACCCAATACCAATTCTTATTCTTTTAAAGTTTTGTGTCTGCAATTGTTCAATGATGCTTTTAAGTCCGTTATGTCCACCTGAGCTTCCTTTCCTTCTAAATCTTATTTTTCCAAGTGGAAGGTCTTTATCATCGACTATTATAAAAATCTGATCTAAATTTATTTTGTACCAATCAACTATTGCTCGGACAGCATCACCACTATTGTTCATAAATGTATTTGGTAAAAATAACCTGAAAGTAAAATCATTTATTTGAAATTCCGAGCAGGAACTTTTGAGCTTATCTTTTAATAAAAAATTTGAATTATATTTTTTCGAGAGATTTTCAAGTAATAAAAAACCTATGTTATGCCTACTTTTTGAGTACTTTTTCCCAGGATTTCCTAACCCAATTAAATATATTTCATTCATGATTTATTTCTCAATCACTCTTCATTGAGAATTATATATAAGAAAACTACAAACTAGTAAATTAGAACAAAAGTTCTAAAAATGATTATTTAGTAATTTTCAAATTATTGAGATAACTTCTTGGTAGGTTTCTAGGAATCTAATTTCCGTTCCAATCTACTGAGAAACCCTGTAATAAAAGTGACTGGTTATAAATCTGTAAAAGAATAACTAAAAAAACTAAAAGTAGTAGGCCGATTACTGTCATAATAGGAACTGCTCCCCAGCCGGGCACAACTTTTCCTTGACCTGAATTGCCGATTGCTTTTAAAAGACTTCCTAAGGCTGTTTTTTGACCCATGTTAAATCACAAAATCTGATATTATTTCGCTATTGTATAAGAACTTATACATAATTTGTTTACAAACTTAGCAAAATTGATGCAAACTTTATCATCTGCTCCAGATCCTGCAGTTTCCATAGCGGTAACAATTCTGGCTTTACTTTTAGCTTTGACTGGTTTTGGTCTTTGGACTGCCTTTGGACCTAAAGCTGCAAAACTTACTGATCCTTGGGATGATCATGACGATTAATTAACCTTAAAAGTATTTCAAAATTTTCCAAAAATACAAAAAGTAAACTTTTAATCATAGTTTAATTATAAATTTAATAGGATATAAATCTGTCAGCACTAGTAATTCCATGCTCGCTTTAAAAATTTCTGTTTACACTATCGTTTTTTTCTTCGTTGGAATATTTCTATTTGGATTTTTAGCAAGTGATCCAACAAGAACGCCCAACCGTAAAGATCTAGAAAGTCCTCAAGATTAAACTATCAACTATAATTATTTAAATTGATTTCTGGAATTTATAAAAAGGTAATATTTTCTTCTTTCCTGTTTTTTAATTTTTTACAGCCATCAGAATCAGCTGAATTCTCAAAAATTAATAAAAATATTAATGATCAAAATTTAAAAATAACTTCATTTAAAATATCCAATTATGGAACTCCATCAAATTCTTCCAATAATTTTGATCTTGATACCCCCCTTGTAAATTTATTACAGAAAAATCTTGATTCACTCTTAGTTGCTAAAGCCGAAAATCAGCAAGAATTAATAATTCAATCTGATAAACAGTCTGAAATAAATGATGTTATTTATGCAGAGGGAAATGTATCTGTTTCTTATAAAGGCAAATTGCTTAAAGCAGATACTCTATTTTACGATAAGTTAAATAAAAAAATAAGTGCTAAAGGAAATGTATCTTTGGAATTAGGAGATCAATTCTTCAAAGTTGCACAACTAGAGTACAGTTTTATTAATGAAACAGGCTATTTATTAGATGTTGAGGGATATATTAATTCCAAAACAATAATGGATGATTTATCATCAAATTTCAGCTTGATAGACTCTAACAAGATAGAAAATTTACTTGAATTTAAAAAAAAAGAAGTTTTAAATACTCCTAGAAAGGTTGAAAATTGGTTTTTTTACACAGACAAAATAACTATAGATGGCAAAAAATGGTCAAGTAAGAAGGCTATTTTTAGCAATGATTTACTTGAATCGAAACAGGTTAAATTAGCTATTAATTCATTAAAAGTTTTTTCTGAAGCAAATAAATTACGATTTAAGTCATCAATAAACTATTTAATATTTGAAGAAAAAGTTTCAATTCCATTTTGGCTTGGAGAAAGAACTTTAACAAAATCTGGAGAATTCTTTGATGTTGAAAATAGGTGGAATTTAGGATATGAAAACTTAGATAAGGATGGGTATTTTATTGGTAGGAAATTTAATCCTATAGATATTTCTGATGATTTTGTTCTTTATTTAGAGCCGCAATTTCTAATTCAGAGAGCATTAAAAGGGTATTCAAAAAGTTATGTAAAGAAGGACGAATCAATTACTTCAGAAAAGGTTAAGACAAATACAACTTTTGAAGATTATTTTGCTCTAAAATCCCAGATAAAAGGCAGAATAAAATATTGGGATTTAGAAATAGATAAGAATTTAAATTCTTTTGATTTTGATAAATTTTCAGATGCATTTAGATTTAAAACTGAATTAAGTAAGGAAATTGATTTATTTGATTCAAAATGGGAAAAAAGTTTTTATGGAATTTATAGACAGAGAGTCTGGAATGGTTCATTGGGTGAAGCAGAAATTTACTCAGGTTATGGTTCTAAATTGCAAAAAGAAAATACTTGGATTGTTGATGGCATTAAAAAGTCAGAATTTTTATCTTTAGGTTTGGCTAATATAACAGCAGAGGGTTTGAATACTAAAAAATTGGTAACTAACCTAAAAGGTAATTTGTTTTATTCTCTTGATCAGAAATTTCCAATTAGCATTAGCGATCCTAAAAAGAAATCTATTGATATTTCATATAAGTATATTCCTGAACCAATCACAAAAGGCTTAAGTCTTAATACAAGATTGGAAGCATTATATTCTTTCTACGAAAATGGAGATCATCAAGAATATTTAGGGCTAGGTATAGGTCCTGAATTAATATTTGGTAATTTTAAAAATAAAACTTTTGATTATACTCGTATAAGTCTTTTACCTTTGTATAAATTTAATAGTGGCGAAAGTGTATTTAAGTTTGATCACAATTATGAGAACTTCACCTTAGATATTTCTTTTGATCAGCAATTATATGGACCAATCATTCTCAAAAGTTTTGGGATTTTAAACTTAACAAATGATTCAAATGATTATGGTGAATTTATTGATTCTAAAATTTCTTTAAATTGGAAAAAAAGATCATATGAATTTGGTATTTTTTATCAACCTCATAATCAAGCAGGAGGCATTTCTTTTAGTCTCTATGGATTTGAATAGCTACAACAAATTAGTATTAAATTTTATATAAGGTAATTGTTTAAATTTATTTTCTATTAAAATTTCATTCTCAAGTAGTGTTGAGGTAGCATCCCATTCTCCTGATAAAAACATCTTTCTTGAGCTTTCCTTAATCCCAAGATTGAAATTAAATTCTTTTGATTTTGCTGCGGATTTTTTCAGATCTATTTCTAAAAATAAGATTTGATTATCGCAATAGTTTTGTATTTCTTTTATGGATTTTTTAGGTAGCGTGAAACATGGAATTCCTATCGCTATACAATTACTATAAAAAATGTCAGCGAAACTCTCACCTATTATTGCTTTTATACCCCATCTTATAAGAGCTTGGGGAGCATGTTCTCTGCTAGAGCCACATCCAAAATTGCTATTAACAACTAATATTGAGGCATTTTTGTTTTTCTCTAGATCAAAAGGATGCCTTCCTTTTAAAGTTTTTCTATCGTCTTCAAAAACAGATTCACCCAATGAATCAAAGTTAACACACTTTAAAAAACGCGCAGGAATTATTCGATCAGTATCAATGTCGTTACCAATCAATGAGATACATTGCCCGTTCAAATTTGAAATTTTTCCAATTGGTGGGGTAAACTCTGATTTCATCAGTTGATAAATTCTCTAACGTCACTGATTTTGCCGTTAATTGCAGCAGCAGCAACCATTGCTGGACTCATTAGAAGTGTTCTTCCACTAGGAGATCCTTGCCTACCCTTAAAATTTCTATTACTAGAACTAGCACTAACTTGATTACCTATTAGCTTATCTGAATTCATTGCTAAACACATTGAGCAGCCAGGCTCTCTCCATTGAAATCCAGAATCCTTAAATATCAGATCAATACCTTCTCGTTTTGCTTGATTGGCCACTTTTTCTGAACCTGGAACTACAAATGCTTTTACATTCTTGGATATTGTTTTGTCTTTTAATATTTGAGCTGCAATTCTCAAGTCACTGATTCGCCCATTTGTGCAACTGCCTATGAAACAAACATCCACCAGAATATCTTTTATTGATTGTCCTGGCTGGAAACTCATATATTCAAAAGCCTCTTGAGCAACTAATTTATCATTTGGGGATAATTCATCTAGAAGAGGGATTTGTTGATTAATGCCTATACTTTGGCCTGGGGTAATCCCCCAAGTAACGGTAGGTTCTATTTTTGAAGCATCGATTTTAATTACATCATCATAAATTGAATCTTTGTCGCTTTTTAAAGATTTCCACCATTTGAGTGCTTTTTCCCAATGCTCGTTTTTTGGTGCGCATAATTTATTTTTAATGTAACTAAAAGTTTTTTCATCAGGGTTTATGTAGCCGCATCTTGCTCCTCCCTCAATAGACATATTACATATAGTCATTCTCTCTTCCATTGATAATGCATTAATAGCAGGCCCTGCGAACTCATATGCAAAACCCACCCCAGCCTTTACACCGAGTTTATTAATAATATGAAGTACTAAATCCTTAGCGTAAACCCCATTAGATAATTTATTTTCACACCAAATTTGCCTAACCTTTAATTTATTCATGGCTATGGTTTGGGTAGCAAGAACATCTCTTACTTGACTTGTCCCTATCCCAAAAGCAATTGAACCAAAAGCTCCATGCGTCGAAGTATGAGAATCTCCGCAAGCAATTGTCATTCCTGGCTGAGTTAGCCCCAATTCTGGGGCCACTACATGAACTATTCCTTGATTACCACTACCAATATTAAAAAATCTTATTTTATTTTCTAAGCAATTCTTCTCAAGTGTTTCAATCATTTTTTCAGCGAGGTTATCTTTGAAGGGCCTGCTCTGATTATCTGTTGGCACAATGTGATCTACGGTTGCAACAGTTCTTTCAGGGAATTTTACTTTTAAGTTTTTGTCCTTTAAAGCACCAAATGCTTGAGGGCTCGTCACTTCATGGATAAGATGGAGACCAATAAATATCTGATCAGATCCTCCAGGAAGACTTGAAACTTTATGTAAATCCCAAACTTTATCAAATAGGGTATCTTGACTCAATTTGTAAAAATAGTTACTTACTATTCGATAATAGGATTAATCTGAGACTGTTCAAACACACGTTTACACTTAGTGTTTGTATTTCTTTTCTATTTCGGGTTGCGTTAAATAGTTTTTTTATATTAGTTATATGATTATTGGGTCCTGAAATTGAGATATAGACAAGTCCAACCGGTTTATCTTCACTGCCTCCGCTAGGACCAGCTATTCCACTGATTGCTATTGCCCAATCTGCTCCTAATTTCTCTTTTACATTAGTTGCCATGGCCTGACAAACTTCTTCAGAAACAGCTCCATATTTTGTAAGCTTTTCTTCAGAAATATTTAATAATGAATTTTTGAGTTCATTACTGTAGGAAACAATACTACCTTGAAAAACTTGAGATGAGCCTGATATTGAAGTTAGTGATGAAGATAGAAGGCCTCCGGTGCAGGATTCAGCAAAAACAATAGTTTCGTTCCTCTTGGTTAATTCTTTTATTAAAACGCTAGGAAGAGTATCGTTATCCTCTCCAAAAATAAATTTTGAAAAATCTTTTTTTAATTTTTCTTTAATAGGTTTAATTATATTTTTTGCTTCTAGGTCGTTCTTAGCTCGCGCGGTGATTCTTAGTTTAACCTCTCCTAAGTTTGCATATGGAGCAACGGTAGGGTTTTTAAGATTTAATAGATCATTAATTTTTTCAGCAACGCTTGATTCTCCAATGCCCGCAAATTTAAGAGTATTTGAAAAAAAGGAATAATTATCCGAGAATTTGGTTTTAATGAAATCATACGCCGTCTCTTCCCACATAGTTTTCATTTCACTGGGTACTCCTGGGAAAGAAAGGATAGTAAAATCTTTTACTGGTTCCCAAATCATTCCTGGGGCAGTGCCCCTAGGGTTATTAATAATCTGAGCATTTTCTGGGAAGAAACATTGTTTCCTTAAGCTGGAGGAATCGTCCTTGAGCTTTGAGTTTGAAAGTTTTTGTTTAATTTCATCCCATAAGAGCGGTCTTTCAAAAAGAGATACATTAAAAGATTTGGCTATTGCTTCAGTAGTTAAGTCATCTGGGGTGGGTCCCAAGCCACCAGTTGTAATTAGAAGATTACTTCTTTTCGATATTTCTTGAATTACTTTTATAATTCGATCACAATTATCACCGACAGTTGATTGTCTAAAGTGATTTAAGCCTAATTGAGATAACTGTTCAGAAATCCATTGAGCATTTGTATTGATAATATTTCCTAAGAGTAGCTCTGTTCCAATAGAAAGAATTTCAACTCCCTTGGAGTTAGGACTCATTTAATTGATGCTTCAAGTTTGCCTTCATAAAGAGGAAAACGATTACATAAGGTTAATACTCTTTCTTTACATTGACTTTCAATCAGTGAATCGTCTGGGTTAAGTAATCTATCAGCAATAATTTCGCCAACTTCAGCAAAAGCATCCTCATTAAAGCCTCTAGTAGTTAAAGCAGCAGTTCCCAACCTTAGTCCGCTGGTTACAAAAGGTGATTCAGGGTCAAATGGAACAGTATTTTTATTTGCAGTGATATTCACTTCACTTACAAGTAAGTCAGCAATCTTACCAGTCATATTGATACTTCTTAAATCGAGTAAAACAATATGGTTATCAGTGCCTCCACTAACGATATTAATACCTCTATTTATTAGAGTTGAAGCTAGAACTTTTGCATTTTTTATTACTTGTTGGGAATAATTAACGAAATCTGGCTGCAAGGCTTCTCCAAATGCAACTGCTTTAGCTGCAATTATATGTTCGAGGGGCCCACCCTGAGTTCCTGGGAAAACAGATTTATCAAATTTCTTTCCAAATTCTGCATCTTTACACAAGATAAGTCCCCCTCTAGGTCCTCTTAATGTTTTATGAGTAGTTGTGGTTACTACATCACAATATGGTATTGGATTTGGGTGAAGTTTACTTGCTACAAGACCGGCGATGTGTGCAATATCAGCCATTAAGAATGCACCAACTTCATCTGCAATATTTCTAAATGACTCAAAATCGATTGTTCTTGGATAAGCAGAATATCCACATATGATTAATTTTGGTTTTGTTTCAAGTGCTATCTCTCTTATTTCATCAAAATTTAATTCACTAGTTTCTTTATTTACACCATAGTGAACTGCATTGAACCATTTACCGCTCATATTTACTGGAGACCCATGAGTTAGGTGTCCACCATGAGATAAATCCATCCCCATGATTGTGTCGCCAGGTTTAAGTAGACTTAGAAAAACAGCAGCATTTGCCTGCGCTCCACTATGGGGTTGAACATTAGCCCAATTTGCATTAAATAATTTTTTCGCTCTCTGAATAGCTAATTCTTCGATTTCATCAACAAATTCACATCCCCCGTAATATCTTTTTTGGGGTAATCCCTCCGCGTATTTATTTGTAAGTACGGAACCTTGAGCCTGCATAACGGCAATTGATGCGAAATTTTCGCTTGCGATTAACTCAAGATGAGTTTCCTGCCTATTTTTTTCAGACTTAATAAAATTTGATATTACTGGATCACTTTCTTTAAGATTTTGAAGGATATTCATTGAATTTGATAAGTAATACCCATAATATAAACGATATTTTTTAGAAAAATATAAAAAGAATATTTCAGAATTTTAAACGCGCCTGGAGAGATTCGAACTCCCGACACCCTGATCCGTAGTCAGGTGCTCTAATCCACTGAGCTACAGGCGCATAATTATGTAATATCTCTGTTTCAGGGTCTCTTAGTCAACTAGATTTCGGGTAAAATATCTATTATTAACAATCTAATTATTAATATGCCTATAAAGTGGTACGGAAATGGTGACTCAGAAGATCCTATATATAAACATTTTTCTCGAATAGTAAATTTTGTTATTCACTGCATGATATTTACTGCCATTGTAAGTGGCACTTGGCTTTTAAAAGAGATTAAATATGAAATCAGCTATTTTAATAATTTTGCAATTGTCTGGTCAGTTCTTTTGGCCTCCCATTTACTTTTCGTAATTATAAAAAAACCTAAAGATACTTCAAAACAATCAACTTAAATTAATTTCTATTTATGGACTCTCAGGTAAGTATAAGTGATCTAGAAAATGTTATTTCCGAAAAGGTTTTTATAAAAATAGAAAAGTGGAATTTGTATCTTGGAGACGCTGGACTAGCTAGGCATCTTGCTATTGAATGCATCAGCAATAAAGATCAAGGCCCATTGGAGGCTGCAAAATTAAGTCTGAAAGCAATAAATGTAAAAGTAGGGGATGGTGTTAATAGTATTCCACTGATTAATTTAATCACTAACTCACAAATTCTTGAATTAGAGGAGATTTTGGAAAGTTTTTTTTAAAAACTAAATCTCTTTTTTTGAAACTTTAAATTTATTTACTTTCAAGAATTTTGTAAGTAAAAAGTAAATCACAAAAAAAGTTAGAGTTCCAAATATTAATAATAAAAATTCTGCAAAATTTGAATTGAAGTTATTCGTAGTTTGGAGAATAGTAAAACAAAGTGTGCTATCTAAAAATGCTGCTAATGACATGAGGCTAATTTTCCTCAATAAATCTAAGTTAGGTAAATGGATATCTTCATTTCGCAGATTAAAAGAAAGCAAAATACAGACTATAAGGTTGACTATTACTGAAGATAAAATTATCCCCACAACTCCGAAATTATATGGAGAAAGATTCCCGAAATTCTTAATTGGGGCACCAATTAAAAACCAATCAAAAAAAATATTAAATACTATCCCTGCAAATGAAGACTTAAAAGGGAAGTTTGTTTTTTCTATTGAATAGTAAGTTCTTACTAATAAATCTCTATAAAGATAAAATGGTATGCCAACTGCATAAGCAATTAATATGTTTTTTACTTTTAAAGTTGCTGAATAATCAAAAGATCCTCTTTGAAAAACTAATTGTACTATTTGATTATTGAATGTTATGAAAAATCCGGTTAAAAAAATAGCTGTCAAGAAACAGTACTCTACCCCAGATATCAATTTTTTTTGGAGACCTCTTTTGTCTTTTTCACTTCTTAATTTAGAAAATTTTGGAAGTAATGGCAGAATCAAGGAGTTAGATAATATGCCTAAGGGGGCTTGTATAAGAAAGTTTCCGTAAGCTAGTCCAGATGCTGCTCCTTGAAAACTTGAAGCGAAAAACATATCGATAAAAACATTAATTTGACTTAAACCTGATGAGATAGATGCTGGAATAATTAGTTTGAAAATTCTCCTCTCTTCAACTTTGAATAAATTGAAGGTTGACTCTAATCTCAAGAGACCAATTTTATTTATTTCCCAAATTTGAACAACAAACTGAATTAAAGTTCCTGTCAAAGTTGCAAATGCCAGTAATCCCGTGTAAGTAAAGAAATTGGAAGATGTATTTTCTTGGTTGAAAATCCAACTAAATAAAATAAAAAAAATAATAGTTACGCTTGTTATTGCAGGACTTATACTTGATAAAAAGAATTTTCTTTGGGAATTTAAGGCGCCAAAACTTAAACCTATGAAGCCGGATAAAGGGATGCAAGGTGTAAGTATTTGTAATTGGTAAGTGGCAATAGATTTTGCTTCATAACTTAAATTCGGGGCCAATAAATCAATTAATAAACTGGAATTCGAGTAAATCAATATGGCTAAAATTATTAATAATATTGAGAGTTTTATGCTTACTTGAGTTAAAACAATCGCTCCATTTTTTTTGTTAAGCGGAGTTAAAACTGCAACGATTGCGTTATGCAAGGGACCATTAATACCCCCAATGATTATTAGTAAAAAACCAGGAATTATATATGCATAATTAAACGCATCGTACGTTACACCAACCCCAAAAGCAGCAGCTATAAATATTTGTCTTATACATCCAGCTAATTTACTTAGACTGGTACCAAACGAAATTGAAAAAACATTATTTTTTAAAAATGAATGCATTTGGAATCGTCTAAATTTTTCAATAAGTTTAAGTTTCAATTATATTTAATTTCTAACTAACGACATATTTATGAATGATCGGTTAATTGATTTTGATCCATTAATTGAAGGGGTTTTAATTAAAAGGTATAAAAGGTTTCTTGCAGATATTGAATTAGAGAGTGGAGAGGTAATAACTGCCCATTGTGCTAACACTGGCCCAATGAAGGGACTTTTGAGTGAGGGAGCAAAAGTAAGGATAAGTGTTTCTTCTTCTCTAAAAAGAAAATTACCTTTTACTTGGGAACAGATATGTGTTTCTAATTCAAAAAATGAGGAGGTTTGGGTAGGTATTAATACTCTATTCGCAAACAAGTTAATCAAAAAAGTTATTGAGAAAAATCTGCTAATAGAAACAATAGGTGAAATAGAGACAATCAAATCTGAAGTTCCCTACGGAAAAGATAAAAAAAGCAGAATTGACTTTTTTTTAACCCCAAAATCTTCAAATCCTGATAAACGTAACATTTACATAGAGGTTAAAAATACGACTTGGATTAAAGAAAATGTAGCTCTATTCCCAGATACAGTAACGAAAAGAGGTCAAAAACACCTTATTGAATTAAAGGAATTAATTCCTGAAAGTAAAAGTGTTTTAGTACTTTGTATTACGAGAAAAGATGCTTGTTTTTTTGCCCCTGGAGATGATGCAGATCCCTTATACGGCAATCTTTTTAGAGAATCTTTAAGTGCAGGAATGATAACTATCCCATGTTCCTTCGAATTTCATAAAGACCACGTCTCATGGAAAGGAATTAAACCTTTGAAATAAATAAAAATTTTATATTTTGGAACTCTTAAAAAAAATTTTTTGTTAATTTAACAGATATAGTTTTAGGATGCAACTATAAAAATAGTAACAACGACTACTAGACACTAATAAGTTTTTTGAGCAAAATTGAATATGAAAGGAAACAGCACAAACTGTTTTTTTGCAGATCTAATTTTTTTTTATGACCACTGCTTTGCAAACGCCTCAGAGGCGCTCTAGGTCCAAATTACAAGATGCAAGTCTTGTTAATGGACCTATGCTCCTTTTGAGGAGTATTCGAGGATTTAGTTCAAACCGCTCTATGTTGTGGCTTGCAACTGTTCCTTTAGCTTTGTTTGGTTTAGGTATTTTTAATCTTTCAGCTCATGCAGCTGATTTACCTGAGTTGAATGCAGCTTTTCTTGCTAACAATTTATGGCTTTTGATCGCTACCATTTTAGTGATCTTCATGAACGCTGGTTTCGCTATGGTTGAGGCAGGTATGTGTCGTTCTAAGAACGCAGTAAACATCCTTGCTAAAAACTTATTCGTATTTGCTCTAGCTGTGACCTCTTATTGGTTTATCGGCTATTCATTAATGTACGGAGGAAGTGTTGCTGACGGATGGCTTTATTTTGGAGGCTTATTCTTTGATCCAACAGTTACCGCTGATATGGTTACTGATGCTGGATTAGTCCCAACTGTTGATTTCTTGTTCCAGTCTGCATTCGCAGGAACTGCAGCAACTATCGTTTCCGGTCTTGTTGCTGAAAGAGTTAAATTTGGAGAATTTGTTGTTTTTGCTGTTGTATTAACTGCATTTATATATCCAATTGCTGGTAGCTGGAAATGGAATGGTGGTTGGCTTGATTCTTTAGGTTTTGTTGACTTCGCTGGTTCTTCAATTGTTCACTCAGTTGGAGCATGGGCGGGTCTTGTAGGAGCTATGCTTCTTGGACCAAGAATTGGCAAATACTCTGATGGGAAACCACAAGCTATGCCAGGACACAATATGGCTATAGCTACTCTAGGTGCATTAGTCCTATGGATAGGTTGGTATGGATTTAACCCCGGTTCTCAACTTGCTATGGATCAATGGGTTCCATATGTTGCTGTAACAACTACTTTGGCAGCAGCAGCTGGAGCTATTGGTGCAACTATTGTTTCAACATTAACTTCTGGTAAGCCTGATCTTACAATGATAATTAACGGAATCCTTGCTGGTTTGGTTAGTATCACTGCTGGTTGTGGTGATATGACTCTTGCTGGAGCCTGGTTCGCAGGACTAGTAGGGGGAATTATAGTTGTATTTTCTGTTGCAGCACTTGATGCCGCTGAGATCGATGATCCTGTAGGCGCATTCTCTGTTCACGGAGTTTGTGGTGTATGGGGCACTGTAGTTATCGGTCTTTGGGGTACAGCTGTACAAGGTGATGGAGCAGGTATGGGATTGTTCAATGGTGGAGGTATTACCCTTCTTCTAGTTCAAGCTCTTGGTGCCGCAGCTTATGCTATTTGGACACTAGTTACTTGCTGGATCGCCTGGTCTGTGATCGGAGGATTATTCGGAGGAATCCGAGTATCTGAAGAGGAAGAGACTCAAGGCTTAGATATAGGAGAGCATGGAATGGAAGCATATCCAGACTTTGCATCTGCTAAATAATCTAACTGAAAATTGATTTAAGAAACCTGACTTATGTCAGGTTTCTTTTTTTTTACGAAAAATTATTTAAAACGTTGTAATATAAGAGAATGGATACTCAAGCTTTTAGAAGGTCCCTTCATCATTCTGATAGATACAATAGAAGGGGTTTCGATTCTCCAACAAAAAGAGCTCAAGCCTTAGAAGAAGCTTACCAAAGTGATTTGATAAGTTCTATTAGGGATAATGGTTTTACTTACACTAAAGGCAGACTAAATATCAAGTTGGCTCAAGCCTTCGGTTTTTGTTGGGGAGTTGAAAGAGCTGTAGCAATGGCTTATGAAACTAGAAGACATTACCCTAATGAGAATATATGGATAACAAACGAAATAATTCATAATCCCTCGGTTAATGATCATTTAAGAAAAATGAATGTGAAATTCATTTCAGCTAAAAATGGAATTAAAGATTTTTCTTTAGTTTCTAATGGGGATGTTGTTATACTTCCCGCTTTCGGAGCTACTGTTCAAGAAATGAAACTCTTGCATGAGAAAGGTTGTCATATCATTGATACAACTTGTCCATGGGTTTCTAAGGTTTGGCATACAGTTGAAAAACATAAGAAACATATTTTCACGTCTATTATTCATGGAAAATTTAAGCATGAAGAAACTCTTGCTACAAGTTCATTCGCAGGTAAATATTTAGTTCTACTGGATCTTGAAGAAGCAAACTACGTATCTGAATATATTCTGGGGAGAGGTAATAGAAATGAGTTTATGAACAAATTTGCTAAAGCTTGTTCTAATGGATTTGATCCTGATAAAGATTTAGATAGAGTGGGAGTTGCAAATCAGACAACTATGCTTAAGAGCGAGACTGAAGAAATTGGAAAGGTTTTTGAAAGAACGATGTTAAAAAAATTTGGACCAGAAAACTTAAATAGCCACTTTTTAGCTTTTAATACTATTTGTGATGCAACTGAAGAAAGACAAGAGGCAATGTTCTCTTTGGTTGATGAAGACCTTGATATTTTAGTAGTTATAGGAGGCTTCAATTCTTCTAATACTACTCACCTACAAGAAATAGCAATTACTAAAAATATTTCTTCTTTTCATATTGATACGCCAGAGAGGATTTCAGTTGAAGAAAACTCAATATTTCATAAACCACTAGGATCAGAATTAGAACTTAAGAATAATTTTCTACCTAGTGGAAAAATTAATGTTGGAATTACCTCAGGTGCCTCCACTCCTGATAAGGTTGTTGCAGATGTTATTGAAAAGTTAATTGATATTGCAACCTGAATTTGTTATTCATTTATAAATTTGCTTAGTTTTTTTAATTTATTGGTCAGATAATTCCAAAATATCTACTTTATTAACTAGAATAATGAAAACTTAATGAAGTATGGAAGACAAAACACAAACTGATCAGGTTCAAACTGCAAGTATGAATAGAACCAAGGCGCCCCAAAAAGTTGAAGTTGTAGTTGCCAATTCATCTTCAAGTTCAGAAGTAAATATCCTTGGAGAACTATCGATTTTTGTTTTAAGAATAGGTTTTTGTGCTTTGATGATTCATCATGGCCTTGAGAAACTTCAGGATCCGCAGGGTTTTGCCGAGTTTGTAGTTGGTAAGTATTTCCCATTTTTGCCTGGTGATCCTGTTATTTGGACTTTTGGAGCGGCAATTACTCAATTAGTATGTCCAGTAGGATTGGCTTTAGGTATCTTTGCTAGACTTTCCTCTCTTGGTCTATTCTCCACTATGGCATTTGCTGTTTATTTTCATCTCCTTGATACTGGATTAGAAGGTTTTCCTCTAGCAGTGGTTGAAGGTCATAATTACGCTTTCGAATTATCTTTTATATATGGGGCTATTTCTCTTTACTTTCTATGCGCAGGACCAGGCAGGCTATCTTTATTCAGAAAAACTAACAAAATTACATATTATCCAAAATCAACATAATTCAATGTAGAAAGTGCCTTTTTTGTGTAAATACCATTGAGATACCTTTTAAATTACACATATCAATACTTTCTTGGTCTCTTAGACTTCCTCCAGGTTGAATAATAGCTTTTATTCCATATTCATTTGCTAGTTCTACAGTATCTGCAAATGGGAAAAACCCATCGCTGGCTAAGACAGCATCAGAACTTAAACTTCCAGCTGCTTTTAATGCAATTTTTGCTGCTCCAACTCTATTCATTTGTCCAGCTCCAATACCAATAGTTTTTTGGTCTTTTGCGATAACAATGGCATTAGATTTCACGTGTTTACAAATTTTCCATGCAAAATTCAGATCTAAGTTAACTTGATTACTCGGATTTTTATTAGTTACTGAAATCCAATTTTCAGTTTTTTCTTCACTATCGTCAGTATCTTGAACTAGTAATCCTCCCATTATTGATTTAGTAGAATTTTGATTCTTTTTTGGAAGTTGATCTTTTGAAAATTTTAAAATTCTTAAATTCTTTTTAACTTTTAAAATTTCTAAAGCTTCCTCATCAAAAGATGGAGCGACGACACACTCTAAGAAAATGTCTTTGAGATGAATTGCGGTCTCACTATCAACATTTGAATTAAAAGCAACTATTCCTCCAAATGCACTTACAGAGTCGCATTCCAAAGCATTCAAAAATGCTTTAGAGGCTGAATTACTTATAGAGGCACCACAAGGATTATTGTGTTTTAAAATAACTGAGGCAAACATGTCGGTTGTAAGTTCATCTTTTTCTCTGTAGCCAAATTCTAAAACTGTTGAAAGTGCAGACTCTAGATCTAATAGATTGTTATAACTTAAGTCTTTTCCTTGTAATTGTTCTGCTGAGTTCCATCCAATCTTACTTAAACCATACCAGAAAGCTTTTTGATGTGGATTCTCACCATATCTTAAGGTTTTGATTAGTGGATAAGATTCGATAAATTTGGAAGATTGTAAATCTTTTTCTTTTCTTATCCAATTAGATATTGCAGTGTCATAGTCTGCTGTATGTTGAAAAGCTTCAAGGG
>QCQM01000003.1 GCA_003212195.1 Prochlorococcus sp. AG-449-O05 | reverse complement strand
AATATCCTCAAAAGCAGCACCTTCTTTTACACCTAAAATTTCATAAGGTGATTTTTCGTTATTATTTTTATTGCTGTTTGAATCCAAAATTTTTTTACCAATACTAACAGATTAACTAATTTTATAATCCATTAAGACTTTATAAAACAATTGGTTCGACTCCACTAACAACAGGGGCAACTTTGTTTAAATTTAATTGATTATTGTCTTCAACAAATTGATTTAGATTCCACTCATTTTTGAAAAGAATAACTGGCCTATTCCAACAATCTTTAACTATTTTACAGTTGAATATTCTGCCTAGTTTTTCAATGGCTGGCCATCCATCAGAAATCCATCTAGCCAATTGATATGGCATTGCTTCAAGATTTGCATCTACACCATATTCACTTTTTAATCTGTGAGTTACCACCTCCAACTGCAATTGACCAACGGCTGCGAGTATAGGGTCTCTTTTACTCTCATCAAAGTCATAAAGAATCTGAACAGCACCTTCTTCTCGAAGCTCATTAACACCCTTTCTAAAGTTTTTAAATGCTGAGGGATTTGGATTTCTTAGCCAGCTAAATATTTCAGGACTAAAGGATGGTATGCCCTCATATTCTAAATGAGCACCCGTATAAAGAGTATCTCCAATAGAAAACATCCCTGGATTATTTAAACCAATAACATCTCCAGGATAGGCATCATCGACTACTTCTCTATCTTGCCCAAATATTTTTTGTGGTCTTGATAATCTGATTGTTTTACCAGTTCTGGAATGTTTAACTGACATATCCTTTTCAAATTTGCCACTACAAACTCTTATAAAAGCAACCCTATCTCTGTGCTTTGGATCCATATTTGCCTGAAGCTTAAAAACAAACCCACTAAATTCATCGCTTGCAGGTTCAACATCCCCTTTATTACTATTTCTTGAAGTTGGTTTTTGTGCCATTTTTAAAAAACTATCTAAAAATGGCCTTACGCCAAAATTAGTCATGGCAGATCCAAAAAAAACTGGGGTTAAAGAGCCATTAAAAACTTTTTCTTTTTCAAATTTAGATCCTGCCTCATCAAGAACCTCCAATTCTTCAAGTGAGTTTTCAAGTAAATCTCTCTCTACATATTTTGTTAGCTCTTTATCTGCAAGACTTAATCTTTTCTCATTCGATTGTTTCCCTCTCACTGCTTTATCAAATAAAATCACCTCTCTCGAAAATCTATCAATAACCCCTCTAAATTCCTCGCCACTCCCAATTGGCCAGTTTATAGGTAGAGTATTTAATCCAAGTTCTGATTCGATTTCATCAAGTAAAGAAAATGGCTCTCTTCCTGGTCTATCCATTTTATTTATGAAAGTAAATATTGGTATTTTTCGCATCTTGCACACTTCAAACAATTTTCTAGTTTGAGGTTCTAGTCCTTTAGCCGCATCTTCCAACATAACTGCATTATCAGCAGCAGCTAATGTTCTATAAGTATCTTCGGAGAAATCTTGGTGTCCTGGTGTATCTAATAGATTAATTACTGATCTTTCATATTCAAATTGCAATACAGTTGATGTAATAGAAATACCTCTTTGTTTCTCAAGTTCCATCCAGTCTGAGGTTGCTTTTCTCTGATTACCCCTAGCTTTTACTGCTCCTGCCTGTTGAATGGCACCTCCATACAAAAGAAGCTTCTCGGTAAGAGTCGTTTTCCCAGCATCTGGATGTGAAATAATAGCAAAATTTCTTCTTTTATTTACCTCATCCAGTATTTCTTGATTATTTAGAATTTTAGTACCTAAGCTCATTTATATAATATAAGGGCCTTTCACTTAGTTCTTAAACATTACCATAGACTATTAAATAATTTTCACCTTCTTCAAACACATCTAAAGAGGATAGATCATTCTCTAAAGTGAATTTTTTTAACTCCTTAAAAGTATAAGAAGCTCTTAAAGATGCATAATAATCATTAGTTAAAGTCTCATTATATTTTATTGAACATTGTGCTTTGAGTTCTAAAGCAGACTTTTCATCTAATGGCCTTTTTAAGTCCTTGTGAAAATTTACAGTGATATTACTAGACAAACTTCTTATTGTTTTGAAGAAATCTTCAAGATTGGTAATGTGATGAATCAAACTGTTGCTTACAAGTAAACTAATTCTTTTTTTAAATAAAAAATTATTTGATTTAATGTCTTTGATGTCAGAACATATGTAGCGTAAATTTTTTAATTTTTTTTGATTAGTAGAAATACTATTATTATATTCTGCTCTCAAAATCATCTCTTTAGAACCATCTATTCCAACGACTTCAGTATTAGGCCATTTTATTGCTAACTTCTCAGAAATATTTCCTGGGCCGCACCCTAAATCAACTATTAGATCTTTTTCACTTAAAAAAATATTTTTTTTCAAAAGATATTGATTTATTTGATTAATTAGATTAACTTCCCCTTCTGAAAAATCAGCTTCGTCATAAGAAATGACCTGATCTTTTTCTTCCATTAATTCAGGTTCGGGGACTCTTTCCATATCCGTTCTTGAAACAAAGATTTCATATTAAACATAATTCTACACAAACCGTTAAATAGTGGTAAGAATGGTTGCAGACGCCACAGGTAGAGTTATTCTTCCAGTACGGGTTATTTACATACATTTTCTTATCGTGACTGTTGCACCAAATAAAGCTTCTTCAGGAAGCAATTCCAATAATCTTAAAAAAGATGATTTTCCAAAGACTGCGCCAGCTGCTTATCCAGTTTTTTTCAGATCTTATAGTAGAAAAACTTCATCTGGCAAAAGGGAGAACTGGAGTGAAGTAGGCGAAAGGAATTTATCAGGATTAAAAGAATTAGGAAAACTTTCTGAAGAAGAATTAATTCTAATGAGAGAGATGCAAAGTAACCAAAAAGCCCAACCTTCAGGAAGATGGTTATGGATAGGCGGAACCCCTTGGATTAATAAGAATCAAAATTTCTCAGGAGCATACAACTGTACCTCAACAAACTTGATTGATTGGGAAGCCTTCGCATTAATGATGGACTTAGCAATGATGGGATGTGGAACGGGTGCAATAATTGAGCCTCATTTTATAAATAATTTACCTACGGTAATCAACAAGATAAATATTAAATCAGTCAGTGAAGTTGGAATAACTCCTAAAGATCAAAGAGCAGAAAAATCATCATTAGAAATCAAAGGAAAAGATCTTCATATCAAAGTTGGAGATAGCAGAAGAGGATGGGTAGATAGCTATAAATATCTTCTTGAGGCATCAAGTAACGAGAGTCTTGAAAGAGAAATTGATGTTTATATTGATTTGAAAGATATTAGGCCTGCTGGAGAATCATTAAAAGGTTTTGGTGGTATGGCAAATCCTATTAAATTGAAAGATCTTTACTCTAGAGTTGCATCACTTCTTGGAAAGGCTATTGGCAGGAAATTAAGTACA
This sequence comes from Prochlorococcus sp. AG-449-O05, assembly GCA_003212195.1. GTDB lineage: Bacteria > Cyanobacteriota > Cyanobacteriia > PCC-6307 > Cyanobiaceae > Prochlorococcus_A. Next base: position 48,222 of record QCQM01000003.1, on the reverse strand, counting down.
GTAGAGTGTTGTTTATTAATTGATGAAGCTGCAGTAACCATAGTTGCGGGGAATATAAGAAGAAGTGCTGGAATGAGACAATTTGCTTCAGATGATAAGGAAGCAGCATCAGCAAAAGAAAATTTATGGAGTCAAGATGAGAATGGTAATTGGAGAATAGATCCTGAAAAAGATGCCCTCAGAATGGCCAATCATACAAGGGTTTACCATACAAAACCCTCTTACCAAACTGTTTTGGATGCAGTAACAAAACAATTCCATTCAGGTGAGGGAGCCATTCAATTTGCTCCAGAAGCAATCGCAAGGTCAAATGCAGATATTCTCAAAGATGATGAATTGAGAAAGGAATTTATTGAGATCTACTCAGAACAAGGCAAGGATGAAGCGAGAAATTGGATAAATAGTAGTTATGGTCCTTTTTCAGAAGAAGAGTTAGGCCACAGGATGAGCCGATATGGACTTAACCCTTGTGGGGAGATCTTGGGAAATGATTTCCATTGCAATTTGGCTGAAGTTCATTTAAATCAGATTGATCCAGGAAATTTTGAAGAGCAAAAAAAAGCTTTTAAAGCAGCCGCTCTTTCTGTAGCTTGCTTACTTAATCATGAATTTGAAGTTGAGCGTTACAGAAAAAGCAGGGAATATGATCCAATTGTAGGAGTAAGTTTCACTGGATTATTTGATTTTTGTGTCCATGCCTTTGGGACGCCATGGTTGAAATGGTGGGAAGCAGGAAGGCCAAATAGCGAAGAAGGTAAGGCCTTCAAGAAGAAGGAAGCTAAATTCTTAGATTCTTGGAGAAAAATAGTAAAAGAAACTGTATGGGAATATTGTGATAAGCATAATCTAAGGAGACCAAATAGATGCACAACAGTTCAGCCAGCTGGGACTAAAAGTCTTCTGACTGGAGCAGCTCCAGGATGGCATCCTCCAAAGGCTCAAAGATTCATAAGAAGAATAACTTTCAGGAAAAATGATCCAATAGCTTTAGCTTGTATGGATTATGGTTACTCAGTTGTTCCATCTCAGTCTGATAAAGATGAAAATGGTTGCTTGCTCGATAATCCATTTGATCCAAGATGTACAGAATGGTTAGTTGAAATCCCTACAGAAGTTAGTTGGGCAAATATAGATGGAGCAGACCAAATAGACATCAATAACTTCTCCGCATTAGCTCAATTTGATTTTTACATGCAAGTGCAGAAATTTTACACAGAGCATAATACCTCTGCAACCGTAGAATTTAGAGAAAATGAAATCGAGGATCTAGCGAAAGCTATTCATAATGCAATAGAAAATAATGAAGGATACATTTCAGCAGCTTTACTAGCTAGATTTGATGCCAATGCAACATTTCCGAGATTACCCTTTGAACCCATAAGTAAAGAGGAATATATATCTTTGCAAAATAAAGTAATAGAGAGAAAAGTTAATAACGATTTCTTTGACGCTCTAAATAAATATGATGTTGGAGAACTATCTGAAGCAGGCCCAGCAGGTTGTGATTCAGACAAGTGCCTACTACCTCTGGCTAAACCGAAAGATTAAGTTTTAAATTATTTGTAAATAATAAATATAAATTAGTTTTTAAAAATCTAATTTATGGCTACCTCTTAAGTAGGGACATAAATTATTTATGACATTAAGCTTAAATATTGGGAACTTATTTAATGATTCCTCTAGTAATGCTTTAGTAGATGAGCTAAGAAAAAGGACCTCAGAAGAAGAAATATTAGACTTTGAAGAAAAATTTAACTCCAAAAATGAACAAAATCTACACATATACATATGTAGATTTCTTAAAAATAGATCAATATCTAGGGGACTTGCCTCAAAATGGTTGCTAACAATAATCAAAAACAAAGAATCAAAAATTAATGCTTTGCAAAAATTAAATAATTAAGTAAGCGCTGAAAGTTTCCACAGAGCAATTCCAAAAATTGAGAATCCCATAATAAAAGTAAAAGCTAAAGCATTTACCAATTGAACCTTATCATTCATTCTGTTTGCGAATGGTAGTAATTGAGCAAATAATGGAGTCTCTTCAACTATTGCAGATTTTTTTACTGTAGGTTTTTTGCTTCTAGAAAACATAAAACAAATTTTATAATCTTAAGAATTTTACATTTAAAAGTTCATTAAATAAAAAATACTTCTTAAAAACGAACAAAATGTAACCTGCAAGAAACTACACAAAGAAAAACATAAATTTCTTAGTAAGAACCTACTTCATTATTTAAGTATTAAGTTAATTTATTAAAGACCTAGACAATTAGTTTTACTTGATGTTAATATAATTTTGTAGCAACCGCTACCAAAACGTTCAACTTGCGTATAGCAAGCCGCAAATCGACTTAAGCCATGGAACGGGGACTTAAGCGAAACCGGAGCTAAAAAAATGACTCTAATTTACAGAGGACAAAAGTACGTCCAGAACAAAGAAGTTGCTAAGAAGCAGCATAACGAACTTACTTACAGAGGCAAAGCTTATACAAGTTAGTTCACTTATATAAAAAATACGAAAAGCCACTTTTAGTGGCTTTTTTATTGTCTAATCTTTAACTAAAAATCTCTTAATACTTCTCATAATCATTAAACTAATATGATTTAATTGCATTTATAGATTTGATAACCATGGCAGACCAGAAACCTTTATTTAAAGCACCTTATGACATAAAAGATGTAAGTGCTCTTTTTGCTATAGTTGCATTTGTTTTGATAATTGCTGCCATAGTTGGTAATAACTTATTTGGTTTATTCCAAGAAAACGTGAATTTCGGATAGTGATATTAATAAGCGTTTAATTTTTATTTAACAAGCTCAATTGCATAGACGGTATCCTTACAATTATTTTTTTTGTCCCACTCTTTAGCTGCATCTGAAGTCATTTCAGCTTCAAGTGTTTCCATATCTAGGACGTTCATAAGTAAATGAGATTTATGTTCACCCGCTTGTACAAACTCATATTCTGAAACTACTTCTTGACCCATTGCTGTTATAAATCCAGAAACGTCGGTTTTGAATTCTTCAAATGTACAGCTAAAAGTTGAAATGATTAGTGTGTTCATAATAAAAAGAGTTAATTGCCCTTATTGCATATTGAATTTCTATTACTAATTATGAGTAGACTTTGGCGACTATTGGACCAGCTTCTTCATCAGTAAATACTGGAGTGGTCTCCCAATTGAGGAATTCACCCCATTCAGCTGCGTGCTGATATATTGCTTTTGGATCATCTGTCTTTAAAACTATCCACCCTTCTAGAGATCCTGGCGCATGATATCTTCCAATCATTTCAACTCCAGGATAATCTCCTCCTCCTCCAAGAAATTTTTCCGCACCTTTTTGATGGCATCCAGTCTTAAATGACCAATGCTGTAAATAAAGCATTTTTTATTTTGTATTGGCTTTCTATTATTAGCAAGAAAAATAATTCTTGAAAATAAATATTTTCAATTACCCTTATTTTATTTTCTTTTTCTGATAGTTTCAAAGATACGTAATATTGAATAGCCCTCTGGAGGGTGGTCGAGTGGTTTAAGGCTCTAGTCTTGAAAGCTAGATTTGGTTCTAGTAATACCATCTTTTTAAGAGATAACTTGACATGCTGTTCCGGATCAGTTCCGAAAAATTAAACCACCTTTTGTTATAATTAAAGAGCTAAAAATTTAATAATTTTTGCCTGGAGGGGTGGTCGAGTGGTTTAAGGCTCTAGTCTTGAAAACTAGCGTGTCTGCAAGGGCACCGTGGGTTCGAATCCCACCCCCTCCGTTCTAATAAAAGCAACTAAAACTCAACCGAATAATATAAACACCCTTTTGGTACGTCTTTGTTAGGATAATTTTTATTTGGATTATGAGTAAAGGTTTCGCCAAAGATAATTTAATAACAAAAAAATCGAAGAAAAAAGTTATTTCTAATGAACCTCAAGGAAGATTAATATCTTGGTCTCCTTGGCCACCTGCTAATTTTCAGACAAGATATCCTGCTTTCCCGTTTGTTCTCACAATACTGATTATAGTAATTGGGCAATGGTATATTTCTCTACTAAGATAAGCCTAAACGAGTTTTATATTTAAATTTTAGATAATTTTAGTTTGAGATTTTATTTTGTTTTTTTCAATTTTATTATTAGCTCATTTTCAAGCGGCAATTATCCCAATATTATTAGGTATTAGATCGATCAATAAATTTAAACATATAAGCAAAAACAAATTTATACCTTCTGGTTTTATTTTTTTAGGATTAGCCTCAATTTCTGAGATGATAGATCATACTCAAACATCTTGGATTTATGTAGATCATTCCTCTTTTTTTAATTGGTTATTTTATTCTTTCCTATCTTTAGGCCTTACATGTTTATCAATATCAGTTGTAAAAAGTGAATTTATTCAAATAACTAATTTTTGTATTTCTTTATTTTCAATAATCTCATATTTTTTATTTGATAAATCTATTGCTCTACTTTTTCAAGTGATAATTAGTATATTTCTAATAATAAATTGGCAAAGAGTTTTTAAAGATTGGCTTTTTATCCTTTACCCAATATTTGGTATTTTTTTTACGACTTTCTTCGGGACAAGGCTATCAATTAGCGGTGATCAATTTTGGCATTTATTAATAGGCCCATCGGGAACAATTAGCGTTCTTACCTTTTATTTAGTGTTAAAGAGATCTGACAAAAAATATAATTAAGTTTCTTATGAAAATATTTGCATTAACAAGTTTTATGGTGTGCTTAGTCACAATAATCTCTCCTATTGAAATTTTTGCTGATACAGCACTTGATGTTTATATGAATGATTTTTATTCAAAATCTAATGAAGCTAGCAAGATTCTTAAAGAAATCGAAGATACTTTAAAAGAAGGATCAAGAAAAAAAGTGTGCACTAGGCAAAGAGAGGCAGCAAGATTAGGACTATTAGCTAATAAATCATTAATTAAAGCCTTTGAAATAGAGGGAGCTAATCCACCTGTGGAAGCAATAAAGGCAAGTCAACAAAGATGGGAATCTATTCTGAATGAGTGTTGATGAAAGTCAGTAAATCTATAAATCTTTTTAAATTTGCATTCTTACAGATTTACTAATTAAGGGTATTTCAGGTTCAACTCCATAAATACATTTAGAAATCGAATAAATAAAAATACATAATGTAAATATAAAAATAATTGAGCCTAATTCAACTATGGGAAATATTCTCAAGAGATATGAAATTATTATCAAAGCAATATCAATAAGCAATGCTTGGCATGCGTTATATCTAACGAAATAGGGAACTTTTGGATTTCTTGCTAATCCAGCAAACAAAATTATAAATAATAAAAAACTACCAAAAGGCAAAGATTTTTCAATTATTGCTATTGGAAAAGTTATGTACAATAGTATCTTTAAAAAGGAATATTTATAGAACAAATAATATCCAAAAGGTATTGAAGCCTTTAACGGCAATGTATATAAAAATACTGATGAGAGTCTCTGGAATATTTGATTCAATATATTGTTGGAATTTTATATCTATATTTTAACTTAATTATTTTGTACTTAATTGAAGAATTAGCCTCGAAAATATCAACTTTGGCGGATGTTTATTAAATATTAGATAATTGATTAAGGTTCATTATTTAAAATGCGTATCCTACATACAATGTTGAGAGTTGGAGATTTAGATAAATCCATTGATTTCTATGTCAATAGATTAGGAATGAATCTATTAAGAAAAAAGGATTACCCTCATGGAAAATTCACTTTGGCTTTTGTTGGCTATGGCTCAGAAAAAGAAAACACCGTAATTGAATTAACTTATAACTGGGATAAAAAGTCTGAAGATTATGAGCTTGGAGATAAATATGGCCATATAGCTATTGGAGTAAAAGATATTCATCTAATTTGCCAAGGATTAGAAAATAATGGTTGTAAAATAACAACCAAACCTAAAACAATGAAAAACAGTACTACTGTTTTAGCTTTTGTTGAGGATCCTGATGGTTATAAAATTGAACTTATTGAAAGAGATTAAAAGCTCAGAAGTTTTTAATTAAATTAACAAATATCTAAAATAAGAACAAATTGAATTATCTACTAATTCGTTTTCAATTAACGAAAAAATTTCTATAAAATCATGTTCAATAGATTCTAAAGTTTTAATTACTAAATAACTTTTCTTCTAAGAAGAAGAACTCTTAAATTTTGATTTTAAACTTAATATAATCTATTTTAAATCTTATCAGAATACATAGACAATCTATTTAGATTGATATATCATAGAATTATCGCATAAAGCTTATGCCTAGTAATTGGTCAAAAATACGAGATGAATGGCTTGATAGAACCGCTGTTGCGAAAGATGATGCTAAATGGGCATTAGAAGCTTTAACTACTTCTGAAGAAGAGCTATTTGAAATAGAACAAAAAATAAAGAATAAAGAGGACGCTATAAGCCAAGTAAAATTTTTGAAGAAAAAGGTAAAAGAAACTATTTCCTCTAAAGAAATTAGTCTCGATGATATTGCATTAAATACTTCAAATTCAAACAAAGTGCAGATCTCAGTTCCATCAAATCTTACTTATCTTTTGAAAGTTTGGGCAGCAGCAGAAGGAAGAGATCTTTCTAGTGTTGCTTTTCAATGTTTAGAAACTGGTATAAGGGAAATGAAAAGCAAAGGTTCAATACCTTCAGTCGCAGTAAATCGATATGACTTGGCCTGTCAAAAGAGGATCGCACTAGCAGAAGTAAACAATCTTTTGGAAAAATACGAAATAGCTAATAATGAGATCAAATAATCATGCCTAACAGAAAAATCATAAAAAGATACAAAACATTAATATCATCAAGTTTTACTGATACGTACAAAGATGGAATAATTTATACTCTTTACTCTGATGAATTTAATTTACTTAAAGTTGGTTTTGCTGAGAATGATAAAGTTCTAGAAAAAAAATTATTAAGTAAATCATTGATATTATTGGATGCGAAAAAAGGCAACAAGAAAGATGTATTTCTATTAATAACAACTCTTAAAGAACTTGGTATCGAATATTCTGACAATTTTTATTTCAAATACTCAAGTTCTTTAATGAAACATTTATCCACTTTAGGTTGGCCTGTTGGAAGATCACTTTATAAACCAAGAAAGATTAAAAAAGAACTTGTATGTGCATAAATTTAAATGTAATCGCACTCTAAAGTTTCTCTGGTATCTCTATTTGTAATTGGATTAGTTCCAGTGGCACTTTCACAAAATTTCCTAATAATATCTTTTGGCAAAAAAACATTTGTGAAGTCTGCGCCTTGTATTTTTACATTTTCAAACTGCGTACTATAAGCAAAAGAATCCTCCAAGTTAGTATTTGATAAATCTGTTCCATCTAAAACAGCTGAGTCTAAAGTTACTTCTTTTAAGTTGGAGTTACTTAAATTAGTATCTTTCAATTTTGCTCCATAAAGAGTTGCATTTTGGAGCTCACAACCTGATAAATTTGCGTCTTGTAAATCAGTCAAATAGAAAGTTGCTCCTTTTAAATCAGATCCAGAAAAATCAGCTCCTACCAGGGATTGTTTACCATAATCCAACGCAGCGAAGCTTCTAGAAGGGAAGGTTAAAACAATTACTAAAAAAGTTAAAATTATAAATCTCATTTGTTTGTGTAATCTTTTAATAAATTCTAACTTCTTAAGCTGAAATCTAAAAATTAATTATTTACTGAATGCTATATTTATTGAAATAGCAAATCACAAACTAGGTTTTGGATATAAGTCCTTATGATGCAATTGTTGTTGGTTCTGGAGCTACAGGAGGAATAGCCGCACTTACATTGGCAGAACAGGGGATAAAAGTTTTAGTAATAGAAGCCGGGCCTCAAGTTAAAAGACATGAAGCTAGTAATAATGAGCCTAAAAGTACATTAAAAAGATTATCAGGAGTTTTAACAAAAAAGCATGCTAATCAATGCCAACATCCTGGTTATTGGAAAAATAATCCTGACTTATATTCAAATGAATTGAAACACCCTTATGATTTTCCAAAAAAGAAGCCTTTTCTTTGGACCCAAGGTAAACAATGTGGGGGGAGATCATTAACGTGGGGAGGTATAACAATAAGACTTTCCTCTGAAGATTTTCATCCAGCTAAAAAAGACGGATTCGGACCAAACTGGCCTATTTCATACGATGAACTTTGCCCTCACTATGATTTCATTGAAAATTTCTGTGGCATCTTTGGACGAAAAGATGATATCAAAGAAGTCCCTAACGGTAAATATATTGGTGAAATACCTCTTACAGAAAACGAAAATGTTTTTGGAAGCAAAGTTAAATCAAAATTAAACTATCCATTTATCCAATCAAGAGGATTTGACTGTAATTCATCAGTAAAAGATAAAAAATGGCCAAAGTCCTCTAGTTTAGGAAGCACTTTAAAAAAAGCTTTAGATACTGGGAATGTACAAATAATCTCTAATCACCTAGTTGAGTCTTTTGAGATTAACAAGATAACAGAGCTTGCATCAAAACTAACGATAGTAAACTTAGAAAATGGATGCAAAGAAGAATTAAATTGTGATTTAATCCTTCTTTGCGCATCAACAATTTCAACGCTGAGAATTCTCCTGAACTCAGAATATAAATCAAATCCCTCAGGTTTTAAAGATAATTCTGGAAAATTAGGTAAATACCTTATGGACCATATATCTATCTGCAGATTTTTTTCAGTCCCAAAAACAAAAAACTCAGCAAAACCATTAGATAATCCTCCCGATCTTTCTGGAGCAGGGAGCTTCTTTATTCCATTCGGTTCAAATTTACCAAAATTTGACAATATAAATTTTCATAGAGGTTATGGAATCTGGGGGGCAATTGATAGATTAGGGATACCTAAATTTTTGCAAAAAGATACAAACACATCCATTGGCTTTCTTATCGCCCACGGAGAAGTTCTTCCTAGAGAGAAAAACTCAGTTTCTCTCTCAAGAAAAACAGATGAATGGGGTATCCCAATTCCCTTCATTGAATTCGAATGGAGCAAGAATGAGTTAAACATGGCAAAACATATGGAACACACTATAAAAAAATCAATAAAAGCTGCAAATGGAGAAATAAAAAATATTGATGAACTAATGAATATCCCATTAGGGAATTTTTTTACAAAAAATTTGATCGCACTTTCAGATAGTCCTCCTCCTCCTGGATATTACATTCATGAAGTAGGGGGTGCACCAATGGGAATGTATGAAGAAAATAGCGTAGTTGATAAATTTAATAGATTATGGAGATGTAAGAATGTACTTGTACTAGATGGAGCATGCTGGCCTACATCATCTTGGCAAAGCCCTACCCTTACAATGATGGCCTTAAGTAGAAGAGCCTGTATAAATATTAAAAAGACTTTGAAGGTGTAAATAATTGATTTAAATAAATCTCTGAGACTGAATTATCTGTACATCCATTTTGAACGAGAAAAGTAGCTAATGCTGAATTTATCAGCTTATATTGATCCCAAGTTGGATTACTTAATACGAAATCTTTCATAGTGTTATAAAGAGTTTCTGAAAGCTCTGTTTCTAATGAGACTTTATTTGAAGAGCACTCTACGAGTTTCTTATCATTAAAATTTGATTGGCCGATTTGATCCATAAATCTATAATTTTCAACATTAATATAATGATATTTTTTTCAAAAAAAATCAAAAAATATCTGTCATGAAACTTTTCAAATTATCAAATGAGACTCATGTTATAAATAGGATTTTTAAAAACTACCTTTTTAAATAAGGAAATTGAATATTTCTCAAAGAAAAGTCAACAATAATGTTGAAGTCCTGTTTTTTTTTAAAAATGCTGGCATTTCTAATCCAATGTGGATTTGGACGTGGAAAACAAACTGTAAATTGTGGAAAATCTGGCTTAAAATACTTTCAAAAGTTTATATTAATAATACTTATATATACTGAGTCTATTAAGACTTAGTCGAGAAAGAGACAGGTGATTCACTGGTTTTCAACGGGTTTTCTTAAGATTTAGCCTTCATTAGGCAAGCGAAGCGTGACAGGCCCCAAGGGGTGATTTGAATTTGGATAAATACTATGCTGATGGTGATGGTGATAATGTTCATGTTGATGAACCTCCACATGTTCATTTTCTGAGTAATTACCTCCTCCTGAGTCCGATTTTTCTTGATTATGATTTGGGATCTGATTTTGTATTTCACAAGCACCATTACATTCAGGATCACATAAATCACAGCTGATACCCAAGCCCTCTACATGGTCATGATGACTTTCTTGTAGCATTCCAACTTCATTTTCGAAGCCAAATAAATTTGATCTATATTTACAAGTTGAACAATTCATAAAATTCTTACCTTCGTCATTAAGAATCTCTTCAATCCTTTCTACAAAAGTGTCGACCACATAAGACTGTGATGAAAGATATTTTGCATGTATAAATGAAATCTCTGGATTATTAATCGAAACTAAATCACTTTGCCTTTTTATTCTTGTAACAAGGACGCCTGAGAAAAGAAAATAAGGGAAAATAATTATATTTTTATAACCAAGTCTCACAACATTTTTCAAGCCAGGTTCAACAAGAGGGAAAGTTACTCCAGAAAAAACTGTTTCCCCCCACCCTAAACCAATACCCTCTACGATCATTCTCGTAATTTTTGAAACATTGGAATTCGCATCTGGGTCAGAAGAACCTCTACCAACAACTACTAATAATGATTCTTCAGGTTTAAGAGTACTATTTTGTTTAAATACATCTTTAACTCTTTCACAGGCTGCACTAATCATTAAATTATTAATACCTAATTCTCTTCCATAAATTATTTCAATACCTGTTTTACTTGAATAATTCATAAGCAAGCTAGGTATATCATTTTTTACATGGCCAGCAGCGAAAAGCATTGCGGGTATTGCTATTACTTTTTTTATAGAAAGATCTCTTAACTTGTCTAGAGCATCAACAAGTGAAGGTTTAGCGAATTCCAAGAAACCATATTCAACTAAATAGTTTGGATATCTTTTTTGGATGAACTTAGTTAATTCTTGAAATTCAGTAATGGCTAGTTTATTTCTACTCCCGTGTCCACAGATAAGTATGGCTACTTGATTATTTAACTTCGAATCTAAATTATCCAAAATCAAATTATTGCTTATACCATAATAGTAAAGAATAATATCATGCAGTGAAAAATAATAATTTGCTTGAAGTTCCAAATATAAACTCTAGGGATGCAAAATTAAAGAAATTAATTTATGACGTTGATAAATCCCTATTTAATGAGAATAATTATTGTAATGAAAAATTCGAGCATCTTTGCGTATGTAGTGGAGGTACAACCTCTAGCTGTGCAAAAAATGGTTTTACAACTCTTGATCTAAGAAAAAATCATAGCAAAATCCACCTAAATAGAAAAACCAATTTAGTAACAATTGGAGGTGGAGTAATAATGGGAGATCTAGTAAATCATTTACAAAAATATAATCGAAGTTTTCCAATAGGACTATCTAAACTTCCTGGAGCAGGTTATATACTTACTGGTGGAGTAAGCCCGCTCAGTAGAGCCTACGGATTAGCCATTGATAATATTGAATCAATAAAAGGTTTCTTGGGAAATGGCACATTTATCTCTTTAAAAAAAAATCAAATAAATCCAAAAGAACAATTGATTTGGGAAGCAATTAAAGGAGCGGCACCCTTCTTCTCAATTATTACCGAAATAGAACTTAATACTATCCAATCTAATCCAATAAAGGTTATTGAAGGATTTGTAAATCTAAATGAACTTTCAGAAATAATAAAACTATCAGAGGAATTTCCAGAAAATATTAGTCTTCAATGGGTTTATGCAAAAAAAATATATATATATATTTTTGCTGAACTAAAAAATAATCTAGAGGATAAAAGAACAGAAGAATACTTAATGCTTCTAGACAAATTTCCTGCTCTAGAAAAACAATTTTATGAGGACTTTAACAAAATTAATTTTTTTCCAAAGGAATTGAATTTATATGAGCTGAATGCAAATAACCATTCTGAGGTAATTAGTCTTCTCGGAGAAGATTTAAAAAATGAAATCCCAATTTTCATAAAATGTTTGAATGAAATAATGGATAATAAACCTAATAATTCCTGTTATATTGCTTCTCAACAATTAGGTTGCAAAACTAAAAAATTAAATAATGGCTCAAGCTTTTTTGTTCATAGAGAAAGTACTTGGAAACCATGGATATTTGCATCATGGAAAAAAAATGATCTTCGAGAAAAAGAAGTCGCTCTGGAATGGATTTATAAATCGTGGAGCAAGCTAAAAAGTTTTTATCCAAATATTCACTTAGCCCAATTGCATAATCATTTGAATTCTCATGAAGAAGAAATTACCTTAGCCTTTGGAAATAGAGTGAATGAATTAAAAACTTTAAAGAATATTTTTGACCCACAAGGTATATTGCCTCCTTTATGAGGTAACTTCATTAGTATAAAGAAACTTAAAATGTCAAATTTCTCAAGATATTTATCTAAAAATTGGTTAGATGATCCAAAGTCAAATATTCTCTCGGGCTTAGTTGTTGCTTTTGCGATGATCCCAGAAGCAATTGCTTTTTCAGGTATAGCTGGTGTAGATCCTAAAGTTGGCCTTTTTGGTGCATTTTGCTTATCTATAACAATTGCGATTGTTGGAGGAAGAAGAGGGATGATCACTTCAGCCACAGGATCAACAGCTCTTTTAATGACTGGACTTGTTGCTTATGGAGAATCACAAGCTTCTGGATTAGGAGTCCCATATCTTATTGCAGCTGGAATATTAACTGGAATATTCCAAGTTCTTTGGGGATATTTAAGACTTGCCTACCAAATGCGATTCGTGCCAACAGGAGTATTAAGTGGCTTTGTAAATGCACTAGCACTTTTAATATTTCAAGCACAACTACCTCAGTTAGGAATAGGTATTAAAGAATCAAAAGGATTAGTTGAACAAACTTTAAGTCAATATCCAGTTAACTCTCAGATTCCAGTAGTTTGGATTCTTGTAATCCTTGGATTAGTAATTATCTATGGACTTCCAAAAATCACAAAAGTAGTCCCATCTCAACTTATCGCAATAGTAGTAATTACTCTTATAAGCATATTCTTTAATCTAGATGTTCCAACAGTTAGCGATTTAGGTAAATTACCTGATGGATTACCAAGTATTTCTCTTCCTTTTGGATCAATAGAAAATGGGAAGGTACCTTTTAGTCTTGAAACATTAGGGATAATTTTACCGACTTCACTTGCGATATCTCTCGTGGGTTTAATGGAAACTTTTTTAACTCAAGACATTTTAGACGATGTAACTGATACAAGTTCTAATAAAAATAAAGAAGCAAGAGGACAGGGAATCGCAAATATTGTGGCATCCTTATTTGGTGGAATGGCTGGATGTGCATTAGTTGGGCAATCTGTTATGAACACTGAAAATGGTGGCAAATCTAGGTTGTCAACCCTATCTTCAGGTATATCTCTACTAATTATGATTATCCTCTTGAAGTCTTGGATTGGAGCAATACCAATGGCTGCTTTAGTAGCAATCATGATAACTATCGCAATAAGTACAGCAGATATAAATGGATTAAAAAATATTAGAAAAATACCTAAAAGCGATACTGCAGTAATGCTTATGACTTTTGCAGTTACAATGCTTACAAAACCTCATAATCTCGCACTTGGAGTTATTGCAGGAGTTGCATTAGCTGCAATTCTTTTCAGCAGAAAAGTCGCAAAAGTTATAACTGTCTCAAGAGCTAAAGAAAATAACTTGACTAAATACAAAGTAAAAGGACAATTATTTTTTGTAAGTAAAATTTATTTTTTACAAGGATTTGATATTCATGAACATCCTGAAAATGTTGAAATTGATATGTCTTTAGCTCATATTTGGGATCAAAGTGGCGTTGTTGCTCTTGAGCAAATTATTAGAAAATTCCAGAATGGTGGTTCTAAAGTTGAAATTGTAGGATTAAATAAAGAAAGTCTTAACTTATTTGAGAGACTAGGTGGTATTGAAAGCGCTCATTAAAAAAATTAATTAAGACTAACTTGTTGATAACAAAACCAAAGCCATTGCTGAAAAAGCAAGTTCCTATGAGATCTCCAAGCGGTTTTTGAACTATTTAGATCAAAATTTTTTGGAGGAGGAACATCTCCCTTTTCTTTATCTCTTTCAATTTCACTAATAATTCTATGCACTGTATATTCAGGATGACCTAAATGCATAAGTTGTTTTTGATCATTAGATTCAAATATTGTATATCCGACGTTTTCTCCATAAGCCAATAAATTCAATTTCCCGTCTTTTTGGGCCTTCTCCATTTCCAAATCTGGTAATCCCGCAAATCTACTTTGAGGACATATAAATTCATCATCTTGTGTACCCATCAAAGGGTGTCCAGGAACAAGACTTTTTAAAGGGAATACCCCAAATAATTTCCTATCAAAAACTTGCTTATCAACTCCTGCCAAATAAGCCAGCGCAAAGCCCGCCCAACATAATCCAAGAGTACTCGCACAAGAATTCCTGGCTTGATTTACGATTTTCACAAATTCATCCCAATACTTAACCTCCTCAAAGGCTAGGTGCTCAATAGGTGCTCCAGTAATAATGATTCCATCTAACGGCTCTGGATTATTTGCTTCTTCCCAAGTTATGTAAAGATTATTTAGATGATTAAGATCCCATGTTTTATAAGAGTGAGTTTCAAGCTTTATCCAAACTGGCTCAATTTGAAGAGGAGATAAACCAAGTGGATGTAGTAAGTTAAATTCATACTGCTTGCCAAGAGGCATGATATTTAAAATACCAATCCTAAGAGGACGTATATCCTGTCTTTTTGCCAGTTCTGGTTCGATCCAAGATATGTGATTTTTCTCAACATCACTAATCTTGTGATAGTTACTGGGAATTATTAAAGCCAATAAATCTCCTTTCCTATGTGATTTGTGAAAGTGCTTGTTCGAAATCTGCTTTTATATCATCAATATGCTCAATTCCTACAGAAACTCTTACCATCGTCGGAGTAACACCTGCAGATAATTGTTCTTCTTCAGATAATTGCTGATGAGTTGTTGAAGCAGGATGAATTACTAATGTTTTGGAATCCCCCACGTTAGCAAGGTGGCTCGCTAATTTTAAGGAATCAATAAATTTCACTGCATTTTCATAACCTCCATTAAGAGAGAACATAAGCATGCAACCCATTCCCCTTCCAGTAGTATATTTTTTAGCACTTGAGTAATATGGATCAGATTCTAGGCCTGGGTAATTAACACTGCTTACATTAGAATTTGAATCTAACCATTTTGCTAATTCAAGAGCATTGGAAGTTTGTCTTTCTATTCTTAAACTTAGAGTTTCCAGACCCTGCAATAACAAAAATGAATTGAAAGGACTTTGAGCTGATCCCCAGTCTCTCAGGCATTCAAGTCTTGCTCTTAACGCAAAAGCTATATTTCTATTATCAGGTACTCCCAAAGATTTGCAGATATCGCTACCGAAACCAAAAGCGTCCCAATGAACGAGCCCATGATAAGCAGCACTTGGCTCACTCATTAGTGGGAATTTACCATTTCCCCAATCAAAGGTTCCGGCATCAACAATAACCCCTCCGATACTCGTTCCATGTCCACCGATCCATTTCGTTGCACTTTCTACAACAACATCGGCTCCAAAATCAATTGGTCTTATTAAAGCACCACCAGCACCAAGGGTATTATCAACTATTAAAGGAATTCCATTTTCCTTCGCCAACAATGAAAGTCCCTCAAAATCTGGAATATTGAACCGAGGATTTCCCATTGATTCGACATATATTGCTTTTGTTTTATCATCAATTTTATTTCTAAAACTATCAATACTGTCACCATCTGCAAATTTAACTTCTATTCCTAATCTTGGAAATTGTACTTTAAATTGATTGTAGGTCCCACCATATAAAAAAGATGTAGAGACAAAATTATCCCCTGCTGTCATGCAGTTTACGATTGCCAAAAATTGAGCAGCTTGTCCTGAGGAGGTTGCAAGTGCTGCCATTCCACCCTCCAAAGCTGCCATTCTTTTTTCGAAGACATCTGTGGTGGGGTTCATAAGTCGAGTATAAATATTTCCAAATTCTTTTAATCCAAAAAGATTCGCTCCATGCTCTGCATTATCAAAGACATAGGAACTCGTTTGATAAATGGGTACTGCTCTAGAATTTGTAGTTGGATCAGGAACTTGGCCTGCATGTAACTGAAGTGTCTCGAACTTTTGGTTGCTCAAAATTTTTTAAATAATCCTATTATCTATTTAACTTAGAAAAGTCCAAAAAAAAAACAAAAAAAAGATAAATATTTATAAATCCTTTTTTAAAGAGGGGTAATTATCTTTCATATATATTCTCAAATTCTCATTGATCGCAGATCTGAGTTTCTCAATATTTGCAGAATCAATTATTGGAAAAGTTTTATTAGCCTCAGGATCTTTTTCAGTAATTGATTTCCAATTCTTACCAACATCTTTTTCAGAGTTGTTTAAAACCTCATCAAAGTTAAGAACCTTATCGTTGTTTTTAGCATCAAATTCGCTAAACGCTTTATTTATGAGCTGTTTTCTATTTTCGAATAGATTCTTGGCTTTTAAAGTATCTGGAAGACCCATAACTGGTTGTAATTCTTTAAGAAGTTTTATTTCTTCTTCAATTAAAAGTTTCCAAACACTATGGTGATTTTTTGGGAGATTAGAATTACTAAAAATATTAATTTCATCTAGGTAAAAATTTAACCATAAATAATATGATTTTTCCTCAATAGTTTTTTTAACAGATATCTTTTTATTTTGAATCTTTGGGAGTAACTTTTCTGCTTTCTTTAAAAACTGTCTGTCTTCTCTTTCTAAATTTATTAATCCCCATCTTTGACTATAGTCCCATAAATCTTCGTATCTTGTTAAATCTTCTTGATTCCAACCAAGAGCTTTCAGTTCATGAGAGCGATGTGTTAATTCCTTTTTCAAAAAAACCTTTTAAAACCATAATAATTGTAACCCTGCAATCAAGATTAGTAAATAAATGGAAAACTTAGTTTTTTGTAAATTCAACAAATAATCAATTATTAAAATAATTATTAATGATTTTCAATACATTAATATAACTTGGATTTTTTTTGAATATTTTATTACTAAAATCATTTTTTTTAAGATCATTTTCCTCTTTGTCAATAAAAAATTTCTTGTAAAAGATTTCAATATCATTAAAAAGATAATCTCCTTTTAACTTCTCATTTAGCTCTAAAGATAATTCAGATTTCACAGATTCTTGGCAAAAATTAGTGATTTCTTCTGAACTAATTAAAACCTTATAAATTTCTTTTTTTTCTTCTGAATTAGCATTAAAGCATAAATAAATCAGATTAATCATTGAACAATTATTGTTTTTAATTTTGAATTCTTTATAAATGTCTGGCCAATATTTTAAGGATTTTAGACCTTCTAAACCTCCTTGACTGAGAGAGTATTTATTACACCAATTTACAAATTCTGAAACATCTTTTGGACATCTTTTGAGTTGCAAAAGCATATCTGATAAAACTTGTCCTGCCTGGAAATTCCTTGTTGGTTTTCCTTCAGTTGGCAAAGTCATGCTCCCTAAAACATCAGCCTTAACAGCATTTAATTGAGAAAAAGTATAATCTCCTTTTTCGAAAAAATTATCATTAATTTTTTCCTTTGCACTAATTATTTCTTCACCATAACCAAGTTCCTTTAATGAAAGATATTTATTGTCTAATTTATTTTTTTTTCTAACTTGTAATGATACTGATGCGGCCTGATCCAAACATTGTGTTAACAAAATCGTATTAATGGTAGGAAGCATTCCTGGCTTATCGGAATGAAAGTTATTTACAAAACCTGCAAATATGGATGAGATATTTTTTATTGATTTTATGTATTGACATTCAATATTATGAACTCCAGGAGAAACTTGGATTTTCGGTGACAATTGATTCAAAATTCGAGCTCCTATCAAAGCAGTAAGGGCATCAGGATGGCAGAAATTCGCAGTAAAACTATCATTAGGATTTCTCAAAGCTCCGTGACGATGAAATCCTGTAAAAAAAGCTAAATTTGGATATTTATTACAGAGAATAAAAGGGGTTTTGTTTTTATTATCAATGCAAAAAGAACCAACTAGGCAGCCAAGAACCACATTTTCTCTTTTTAAACTTTTTCGAAGTTTTAAAGCATTGTCAACATCATCTTGTATATGGTTACTGTTTGAAGCAAGGATAACTATCTCACATTTCAAGAGTAGATCTTTTAGATCAAAAGACTTTCTTATTCCCTCTGAACAATAATGTCCCATTCTCTTAATCTTTTCAAGAGTCTCATTATCCATATCAGAAAGAACATCTTCTGAGAAAGCGCCTAACAAATCTCTATCTTCCCTAGGAGCTAAGAGAATATTATTTGATTTTCCATGCATAGCACAGTTATATGCTAATGATGCAGGATATAAACCAACACTGTAGAATCCAACTTTGCTGTTCTCTAAATCTTCAATTAATGAATAAAAGTATTTTTCATCATTTATGTTTTCTATAAAATTATTCTTCATTTTTGGAAATACTTGATAATTTTTTTAATTTCTAACCCATACCAACATCTTTCTACATTAAAGCAATTCTTGACCATAGCAAATTATTTATTGTAAATATTGAATTTTTTAATTTATAATTTCTCTGAGATATAGAAATTAAATTAAAAGGAAATAATTATAAATATGGAATATATGGCAATGAATTTTAAGGCACAAAACCAATTAATTTCTTCTAAAAATATCTTAATTATTCAAGACATTGACGGAGTTTGTATCCCTTTAGTTAAAGATCCAATGACTAGAGAATTAGAATCAAAATATATCTATGCAGTAAAAGAATTTGCAGAAGAATTCTTTGTCTTAACTTGCGGGGAACATGAAGGTCCAAGAGGGGTTAACAGAATAATAGAAAGGAGTTTAAGAAGCACCACTGAGCCTAAAAACAAAGAGCTATATTTAAGAGGTTTAGCAGCCTGCGGAGTAGAGTATCAAGATAACAATGGTGAAATAAGTTTTGAAGGAGTCTCAGAAAAAGAATTAAATTTTTTATCTAAAGTACCTAGTCTAATAAGACCAAAGTTTAATTTTATAGTTAAGAATATTTTTCCTGAACTTAGCCAAGAAGATATCAATTTTCACTCAGTAAAATCAATATGCGAAACACGCTTCTCGCCAACGATTAATTTCAATAGTTTATTTGATTTAGTTAACAATAATTCTGATAAAAGAAAGCTAATTCAAATTAGTTTTGAAAAAATGATGAATGAAATCATTTTAAAAGCTGAATCCGAAGGCCTTAAAAACTCATTTTTCCTGCATATTTCACCAAATTTAGGAAATAAAAATGGTAAAGAAACAATTAAACTTTCTTCTAAAGATGATATTGGATCAACAGACATACAATTACTTATTAAAGGAGCAGTTAAAGATTCTGGAGTTTTATTTCTTTTAAATAAATTTATTGCGGATAAAACTGGTAAAGCTCCTTTTGGAAGTAATTTTAATTTTAGAAACTCTCCAAATTCTATTACTGGAAAAATTGATTTATGCAAAAGAACTATTCAAAAAGAAGATATGCCTTTGATTGTAGGAGTTGGTGACACAATAACATCAAAAAAAAATTATGGCGAAAAGAGTTATTTGAGAGGAGGAAGTGACAGATCTTTTTTAGAATTTATACAAATATTAGGTAATGAATTTGGTATCAATAATAAAATAATTTTTGTAGATAGTAGTTCTGGCGAAGTTGAAAGACCTTCTACAAAAAAAACTGGTTTAACAGGTATCAGTGATCTTTATGACAACTTAAAGTTTGACTTGGTTTTTCAAAATGGTCCTAAAGAATATATAAGTTGGTTTATTGAACTTGCTAATAAGAGATCAAAATTTAAAAAAAATTGTTGACTTTTGAATTTTCGAATGACAATTTATAAATAATAGATTTATGAAAGAAAAATTCCCCTCAATATACAAAGAACCTATAGAAACGTTGCAAATCAATATAGGTTATAAATGCAATCAGGCTTGTAAGCATTGTCATGTTAATTCAAGTCCTCTAAGAACTGAAAAGATGTCCAATGAAATAATATCTATCATTCCAAAAATAATTGATAAGTACAAAATCAAGACTTTAGATATAACAGGTGGAGCGCCAGAACTTCACCCAGAATTTAAAAACCTAGTAGCTAGTTTGAGCTCAAAACAAGTTGATATTATTGATAGATGCAATTTAACAATTTTCTTTGAAGAAGGTTATGAAGACCTTCCTCAATTTCTTGCAAAGAATAAAGTTATAGTTACTGCTTCGCTACCATGTTACGAAAAAGATAATGTTGAGTTTCAAAGGGGTTTTGGGGTTTTTGAAAAAAGTATTAAAGCTATAAAAATTCTTAATGATTTAGGCTATGGAAAGAAAGAGAATGGATTACAGTTAAATCTTGTTTACAATCCTGTAAGCCCAATTCTTCCTCCTTCTCAGGAAATATTAGAGAAAGATTATAAAAAAATACTATTCGAAAAATATAACATCGTTTTTAATAGCTTATACACAATAACTAATATGCCAATAAGTAGATATGAAGAATCTCTTAGAAGAGAAGGGAAGCTAAATACTTATTACAAATTACTAAAGGAAAATTTTAATGATAAAAATTTAGAAAATCTTATGTGCAAAAAGACTATCAGTGTAAATTGGCTAGGAGAAATTTATGATTGTGACTTTAACCAGCAGATAAATTTACGAAAGAATGAAGGACCAAAGACAATTTTTGATCTATTGAATGAATCATTTACTTTTGACTATGGGGTAGCTGTAAAAGAACATTGTTTTGCTTGCACAGCAGGGGCAGGCTCTAGTTGTGGAGGGACTTTAAGTTAAAATCTGCTAAATACAATTAGGACAAATAGCTCTTACATTTAAAGAGGATTCAATTAGTTTAAATCCATTAACTTTTGCTGCAACTTTGCCTGCTTCTAAAACTTCGTCATTTTCGAATTCTTCTGTTCTTCCACACCTAATACAAATTAAATGATGATGATCTGGAGTATCATTACTAAGCAACTCATATCTGTGTCCACCCTCACTGAGTTCTAATTCATGAAGCAAACCCATTTGTACTAAAAGTCTTAAAGTTCTATAAATTGTTGCAAGTGAAACTTTGGAACTAGATTTAACTAACTTTTCATGAACCTCTTCAGCACTAAGATGCTTTCCAGAACCAATATTTTCAAACAAATTAAGAACCTTGAGCCTTTGAGGAGTTAACCTCTTCCCATCTTTATGTAAACCATCTCCAAGAGGAGATGCGATGACATTGTATTGAGAGGAAAACGACAAAAATCAACTCACGACTATTCTCAATAATAACTCTAGATGAGAGTTAAACAACTTTTTAATTTAAAATGTTTACTAAAGTTCTTCTAAATACTATGTTGAATATATCTTTAAATACAAATGATGAATGGGCATGAAAAATCTTCTGACAAACTATCTCCAAAAGTAAATGCTTTAATAATCATAGATGTTCAAGAAAAAATTATAAGAGCAATATTTAATAAGGATTCAATAACCAAAAACATCAAAAAGCTTATAGATGCTTACCAAATTTTAGAGGAAAACATTTTTGTATCTGAACAGAACCCATTCAAATTGGGTGCAACTATCTCTGAATTATTACCTAAAAATGGATTTAAAAAAATTGAGAAAATGGAATTTAGCTTGGCTAACATAGAAGAATTTCTAAAAGAACTTAAAAATAAGAAAATTACGAATTTGATAGTTTGTGGTATCGAAACGCATATTTGTATTCAACAAACAGTCTTAGGTTGTTTACAAAAAGGATTTGAAGTTATTCTCGTATCAGATGCTATGAGCAGTCGAAATAAGATAGATCATGAAATAGCATTACAGAGAATGATTCAGAACGGGGCAATACTAACAAGTACTGAATCAATAATTTTTGAATTATGCAAAACTGCCGATAGAAAAGAATTTAAAGAAATTAGAAATATAATTATTAGATAAAGAAAAATCAAGACTGGTTTGTTATCTAGAGATAATTTAAAATTTTATTAAAGATAAATTTTTAAGGTTTATTTGAATATGAAATTAGTTACTGAAAACTTCCTTCTGGCGATATCTATTTTTTTTATTGGAATTTTATTGTCGATAATAATTTCTAAACTTTCAAAAATATTCTTCAAAAAGATTTCCAAACGTACAAAAACAAATTTTGATGATTTTATTTTTGAGGTTACCTCTGGAATTATTAAACCTATAGGTTTTCTCCTCTCATTTTATTTTTCAATTGACTATTTTTTTGCTGATGAAATAACTTTTATCTCTGTGTTATTGAATATTCTAAAATTATTTATATTGATAATTATTATAAAAGCTCTCAACAAAGTTTTAATCAGATCTTTAACAGAATCGACATCGAAAATCAATGATTCCTCAATCAGTTCAATGATATCTTCACTTACTCCTTTAATAAAAGCATTAACATGGACTATTGGTTCAATATTTTTCTTACAAAATATAGGTGTTCAAATGACTGCTATTTGGGCTTTACTCAGTGCGGGGGGCATTGGAGCAGGATTAGCTTTGAAAGATCCAGTTCAGGAGTTTTTTGAATATATAACAATTTTGCTTGATAAACCTTTTCAAAAAGGCGAGTTTATTAAATCTGATGGAGTCCTAGGAATGGTTGAGAGGGTGGGAGTAAGATCCTCAAGGATAAGAAGTATTAATGGAGAGGTAATAGTAATGAGCAACAGTGCCCTAACAAATGGAATAATTTCAAATTATGCGCAAATGAAAAAAAGAAGATTAGTGCATAAATTGGGAGTTGTTTATGAAACATCTCCAAAGCTTATGAAATTAATACCAACAATAATTAAGAAAATAGTTGAAGAGACAAAAGATGCTTCTTTTGATAGATGTCATTTCACAGATTTTGGTGACTTCAGTCTTAATTTCGAACTTGTTTATTACATACCAACAAATAATTATCTTGCGGCAATGGAAGCTCAACAATCTATAAATTTAAAAATTATTGAGGAATTTGCAGTCAATAATATAGAGTTTGCATTCCCAACACAAACCTTAAATATTGAGAGTAACAAAGCCAAATGATCCGCAAATCTCTTCACTTAAAATCCAAAGTTTTGAAGCCAACTCATCACTATTTGCTTCATCACTAACATTACTTTCAACTAATTTATGTTTTTTTCTAGCTACAAGTTTATTACTTAAATATACGAAACCAACATTATTTAAATTTGAATCAAGGACAATTTGAGAAAGAATCTTTCCAGCATTTTCAATACTTTCAGAAATTCCTAAAATATTTTTTGCAACTTTAGAAAAAATCAAATATCCAAAAAGATTAAAACGTTTACTGTATCTAAAAAAACCTGAATCATCATTTGGTATTACCAGACCGGGAGCCCAAGTAATTACAGAAATTTTACTAGAGGAAATTTTTAATTTTTTTGCAAGTTCTTTAGCAAACAATATATTACATAGCTTACTATTTTTATAAGATTCATCAGCATTGAAATTTAAAAATTGACCTGTAACTTTTTTTCTAAAATCAACTAGATTATTAAGCCCTGCTTTCTTTCCTATATTTCCACCTGAGCTGTTTGGATCGTGTACACCTGATGATGTGATAATGATTCTAGATTCTTCTTTATCTCTAACTAAATCTTTTAAGTTATTCACTAAGTAAAAATGTGCAAGATGATTAACCGCAAAAGTTAGTTCTATACCCTGTTTTGATACTTTAGGGTAAAAAGAACCCGTATATTGCAATCCTGCATTTAAAACAACAACATCTAAGAAAATTTTTTTACTAATAAAGTAATCCTTAATTGTTTTAATATTCTCGAGATTTGAAAGATCACAATTATCAATAATATTTAAATATTTACTGAGATAATTTTTATCAAAATATTTCGCAATTGTTTTGAGAAATTCACTCTTTCTTAATTCAGATTTGATTACAACGTATAAATTATTATTCGTCTTTAGTAAATTAATACTAGCAAAAAGTCCTAAGCCTGAATTACCTCCAGTAATTAAAATATTTTTATTTTTAATCATTTAATTTGATATATATTTTTTTATAATAAAAAATTTATAAAGTATTTTTTATTTTGTAATCTTATAAATTATTGTTAAAACACTGAAAACTTAGTCACTAGTAATTGAGTAATTTGATTATTATAAATCTACTTTCATTTTAAGTATTGGATGAAATATATAATCCTAAATGCAGAAAGAATAATTTGTTCAATAAATTTATTTAATCATAAGATTTATATTTAATGTCAAAAGAAAATATGCCAGATGTTCTTGTTTTGGGTGCAGGGCCTGCAGGTATGGCAATTGCCTCAGCTTTAGGGAAGGAAAAATTAGATGTTGAAGTGCTTTCTCCAAATGGACCAGATGAACCTTGGCCAAACACATATGGCATTTGGGGGAAAGAAGTTGATCAACTCGGGCTTCAGGATTTACTTGAATATAGATGGAAGAATACTGTAAGTTTTTTTGGGCATGGTGCTTTAGAAGAACAGGACGACGAGAACAAAGCAACAGAGCATTCTCTAGATTATGGACTATTTGATAAGAAGAAACTCCACAATTTTTGGTTTAATGAATGCAATAAGTCTTTTATTAAATGGCATCAAGGCTTTGCGAACAAGATACATTATGAAAAATATAAAAGTACAGTAACCACAAAAGATGGCAAGACTTACTCGGCAAGATTAGTAGTAGATGCAACAGGATATGATCCTGTTTTTCTTAGATTAAAATCGTGTGGCCCTTTAGCAGTACAAACTTGCTATGGAATAGTAGGTAATTTTAGTAAACCTCCTTTAAAAAAAGGGCAGTTTGTATTAATGGACTATAGAAATGACCATCTTAATGAAGAGCAAAGAAAAGAACCTCCCACTTTTCTATATGCCATGGACATGGGCAATGGGAAATATTTTCTTGAAGAAACATCTCTTGGCTTAGTGAATCCTCTTACAATGGAAAATTTAAAAGAGAGACTAGAGAAGAGGCTATCTTATCGAAATATATCTATCACGAGCATGCAACACGAAGAGCTTGGTTTGTTTCTACCAATGAATATGCCGATACCAGATTTCAAACAACAAATTCTTGGATATGGTGGTGCTGCTTCAATGGTACATCCTGCATCTGGATACTTAATTGGTAATGTTTTAAGAAGAGCTCCACTTGTAGCAAAAGCAGTATCAGAAGCAATTAAAAACAAAAATCTTAGTACCTACCAAATTGCAAGAAAAGGTTGGGAAACTTTGTGGTCAAAAGAATTAATTAGAAAAAAATCACTTTACCAATTTGGATTAGAAAAACTCATGAGGTTTGACGAAAAACTATTGAGAGAATTTTTTGGCAGTTTTTTCCAACTACCTAAAAATCAATGGTATGGATTTCTAACTGATACTCTCTCCTTAAGAGAAATTGTATATGCGATGTGCATAATGTTTATAAAGGCTCCATGGAGTGTAAAGAAAGGTCTGATGATTATGCATGGTAGAGAGTTTAAAATGTTGCTTAGGATAATTTTCCCAAATATATAGTTTCAAAATGAGGACAATACTTATAAGTGGGGCTAGTAGAGGTATTGGATTAAATATTGCTCATAAAGAATTAAAAGAAGGCAACAGAATTAGTGTTGGCATTAGAAATCTTGAATCACTAAAAGGAAGTGTTATTGATCCAAATAAATGGCCTAAAGGGAGAATTATAATTAACGAATATGATGCATTAAACAAAATATCAGCCGAAAATTGGATCAAAAATACTGTAGATGAATTTGGAGGATTTGATTCAGTAATAAATTGCTCTGGAATATTATCGAAAGTTCCTTTTTTATTCAAAGATGGAGATGAAGAAGATATTTTAAATACACTAAATATCAACTTTTTGTCTATTTGGAGTTTATGTAGGCTTTCTTGGAATCATTTATGCTCCTCAGGCAGAGGAAGAATTATTGTTTTAGTTTCAATGAGTGGGAAAAGATCTAAAGGAGATTTAGCAGCTTATTCTTCTTCAAAGTTTGCTTTAATGGGATTATGCCAAACAATGAAGAATCAAGGGTGGGATAAAAATATAAGGATTTCAGCAATCTGCCCAAGTTGGGTAAATACAGAAATGGCCCAAAATATCTCTTCCCTAGAGAAATCAAGCATGACACAACCTGAAGATATTGCTGAAATATGCTCAACTATTCTGAAGTTACCTACCCAATCAGTTCCATTTGAAATTGCCTTGAATTGTAATTATGAATTTTAACCTAATTTAAAAATCAAGTAGGCCATTGAGAGCATTGCTATTGCTATAAATAAACCTTTTATTCGATTAGTCAACAATGAAAAAAGAGATAAATCTTCAGAAAAGTATCCACCAAAACTACCTGTAATAAATAATACAACCATTGGTAGAGATGCCAATCCAAAAGAATAGGAGATAGCTTTTACAAATCCAAAATTTAAATAATTTAAAATAAAGGAACTTAATGAAAATAATAAAAAAGATGCAAATAGAGTAATGGAAACTTCAGCATCTAAAGTATGAGGCAAGCTTCCTTTTAATTCAAATTGCTTTTTGCATTCTCTAATTTGTTTTTTAGAGAGCTTTAAATAACCAGTTTCAGGAATTCTTTGCGACTTATATTTTCTTAGTAATCTTGCTTGAAGAGTTTCTGGCTCCTTTGTCATAATTGATGTTAATAATTCATCTGGTTTTAATTTCTTAATTTTCTTTTCAAGATTATCCGCTTTCCCAATTCTATAAAGGTCTCCTACTCTAATAAGGTAAACATATCCCGACATTTGCGTTGTAAAATTAATACCGTTAATACTTAGATGATACTAAAAGAATCAAGGAAATTAAAAGTTTTTACAAAATGACAAACGATATTTTATATTCATTTCGAAGATGTCCATATGCAATTCGTGCTAGATGGGCTCTATTAATTTGTGAAATAAAAGTAGAGATAAGAGAAATTGATTTAAAAAATAAACCTCTTGATTTTATAAACAAATCAAAGACAAAAACAGTTCCAATACTTATAAAAAAAAATAATGAAGTTATTGAAGAAAGTCTTGAAATCATATTATGGGCAATTTCAGAGTCAAAAAATGAAAACATTAAATTAATTTATTTTCCTGAAAGTAATAAAGAAGATATTTTTCAAATGATTAATGAAAACGACAACGAATTCAAATATCATTTAGATCGATTTAAATATGCCACAAGATATCAGAATAGTAATGAAGAATTTCATTTCAGAAAGGCTAATAAAATCATTAAAAGATGGAACAACCTTCTTGAGGGAAACAAATACTTTTTTGGAAATAACCCCACAATCGCCGATTGGTCTATTTGGCCTTTCGTAAGACAATTCAAAATTGCTTGCGAAAGTCAAAAAAGAACAAATTATTTGGAGCACTCAATAAAAACATGGTTGGATTCATTTGAAAATAATATAAAATTTAGCTCCTTAATGTATAAATACGAATTATGGACACCAAATTCTAGAAAGAATTATTTTCCTTCTAACTAACTTTCTAACAACTTCCTTTTCTCAATTATTCTTGCCAACTCCAAAAAATATCCTGCAGTCCTAAATTTACCAATATTTTTTTCCTTAAAATCAAGATCACTTCTAATTTCCGCAGTCTCCGCCATAAGCAAATCTAAATCATTTGTTCCAAGACTATATAATTCACCAAGTTCAATTTCCCTTCCAAGCAAATGACTCCTAAACCACTTTCCTTTGTTTTCTTGTGGTGGAATATCGTAAGAAGAAAATGACATTAAAATAAAATTAAACCTAGTACCATTCTAGGATTATTATTGAAACTTTTTCATCTCAAATTTATTAAAAATCAATGCAATAAAAAGAATTGCGAACGTAATAAGGGCACAAATTTCTGTCCAATAATCTAAACCAATTTTAGAAATCATCAATGGGGCCAGAACTGTGAATAGTCCCCCTGAAAGAATTAACTGAGCGAATAGCTGTTTTGATGTAAAAATTGGTAGAGTCTTAGAAATATTTTTAGGATCTGCAAGCCTTAAAAGAAGTAACCCTGAAGCTACTACACCTGTAGAATTTCCAAACTCTATCAAACTTTTTTCAAACCAGTAATCATCAAAAATAAAGTATGCAAAATAAGCAATACAGATTAAATTCCAAAATAAACCGAAAATAGTAAATACTAAAATTAATATCCAATTATCAAAAACAATAGCGATATCTAAACTCGCCATAGCAGTAAAAATCAATAAGTCTGTAGATAAAATCCCAATCTCCCTTTGCAAAATATTTGAAATTAATTCTGTATTTTTGGTTTTCTCTAGAATATATCTAATAAAGAGCGATCCAATAAGGATAAAAGGGAATACTGGTAGTGAAGAAATAATTTCCTTTGAAAAATCACCAAAAGAGCTTGAAATATACCTTAAAAAGGTAAGTAGTATAATGCCAAAAGAAATTGCCAAACCACAGAATCCAAGATTTATTATAAAAATTCTTAAATCTGCAACAATTCCTATCTTATTTTTCCCCTCTAGATTGTCTTTCTGTTCAGGAATTTCCTCAGTATCTGAGAGACTTAAATTTCTCCCAATGAAGATAAATATGCTACCTAATATTGAAGATGATAAAAGACCCATTGTTGCCATAGCCAATCCAAGATCTAGGCCATTTGGGAACCCCAGTTTATTAAAACTTTCGCCTATTATTGACGCAGCTCCATGACCACCCTCAAAACCGACCTCTATTAAACATCCCATTAGAGGATTTGCATCCAAGGATGGAGGTAAAAAATATTTAACAACAAGACCTCCAACGAAAAATTGACCAAAACCTAGTGAAAGAGCTAATAGAAATTGATTGAAAATTGGTTTAACTAGACCATTTATATTTGGAATAGGTCTTCCCATCATTAAAGTTGCAAAAACTAATGATAAAAGAGGAGTAGGAAAATTACTCCAAACATTGATTGTTTCCTTTGGTAAAAAATGTATCGCTCCAAACGGACCTATAGATATACCCAAAATTCCAGATAACACTGCTATGGGCAAACCAAATCTCTCAAGTTGAACAGCTAATTTAAATTTCCTACCAAAAATCAATAAGAAAAATATAATTAAAAATCCCAAAAAGCTTATTAATAGTGAATTTGAAAAAATATCTTTATTCTCTAGAGAAAAAATATTCAATGATTTCAAAAACATATAATAATAAATCTAAATTAATATACAAAATTTTTCAAATAAAAAAGGCCCTGTAGAGGGCCTCTAATATTAATGATTAAATTGAGAATTAATCTTTAAGAGTAATTGTGGCACTATCAATATTACTAATAGCATTAGTAACTCTCTTGAAATCAAAGCCTAATGCTCTTAGAGCATGCCAAAGATGACCTTGAATAAAGAAGAAACCAAAGTAGTAGTGAACATTTGCTAACCATGCCCTTGATGTAAACTCACCATCAGGAAGATCAACGGTATCAATCCAATATGGAGAAATACTAAACTTCAACTCTAGTGGTTCACCAAAATACTCAACAGGATAAACAGTTGTATTTGCTGCACTCCAGAAAGCTGCAATAATAGCCATCCAGCCTATACCTGCTAATGACCAAGATAGAACAGCTTCGGCTGATAGAAGACCTTTACCTTTAAACTTAGTAAATTCTCCTACCTGCTTAGTAGCAATATGCCATGCACCACCTGTTATTTCGACAAAAGCTAAGAATGCGTGACCACCCATAACCTCTTCCAGACTATCGATAGTCAAAAAGTCTGTTTGATGATTCCAAATTTTTGCTAAGTTTAATTCGTATTCAACTTGTCTTACAGCACCAATAGCTGGATCATAAATCCCATGGACTCTGGCCCATTCAACGAAAGCAATGACTGCAAATCCTAAGAAGAGGAGATGATGTCCAAGAATAAATGTCAATTTGTCAGGATTATCCCATTCAATATTGAATTTTCTTGCTCTAGCAATATCTGAATCTTCTAAATTTCCTGGAAGAAGTAGAGAGTGTAAAAGTCCTCCAGCAGCTAAAACCATAGAAGAAACTAGGTGTACGATAGCTATTGCAAGTACAGGCTTAGTATCTCCCATAGCAACGCCATTAGCGTCAAACCCTATCCCTAGAGTTGCTAAGTGTGGAAGAACAATTAAAGGTTGATGCCCCATGGGGACACTAGGATCAAATCGTGAAAGTTCAAAAAGGGTGAAAGCACCAGCCCAGAAAACAATTAATCCTGCATGAGCTACATGAGCAGCGATAAATTTTCCTGAGCGATTAGCTACACCTGAATTTCCAGCCCACCACCCGTAAGTGGTATCTGGATTACCGTAGGTTTGCATTTAGGAAATGATTAGCTTAAACGTTTTGAGAATACTTTAATTTTCATCAAACAGTTGAATTCACAACAAAATTGTAAAAATTAGTAATCCTAAGATAAAAAAATTAATTAATTTATCAAAACAATTAAAAATATAAGAAGTTAGATTTCAACAGTAAAGTTATTGCTACTTAATAGATTACCTACTAAATAAAAAGAATTTTAAATTAAATTTTTTTTTATTAAATTTCTTTTTGCTGACATTAAACGATGTTTTGTTTCATTAAACCACCCTATTTATTGCCTCATTCTCAAACAATTATTAAATATGAAATAAGACATCTAATATTATGACCACTTCTCAAAAATCTTCTAGAAAATTTTCACTAGAAATGAAATCGGAAGTTCATTACAAAAAGGCTGCAAAATTATATAGAAAATCAAAACAATACATTAATATGATTAACTTATATCCAACTTTGCAAAACACTCTAATTGAGTGTAAGGATGAGAATTTAATAGAATAGCCATTTTATATTTTTCTAAATTAATCAAAAAATATTTTAGTTTTAGGCCGCAATATTATAGTTTTCTTCAAAATAAAATTTTTTAATTATTTTTCTGCACATTTTTATATTGTAAAGCGCTTTGGGTTTCCAAGGTTTTTTCTGACCGAGTGGAGAACTTTTCCAATGAATCCCAGGCTTGAGTATTCCATTTTCACGTAAAAAAGAAAGTTTAATTTCAGTTATTCCTAGTTTTTCCGCGGTCAACTCAGATGAGCTCCATATATCCCCTAACATTGAATTAAGTAATTATTATTAATCCTTGATAACGTTAATTTAATTTTTTTGAAAGGGGTAAAACTTTTAAATAATTATTAAGTAACAAAAAACCTAGTGTTTATAAAGAAAAGATATTTGAAAGATTCATGTCAAATTAAGAAATATTAAATAAAGAATCTTCATTAATAAATATCTCGTCGATACCTTCTCCTTTATCAATGGATTTATAGTTAACGTATTCTTCTGTAATCGATTGAAGCTTTGGAAGATTGATCCAGCCCTTATGCCAATCTCCACTATTAATTAATTCTTCGTAAGTAGTTTTTAAATTAATTTCAGTATCAAGTACAGAGACCATCAAAAAAGTAATATTTCCTTGTTCTCTAGTCTCATTTACTAAAACAAAATGTCTCAATCCATTTATGGATTTATTAGAAGTCCAGAAATTTTCCATAATTATTTTTTCTTAATGTTCAAATCAGAATTTTCTTTAGATATTTTTTTATATTCATTTCTAATTTCGTCTAATAAATTTTTTCTTCTATCCATATAGTTCAAAGAATCTAGTTTTAACAAGTTATATCTTTCTTTTTTTGTTAAATTCATCCAATTATTAAGATTTTTCTTATTGAAAGTTGTAAATTTTTTAGTCTTTAAAACTTTTTGTTTTCTATTTGATTTAAGGAAATTTTTTAAACTAAAAAAAATCAATACAAAAAGAAAAATTATTACTAACTTTAAAAGCATCACTTTACTAGTAAGTTGTTATTTATCCACTTTTCTAAGTCAGTATCATTTTCAAAAGATATAACCTCTTCTTTATTCCCATTATCTGACTGATCAAATAGCCTTATGAGGAATTCTCCATTGGCCGCCTCATCATCACCAATAATAATAATACTTTTAGATTTTAGTTTATTAGCCTTTTTAAATTGTTTAGAAAATGAAACTCCAGTTAAATCTAATTCTACTAATAAATCATAATTTCTTAATTTCCTTGATAAATCCATAGCTAATGGTTCAGCAATTAAACCTTGATTAATAATATAAATATCGGTGTTTCTTGGAACTTCAAGCTGTTTTCCCGCTAGTAAGATTAACCTTTCTAAACCAATAGCGAATCCAATTGCCTGGGTATTTGGCCCTCCCATTTGTTTGATTAGATCATCGTATCTTCCTCCTCCGCAAACAGTGGCTTGGGAACCTAGAGCGCCGCTAGTAATTTCAAAGGCTGTATGGGTGTAATAATCTAAACCTCTTACAAGATTAAAATTTTCCACATAAGGAATTTTTAAAACCTCTAATTGTTTTTTTAAGTCTGAATATCTTTTATGACTTTTCTCAGACAAAAAATTAAATAATCTTGGGGCATTTTCAAGAGCTTTTTTTGTTTGAATATTCTTTGTATCCAGAATCCTTAGGGGATTTTTAGTAATCCTATTCTGAGAATCTAAATCTAGAGAATCTTTATTTATTTCTAGCCATTTTAAGAAGGATGTTTGAAAATTTAATCTATCATCAAGATCACCCAACGTATTTATTTCAAGATTAAGTTCTTTTATTCCTAATTTACCTAAAATATCCCAAGCCAAAGCAATTATTTCAACATCACTTCTTACTGAATCGTATCCTATAAACTCAACACCTAACTGATGGAACTGTCTTTGTCTACCTGCTTGAGGTCTTTCATATCGAAACATAGGTCCCATGTACCATAGTTTATGAAGAGGATTAGACAGCATTCCATTTTGTATCAACGCTCGTGCTACTGAGGCAGTTCCTTCAGGCCTAAGAGTGCAAGATCTCTCCCCTCTATCAAGAAATGTATACATTTCCTTACTGACAACATCAGTGCCTTCACCTATGCCTCTAGTAAATAATTCGGTCATTTCCAATATTGGTGTTCTTATTTCTTTGACGGATGCTCTTGCAAGCTGATCTAATACAATTTTCTCAACGTTTTGCCACTTTATTAATTGATCAGGCAACAAGTCTACAGTGCCTCTAAGATTTTTTAAGTTATTCAAAGTTCTAAAAAATAATTCAAAATTTTTAATTCAAATAGAAATTAATCTTTGATTAGTGATTATGTGGGACAATTTTAATTTAACATTAAGAAAAACTATTGGAAATTAATAAAAATAAAGAGATTCTGCATTGCGGTACAAAACCAAAAAAAATAGCTTTTGGAATAGCACCTCTTGGTATAGTTTCAATAGGTATTGTGCCTATGGGAGTTATAAGTATTGGAATAGTCCCAATGGGTGTATTTTCTTTTGGGGCAGTAGCAATGGGAATAGTCAATTTATCAGTAGTTGGTATGGGAATTATCTCTGCTGGGGTTACTACTATGGGAATATGGGAGTATTCTCCTAATTCTCAAAACAATCTGCATAATCATTCCAAACAAATTTCAAATTCAAATGAAGGAACTATTATGTCAAATCTATTTAACACTAAACAAGAAGCTGAAAAGGCTGCCTCAAAATACGGATGTATAGGAGCTCATAAAATGGGTAAAAAATGGATGCCTTGTAAGATGCACTAAATATTTCCCTTCTCAAAAATTTAATAAATATTAATTCAAAATTTCTACTCTAAAATCAAGATTTTTTGCCTCTTCAGTAGTTAATTTTCTTGACCAAGCTCCTGGTACAGGACTATTCCATCTGAACCCAGCATTTTTAGCTAAAGTCCTATCTTCATAACTAACCAACGCCTTGTACAAAAACCTCGGCTCAGTAGCTTTAAGTAAAATTTCCTCTAAATTATCGCATTTCTTGAAAATCTCGGAAATATAAAAGCAGTCAGATAAAGCTCTGTGCAAACTCCAAACTGGTATTGAAAAAGATAAAGCCAGATCTGTCACTGAAGGTCTAGTTTTTAATGATTTCTGAAAAGACCAATTAATATCCTCTAAACTGCATATCCATTTTTTATTAAGCCTAGGTAATCTTCCTTTACCAAACCATTTCTTATCAAACTCTACATTATGCGCAACGATGAAATCCGCAGAATCAACAAGTTTTAGAAAGAAATTCAATCCATCTTCCCATGGTTGAGGGATATTAGTTACTTCTGGAGATATACCATTAATATGCTCAGCCTCATTGTTATTAACTGGTAATAAAAATGAAACTTGTGAAAGTATGCATTTAAAAGATACATCAAATAACATACAGCCTATTTCTATCACTTCATCTTTATTCTCGTCTAAACCTGTTGTTTCAGTATCAAGAATTAAAATTTTTTCAATCTTTTTACTTTGATTAGTAACATTCTCTTCAGAGGGCTCACTGATAATTTGATCACGAAGAAAATCCAATTGATTTAAATCTTTTTTGTTAAATAGTTCCAATTAGTTGAAAACACTTTCATTTATCTTGACGCATTTAATAAAAATTTCTTTTAAATTAATATAAATTAAGAAATCTGATTAGAAAATAATTTTGAAACATTCCTAGTTTATAAAAGATGACTTTTACTAAATATCAATTTAACAATTTTTGTTATTGGCCTTCAAATCCAAAAAAAATTGTAGAATTTATTGGGGGAAGTTATTTGGCTTCTAAACCAGATTTAACCTATAGAAGATTCATAGAGAGTTTAATTAATAAAAATTATGCAGTACATGCATATAAATACACTCCACAATTTGATCACCAACAACTTGCTATTAAAGCATGGAAGGATTTTAAAAATTGCCGAATATCATTATCTAAAAGAATAGGTGGGGCAATTCCTTCAATTAGAATTGGTCACAGTCTAGGATGCAAACTTCATTTAATTTCTCCTGATGGAGGAAGAAATTGTGAGAAATTTATATCAATCAGTTTCAACAATTTTAGTGCCAACAAATCGATTCCGTTATTGAAACAGATTGCCAAAAAATTAGATTTTAATAGTGAATTCAGCCCAAGTCCTGAGAGAACTTTACGAATAATAGAAAAAACATATAATCAAAAAAATAACTTCCTGATAAAATTCAACTCAGACGAATTAGATCAAACAGATAAATTATTTTCTTGTCTGAAAGCAAGAAAAGAAGATAACTCTAAGGGGGTAATAATAAAAGGTACACACACTATAATTGCAAGCGCAGGACTAAGAGAAAATTTTTTAGGAGACTGGGCCGATGATGAATTCAAAAGAAATACTATAAAAAAAATTTCCAATTTAATTGATGAATCTGATTAGGATAATTCTTTCAGCTTTTCCAAAACGGAACTATCTTCAAGAGTGCTTATATCACCGTTTATTTTTTCTCCAGCAGCTAAAGATCTTAAAATTCGCCTCATAATTTTTCCGCTACGTGTTTTGGGAAGAGAGTCAGAAATTATAATCTTTTCAGGCTTTGCGATAATTCCAATTTCATTAACAACATGTTTCTTTAGATCCTCTACTAATTCTGAAGAACCATTCACGTCTTTTTCTAGAGATACGAAAGCAACTATAACTTCACCTTTTAAATCATCTTTTTTGCCAACGACTGCAGACTCTGCAACTGATTTATGACTTACCAAAGCAGATTCTATTTCCATTGTTCCTAACCGATGCCCTGAAACACTTATGACATCATCAACTCTTCCCATAATCCATATATATCCATCTTCATCAATGCGTGCACCATCTCCAGCAAAATAAACATTTTTTTCTCCTTTAAAGGAAATATATTCCCAATAACTTTCCAAATATCTCTCTGAGTTTCCATGAATTGTTCTCATCATTCCTGGCCAAGGTTTCTTAATAATTAAATAGCCACCCTCGTTCTCCTTAACCTTATCTCCATTCTTATCGACAATTTCAACTTCGATTCCTGGCAGAGGTAAAGTAGCTGAACCTGGCTTTGTAGCAACTACTCCAGGCAAGGGGCTTATCATCACACCACCAGTCTCAGTTTGCCACCAAGTATCAACAATAGGGCATTTATCTTTACCAATAACATCCTTGTACCACATCCATGCTTCAGGATTAATTGGTTCACCAACTGTGCCCAAAAGTCTAAGACTCTCCAAATTATATTTATCAGGTATTTCACGCCCAGACTTCATAAATGCTCTTATTGCAGTTGGTGCAGTATAAAAAATAGAAACCTTATATTTTTGAACAATTTCCCAAAAAGCCCCTAAATTTGAGGGTCTTGGCACTCCCTCATACATTAAGGTTGTAGAACCATTAGATAAAGGACCATAAACTATATAACTATGACCTGTAATCCAACCAACATCAGCAGTACACCAGTAAATATCATCATCTTTTAAATCAAAAATCCATTTAAATGTCAAATGGGACCAAAGATTGTAACCAGCTGTAGTGTGAACTACACCTTTGGGCTTTCCAGTAGAGCCTGAAGTATAAAGAATAAAAAGTCTATCTTCGCTATTCATTATTTCTGGTTCACAATGGTCTTTTTGATCTTTTAATAATTCGTGCCACCAAAAATCTCTATCATCAACCATCAAAATATTTTTTTGGGATCGTTGAACAACAACTACTTTTTCAACAACTTTATCTGCCCCACTTTCAATGGCCGCATCAACTGCTTTCTTAAGTTCAACCACCTTATCTTTTCTAAAGCCACCATCAGCAGTAACAACAAATCTGGCGTTTCCATCAATTAACCTATCTTTTAAAGCTTCTGAAGAAAATCCTCCAAAGACAACCGAATGAGGCGCGCCAATTCTTGCACAAGCTAACATTGCAAACATCGCTTCAGGAATCATCGGCATATAAATACATACCAAATCTCCTTTTTTCACACCAATTGCTTTTAATGCATTAGCTGCTTTACATACCTCTTTTAGAAGTTCTTCGTAAGTATATTTTTTGCTATCTCCAGGTTCGCCTTCCCATATAAGTGCAGTCTTCCCTCCAAGCCCTCTCTTAATGTGTCTATCTAAGCAGTTATATGTAATATTGAGTTTCCCTTCTTTGAACCATTTAAAAAAGGGCTCATTTTCGTTATCTAATACAGTTTGAAATGGCTCAAACCAATCTAATTCAGATTTTGCAAAAGATTCCCAAAATTGAATAGGATTATCTGATGCTTGTTTTTTGAGACTTAGTAATTCTTCTTGAGTACTAATATTTGAGTTTTCTGCAAA
The DNA here is from genome assembly GCA_003212195.1 of Prochlorococcus sp. AG-449-O05. Lineage (GTDB taxonomy): Bacteria > Cyanobacteriota > Cyanobacteriia > PCC-6307 > Cyanobiaceae > Prochlorococcus_A. Next base: position 10,819 of record QCQM01000003.1, on the reverse strand, counting down.
TTTTTTTGATGGAGGGAAAATTCTCTTTTCTTCAAGTATGTTATTGATTGAATTTTTTTTATCTAATGACATTAAATAAATCTATGCCTAATAAATTTAGTCGAAAAAATTAGGGTTTTCAAAAATTTTAATATTAATTTAGCTCTAAGATTTATTTCTGATAGATCTAATAAATACGGCTTAGCACAAATTCTGGAAGAGCCATTAAAGCTCTTTTATATTCTGAATCAGGAAGCCAGACTATAGCTTCTTTAGAAAGCATTGCAAAATCCTCAGCTAGTTTCCTTGAACTTTCAATAGCTTTAGAGTTCATTATGATATTAAGAGCATTATCTAAATCATCTTTTTCAGCAAGTTCTCTGTTTATAAGAACTGACAATTGTTTATTTTCTTCTAAGGCATATAAAACTGGGGCGGTAAGATAACCACTAGCAAGATCACTTACAGCAGGTTTCCCAAGTTGTTTATCATTTCCAGTAAAGTCAAGAATGTCATCTACAACTTGGAATGCCAAACCAATATTTTTGCCAAAATCGTACAACGAGGTTAAGTTTTCGTCATTAATCCCACTCAAAACTCCAGCTGCTTTGCAACTATTGGCTATTAATGATGCTGTTTTACAATAACTTTTATTGATGTATTTGGAAAAAGATTGAGCCGAATCAAATCTATTTAAATTTTGTTTAATTTCGCCCTCTGCTAAATCCATTATTACTCTACTAAGTAATTTAACTACATTTACATTATCAAGATTTGCTAGGTGCCAACTTGCTTGAGCGAATAAAAAGTCACCCGCCAAAACAGCTACTCTGGTATTAAATCTACTATGAACAGTATCTACTCCTCTTCTTGTAGACGCCTCATCAACAACATCATCATGGACTAGCGAGGCTGTATGAATCATCTCAGTTATTTCAGCAAGCCTTTTATGTTTGGTTGTCAAGCAAAATTCAGGAGATATGGCTTTAGAAATTAATAAAACTATACCAGGTCTCAACCTTTTCCCCCCAGCACTAAAAAGGTGTTCTGCTGCGGCTTGAAGAATTGGATGACCAGCTCCTATTAGATTTTTCAGTTCTAAAATAAGATCATCAAGATCATTTTCAACTGGTTGTAGTAGCTCTGTTACTGTATTCATGATTGACCTCTTCTACATCTTAAGGAATCAAACATTACTTCGGAGGTTAACCAACCTAATTTCTTTATTAATTCCAAGCCAAAATTTTACTTTATTAGAAAACTCATCTCTTTGTGAGGTAACAAAAAATTTTACATTTTCGAAAGAAATACTCTCATAGCGGTCAGTTTTTGGAATAGCGAAAGATACATTAAATTTTTTTATTAATGCTACCGATGGATCAATAATTTTTATATTTGAATCTAATTTTTTTCTTAAAAAGTCATAAATTAAAGGATAGTGACTACATCCAAGTATTAATTCTTCAATATTTTTGTTTATTAGTGGTTTTAAGTATAAGTCTGAAAGACTATTTAACTTATCAAGATTTAATTTTTCTTTTTCTATTTCTGATACAAATTTTGGACATTCTTGCTGAAATATTATCGTATTCTCTTTTTTAGCATTTATAGCTTTCTTGTAATACGATGATCGAACAGTTGTTTGTGTTGCTAGGACACCAATTATTTGTTTATCAATTATTTCCGAAACTGAGTTTATAAGGTCAAAACAAGGGACCTTTAGATTATTTTCTAGAATATCAAGCGCACAAGCATTTGTAGTGTTACAAGCAACTAAAAGTGCATCCAAATTCTTATCAATAAAAAAAGTACAAATCTCCTCTGCAATTAATCTTATCTCTTTGGAATTTTTGTTCCCAAAAGGTATTCTTTTTGTATCAGCCAAATAAAAAACTTCTACATCTTTGCGTGTTTTTAGTAAAGAATTAAGGATAGTAAAACCACCTATTCCGCTATCAAATATACCTATTTTAAGTTTCACCCTACTTTATCTAGATATTCGAGGATGCCTTTTGCAATTGCATAGGCTAATCTTTTTCTATGGGTTAATTTTTCTAATCTTCTTGCATCTAATCTTCCCGTTAAAAATCCAATTTCTACAAGGACTGCGGGCATCCTAGTATTCTTAATTACATAAAACCGACCTTGTTTAACTCCTCGATCTGGACTCCCAGGGGAAACTCTTAAAATTTGTTTTTGAATTCTTTTCGCGAGTAATCTTCCTCTCCACCCTCTGTAATAAAAGGTTTCCAATCCATTTATGTCTCTTCTTTTACCTCTTGAGGCATTTGCATGAATACTTACAAAGATATCTGCATCAGTATTATTAGCAATGGAAACTCTTGGAGGCAAATCCAAATCAACGTCATTTGATCTAGTCAACCTTGCTTTGACACCTTTCTCAGAAAGTAATTTTTTAACTATTTTTGAAACCTCCAGAACAACATCTGTTTCTCTAATACCACCAATACCTATTGCTCCTGGGTCAGGTCCTCCATGTCCTGGATCGATTACAACCTCAAACTTGTTTCGTTTTACCTCTGGTAGTTTCAAGTAACCATAATTGTTCTTCTTCTTGTAAATTAAATTTTGATTTGCTTTGATATTTCCTTTTTTCTTTTCAACTAAACCTTCACCAATCTTTTTAAATGAATATTTTGGGTTAAATAGTTTAATTCTCCATCTATTTTGATCTAAGCCAACCATTTGCCAAGTCAAAGGTTCCAAATAAGTCTCTTCCTTAAATTCAATTACTAGTCTTGTTTTGCCCTTATCTGGTTTACCTAATCTAATTTCTTTTATTGGGCCATTACCTTTTATTGTTCTGGGATTTTTTAATTCTCCTGGAAAATCTACCCAGAATCGATCTCCCGATATTTGGTTAGCCTTCTGAAAGTATGCTTTTAAATTTGTATTTGATTTAGTTCTTAATTCTAAAACCCCTTTAGTATTTATAGCCCATGCCGCAAGAGCACTTGAAGCTTTAATTGGGAGGATTGAAGAATTTAAAAATAAAAAAACGGATAAATAACGAAAAAGTTTATTATCTAAAAACTTTATCATTAGTTTGAAAACAATTTATTTTTTCTATGTTTAAGGCTTGGCATCTGCTCCCTAATTTTCTTTACTCTTTCTTTATCAGCAGGTGCTATTGCAGCTCCCTGAGTTTTTCCAGCATCAGATAAAACTGTACCCCAAGGGTCAATTACCATTGCATGACCATGACTTTGCCTTCTTCCATAATGGATCCCAGTTTGAGCTGGAGCTACTACATATGCTGTATTCTCAATTGCTCTTGCTTGTAATAGGATTTGCCAATGATCTTTCCCAGTAAATGCGGTAAAAGCTGCGGGAATCATAATTAGCTCTGCACCATTGGAAGACAAATATCTATAGAGTTCAGGGAATCTAACGTCGTAACAAATCGACAATCCTATTTTGCATAAACCTGGGACATCTACAACAGGTGGATACTCTGCGCCAGATAAAATAGTTGATGATTCCTTGTATAAATTTCCATCTGGCAAATCAACATCAAACAAATGAATCTTGTCGTATTTTGCCAAAATCTGTCCATCTTTCCCAAATAAGGCTGACCTATTAAAAGTATGACTATCATCACCAGCAGGGACGGGATACCCTCCTCCCAATAGAAATACTTGATATCTTTGTGACATAGTTTTTAGAAAATTTGCACACTTCTCTGATAATTCAGAAGCTAATCTAAGTTTTTCATCATCTCCTCCTAAAAAAGCAAAATTCTCAGGCAATCCTATTAACTCAGCACCTCTTCTAGCAGCTAATTCAATCTGTTCCTCTGCTTCAGTAAAATTTGCTTCAACATTTGAAGTACTTGTAATTTGCAATGCAGCTACCAAAAAATCAGTCAAGACTTTACTCCTAATAAACCAATTCGTAAATCATGAGGCACGAATTACACCTCTTTCAACTTGAGCTGGAACAATATCTAAACAATCAAGTTCCGAGCAACATTTAAAATCATCCTCATAATCTCCAAGACTTGTCAATCTTTTGCCATGGGTTGCTGTTTTTAAACATTTCAAAATATCATTTTTCCAGACATCCCAAAGTGCCAAAGCAGCTTGCAATTCGTCATTCAGAATATTTATTTCGAAATCACAGTTCTGTTTTAGGTATGAGGCCAAAGCACCAGCAGCCAAAGAATCCTCAAGTGAATATGAGCCTTCCCAACCACTCCCAAGTATTAAAACATTTTCACTTTTTAATGAAATGATTTTTTCAGCAACTGCTTTCCTATTTGGGAGACCCATAGCAAATAAATGCTTGGCATTTTGAACTTTTTGCAATGATTTAGTCCCATTAGTCGTACTCATAAATAGTCTTTTACCATTAACAACTTTTTTTGTGACTGATAAAGGAGAATTTCCTAAATCAAAGCCCTCAATCTTCTTTCCGCCTCTCTCTCCAAGCATAAGTCTCTTTTCAGCTTGCCACTTCGTAGCAGATTCTTTTAACAAATCTAAATCTGCAAAAACTTGTATTGAATCAGCTCCATTTTTTAAAGCCCAAGAAATTGTGGTTGTAGCTCTTAAAACATCAATGACAACTGCAATATCGAGATTTAATTTTGGAACATCTTTTGCAACGTGATGATAAGTAAGATTAATAATCAAGTCCCTTTCTGGATTTATTATAGAAAACAGTTACTTAATTTGATTATTTTTTTTTAAAAAACAAACTTATTGATAATATAAAATTAATTTGTTTTTACAGAAATCTTATCAAGTAATTAATTTGAAAATGAATAATATCCGCACAATAAAAGGTGGAATTAATTTAAAAGGAAAAGTAAAAGTACCTGGAGATAAATCTATTTCTCACAGAGCTCTAATAATAGGAAGTATTGCTAAGGGTGAGACGACTATTGAGGGGTTCTTACATTCTGAAGACCCACTTTCAACTGCTGATTGCCTAAGAAAGTTAGGAGTAAACATACCAGAAATAAAAAAAAATGAACCTTTTACGATTTCAGGATTGGGTCTTGATGGATTTAGAGAGCCCAAAGAAATTCTAAATTGTGGGAATTCGGGAACCACCATGAGATTATTAATGGGGTTACTTGCCGGTCAAGAAGGCAAGAATTTTATCTTAACTGGTGACATTTCTCTTAATGAAAGGCCAATGGGGAGAGTGGGCAAACCGTTATCATTGATGGGTGGTAAAATTTTTGGTAGAGAGAAAGGAAACAAAGCTCCAATATCAATTAATGGGAATAAATTAAAAGGGTGTGTTATAGGAACCCCTGTAGCGAGTGCTCAAGTAAAATCTGCAATCTTATTGGCAGGCCTCAAAGCTTCTGGAACCACTTCTGTTATTGAACCAGCATCTTCAAGAGATCATACTGAAAGAATGTTAAAAGCATTTGGAGCAGACATTTGTATCAGAGGAGAATTAGGAAGGAATATAGTAATCAAGTCAGGGGGCAACTTAATTGGCCAGAGAATATTGATTCCTGGAGACATAAGCTCTGCTTCTTTTTGGATGATTGCTGCATCTATTGTTCCAAATTCAGAGGTTTTAATTCAGAATGTAGGGTTAAATCCCACTAGAACAGGAATTTTAAATGTAATGGATTCAATGGGGTGTGATTATGAGATTTTAGATAAATCGACTATTGCAGGTGAACCTATTGGATCTATTAAAGTAAAGACTTCTAATAATTTAAGATCATTCACGATTAAAGGTGATATTCTCCCAAAACTTATAGATGAAATTCCTATCCTTACTGTGGCTGCCTGTTTTTGTAATGGAGTTTCTGAAATTAAGGATGCACAAGAATTAAGAGTTAAGGAGACAGATCGATTAAAAGTCATGGCACGACAGTTACAAAAATTCGGTGCTGAAATAACAGAAAAAGAGGATGGGTTAATTATTAATGGGCAATCAAAATTTCATTCTGCGGAAGTAGACAGTGAGACGGATCATCGAGTAGCAATGAGTCTTGCTATTGCTTCACTTCTTGCCAAAGGTACCTCAAAAATCATGAGAGCAGATGCAGCTAGCGTTTCGTATCCCACTTTTTGGGAAGAGCTGGCCAAACTAACTAACTAGCCTTTAAAAATTCTTGTCTGAATTAATTGAAGTATTAACAAAAGATGGGAGTTACTCTTTGAGAAGTGTATTATTCCAAGAGAATTTCCATAGCTTAATAGGAGCATTGGCGGAAACAAAGTTAAAGTTTACAGCTACTTCTAATTTACAAAGATTTAAGAGTAAATCTCTTAATGTTTTGGATATATGTTTTGGTTTAGGATACAATTCCGCTTCTTTATTAGATGAATTAATTAAACAAAAATCGTATTTAAATTTGTATGCGTTGGAGATTGATAAAAAGCCTCTTGAATATTCGCTTAGAAATGAATCTTTCCTTAAGTTATGGGATCCAAAAGTCAAAAAAATATTTGAATCACTTTATCGAAAAGATTACTTTGAGGATCAATTTTTTAAATGCAGTATTTTGTGGGGTGACGCTAGAGAAAAAATTAACATTATTCCTTCCTCTATTAAATTCGACCTGATTTATTTAGATGGTTTTTCTCCTCAAAAATGCCCACAAGTATGGACGATTGAATTTTTATCCAAAGTCACAGAAAAACTTAATCCTCAGGGTTATTTAATAACTTATTCTTCATCAGCGGCAGTAAGAAAAACCTTAAGAAATCTTGGATTAGAAATTTTTACTATTAAGCCAAGTTTTAAAAACAGAAGTTTTTGGAGTCAGGGAACTGTCGCAATATCAAAATTTGACAAGAATAAATTGAAACCTAATTTCAATTTTGAAAAGTTGTCTTTAATGGAAGAAGAACATCTCTTAACTAAAGCTAGTATTCCATATAGAGATCAAGATTTGAACTCAAGTAAAGACGATATAATTAGGAGAAGATTAGATGAGCAATTATTCTCAAATCTATTATCTACAAATATATGGAGAGAGAAGTGGGGAATGACGAAGTTATCCGTAAAGAGTTAGATTTAAATTAGGATTTCGAATAAACATGTTAAGTGTTGCGATATTAGCGGCAGGCAAGGGCACTAGGATGGAAAGCTCATTGCCAAAAGTTTTACATAAAATTTCTGGCAAAAGTCTTCTACAAAGAGTAATTGATTCATGTGTCGAATTAAAACCTAATAAAATTTTCGTAATTACTGGACACAAATCAAAAGAAGTACAAAAGTCAATCCCAAAAGATAAAAAAATCCATATTGTTATTCAAGAACCTCAATCAGGAACAGGTCATGCAATCCAAGTACTTTGTAGAGAAGTAAAAAAACATGAAGGAAAACTTTTGGTCCTTAACGGCGATGTCCCACTCATTAAGCCTAGTACTCTAAAAAGACTTTTGTATTTACACGATTCAAAAAATGCTGATGTTTCTTTAATTACTACCAAGAAAGCAAATCCTCATGGATATGGCAGAGTTTTTTTGAAGGGGAACTTTATAGAGAGAATTGTTGAAGAAAAAGATTGCAATGATCTAGAAAGAGAAAATCCATTAATAAATGCAGGTGTTTACTGTTTTAACTGGGGTAACTTGTCAAAAATAATTAATACCTTGCAAAGCAATAATAATCAAAAAGAGATTTACTTAACAGATACAATATCTTTGCTAAAAAATTCCTTAAGTCTCGAGGTAGATGATAATGGAGAGCTTCAAGGAATTAATAACAGAATTCAACTATCAGAGTGCGAGGAATGTATTCAGAATTCAATTAAAGAAAAACATATGCTTAATGGTGTAACTTTTATAAATAAAGCTAGTTGTTCAATTAGTGAAGAAGCTGAAATTGGTAAGGATGTAATCATAGAGGCTAATACACATATAAGAGGAAATACGAAAATAAATAGTCATTGCATTATCGGTCCAAATACTTTTATTGAGAATTCTAATGTAGGACTAAATTGCGAAATTTCAAACTCTACTGTTTATGATTCTCAGATAATGGATCATATAAAAATTGGCCCTTATAGTCATATAAGACCTAATTCCAAAATATCTTCCCATAGCAAAATAGGTAATTTTGTTGAGATCAAAAATAGTCAACTAGAGGAAGAATCTAAAGTTAACCATCTAAGTTATATTGGTGATTCTGTTATTGGTAGATCTACAAATATTGGAGCAGGCACTATTACTGCGAATTTTGATGGACAGAAAAAATATCAAACAAAAATTGGTAAAAATTCCCGTATTGGGGCAAATACAGTTTTTGTAGCGCCAATAAATCTAGGGGAATCAGTAACAACAGGTGCTGGTTCAGTGATCACCAAAGACTCTAAAGATAATTCACTAGCGATCTCAAGAACTAAGCAAGTAAATATAGAGAATTGGGAAAAAAAGAAATCCTGATCTAGTTAATTAATTCAATAATTTTTTCAAGTTGCCAACATCTGCTCCCTTTTATAAGAACAGAATCACCTTTTTTTGTAGATTTGTTTATTACTTGAGGTACATCTTTAATATTATTAAAAACTAAGAATTTATTTTTATCTTTTAGATAATTGGTGTAATTTTTTTCATTCTCTTTATCGCAAATAAATAAACACTTTTCTATGTCTGAATTATTTATTAAGTTGAATATTTCTATGTGATATTTTTCAGATTCTTCTCCCAATTCTTGCATACTTCCAAATATGAAAAATTTATTTCTCGGTTTTTCAAGCAGGTTTTTAATACATGCTTTTACTGACTCTGGCGAAGCATTATATGATTCATCATATATTGTTGTTTTTACTGATTTAAGAATTTTATTCCTTCCACCTAAACTTACAAAATCAAATTTATTAAAACTTTCAAAATCAATGTCTAGCTCTTTAGCAACTGCATAAGCAAATAAGAAATTTGAAGCATTGTGAAATCCCTCAAATGAAATTTCAAAGGTATTTTCTTCAATTAAAATTGTTTTATTCGAAGGATTATAAAATCCTCGCAAATTATTATCTTTCTTAAAACTCTCCTTTTGATTTTCTATGTTTAAAAGTTTTACTTTTATCACTCTACCTTTCCAAAATTCTTTCAAAGTTTTTTCTAGGAATGGATCATTTGCTGGAATTATTACAACTCCTTCTGGATTTAAGAACTTACTAATTTCACACTTTGCATGAGCAATATTTTTTTTTGAGCCCAACAATCCAATATGAGCTGTACCAATGTTGGTAATAACTGCAATATCCGGTTCACTATATTTAGATAAATTCTCGATCTGTCCAAGACCTCTCATCCCCATCTCAAGAACTAAAGCTTTATCCTCCGTATTTGTAGCAAGAATAGTAAGTCCAACTCCAATCTCATTATTGAAATTTGCATGAGATAATTTAATTCTTCCAAGTTTATTTAAAACTCCACCAATCATTTCTTTTGTTGTTGTTTTACCAACTGAGCCAGTTATTGCGACAATAGGAATATTTAATTTTTTTCTTTTTAGCAATGCTAATTTTTGAAATGCCTCTAATGTGTCATTTACAACCCAATAAGGAAAATCACTAGGAAGTAATTTCTGCATACCTTTTTTTATAACTACTGATTTAACTCCTTTATCTAAAACATTTGGAAGAAAACTATGTCCATCAAAATTTTTACCCTCGATAGCTATAAAAAGATCATTTTTTAATAAAGTTCTACTATCAATACTTATATTTTTAAAATTTAAAAAATCTCTTTTCCCCTTGCTCAGATTTTTAATATCCCCCAAAACATTGTTTAATTCTGATAAAGAGAATTCCATTAAAAAATTAAGTCATACTTTTTTTTAAAGAGGGATCAGCCGATTGTCCGTAAGAGAATTTTTCAATTTCAGCAAAATCTGGAGATGGTTCTTTTATTCCACAAACATCTTTATACATAATTTCGTATTCGAGAGCGGATCTTTGCCAACTAAACTCTTGGCTCATTGCTCTTTTTTGCAATAATTCCCAACTATCTTTATGCCTAAAAGCCTCCCAAGACCTTACTAAAGATGTATAGAAATCTATAGGTTCAAAGCGATCGAAGCAAAAACCAGTGCCACTATTATTTTCTGGATCATGAGGTAAAACCGTGTCAACTAAACCTCCTACTCGCCTTACTATTGGAATAGAACCATATCTCATAGCAAGTAGTTGACTAATGCCACAAGGTTCGAATCTACTTGGCATTAAAAATGCATCAGAGCCACCGTAGATGAGTCTTGATAAAGAATCATCATATGTAAGAAAAACAGAAAATCTTCCTGGGTAATCTAATGCAAGTTGCCACAATCCTGACTCTAAATATCTATCCCCAGTCCCTAAAACAACTATTTGCGAATCTGTATATGCTAAAAGTCTTCTTGAAACTTGTAGAAGTAAGTCAACCCCTTTCTGATCAACTAACCTACTGACCATGCCTAAAAGATATTTTTTAGGATTAACTTCGAGCCCCATTTCTCTCTGCAGAATTTTTTTATTTTCTAGCCTATTTTCTAAATTCTTAATACTGAATTTTGCAGGTAAAACTGGGTCTTTAGCTGGATTCCATTCATCAAGATCTATGCCATTAAGAATTCCCCTTAATTTACCTGAAATGTAATTAAGTAATCCTTCAAGGCTTTCCCCATATTCATGAGTTTTAATTTCATCTGCATAAGTAGGAGAAACAGCATTGACCCTATCTGCGTACAACATTGCCGCAGCTGAATGTGCTCCAATGATCAAAGTTGGAGGTATGGGAGATGTGGTTGGTTCGTTACCTCCATCTTTGATAAAACTTGGTCACGATGTAAGGGTAATAATTCCAGGATATGGAAAATTGTGGAGTCTTTTAGAGGTACCTAATGAACCAGTCTT
>QCQM01000002.1 GCA_003212195.1 Prochlorococcus sp. AG-449-O05 | reverse complement strand
AAACTGAAGATAGCGATAAAGTTCATCTGAATATGGATTAATTTTATTTTTAGTAATATCCTGATATTCTTCAACTTCAGGTATTTTGCCAAGAAGTGCGCAAACTGCTGCTAATTCAGCGCTACCTAAAAAGACTTGTGCATTCTTGCCAAGTCTATTGTCAAAATTTCTTGTACTTGTAGAAAATACCACGGAACCTTCATCTACCCTGGCTTGATTTCCCATACATAAAGAACAGCCTGGTAACTCTAACCTTGCCCCACAATCTTCGAATATTTTATAATAGCCTTCAGCTTTTAGAGTTTCTTCATCCATTTTTGTTGGTGGACAAATCCATAATTTAGATTTTAAATTTTTTACACCTTCAAGAACTTTCGCAGCTGCCCTGTAATGACCAATATTTGTCATGCAAGAACCTATAAAAACCTCGTCAATAGTTGTATTTGCAACATCAGTGATTTCTTTTACATTATCTGGATCATTAGGGCAAGCAACTATAGGTTGTTTTACTTTTGCTAAATCAATTTCAATGATTTCTTCATACTGAGCGTTTGAATCTGGTTGAATTAATGATGGTTTTTTTAACCAACTTTTCATATCATTTATTCTTCTTGAAATTGATTTTGAATCTTCATAATTGCTCTCAATCATTTTTTCTAGTAGGCAAATATTACTTCTTAAGTATTCTTGTACAGTTTCTTGGGATAAAAGTATCGTACTACCAGCGCATGAGCGTTCTGCAGTAGCATCAGTAAGTTCAAAAGCTTGTTCAAGTTTTAGGTTTGGTAATCCCTCAATTTCCATAATTTTCCCGTTGAATATATTTTTCTTATTTTCTTTCTCAACAGTTAAGAGTCCTTTTTTAATTGCGAATAGAGGGATTGCATTTACTAAATCTCTAAGAGTGATTCCTGGTAATAATTCTCCCTTAAATTTAACCAGCACAGATTCCGGCATATTTAATGGCATTGATCCTATTGCAGCGGCAAAGGCAACAATTCCTGAGCCTCCGGGAAATGAGATGCCAAGAGGAAATCTAGTATGACTATCTCCACCTGTGCCAACAGTATCAGGGAGAAGCATTCTATTAAGCCAGCTATGAATTATGCCGTCTCCGGGTTTAAGAGCTACTCCACCTCTTTGAGATATAAAGTCAGGTAATTCTTTATGGGTAACAAGATCTACTGGTTTAGGATACGCAGCTGTATGACAAAAACTTTGCATCACTAAATCTGCAGTAAACCCTAAACAAGCTAGTTCTTTTAGTTCATCTCTAGTCATTGGCCCAGTAGTATCTTGACTACCAACTGTGGTCATAATTGGCTCACAAGTCATTCCTGGTCTTACCCCATCTAAACCGCATGCTTTGCCTACTATTTTTTGAGCTTGAGTAAAGCCGGTATTACTTTCGGCTGGATTTTGTGGTCTAGTAAATATTTCACTAGGTTGATAATCTAATTTATTTCTAATTTTGTCTGTAAGAGATCTTCCAATCATAAGATTAATTCTTCCGCCAGCTTGAATTTCATCAGTAAGAGTTGATGGATACAAGTCGAATTTGCTTATTAATTCTTCAGTATTTGAATCTTTTTCAATTTTTTTAATAATCCCTTCATAGGGATATATTTTAATAATATCTCCTGTTTTCATTTGAGATACGTCAGCTTCTATTGGTAGAGCTCCTGAATCTTGTGCAGTATTAAAGAAAATTGGGGCTATTTTGCTGCCGATTATTATTCCACCTGTTTTTTTGTTTGGAACAAAAGCAATATCTTCTCCTATATGCCAAATAAGTGAATTTATAGCTGATTTTCTAGAACTCCCAGTTCCAACGACATCTCCAACATAAGCTATTGGTATATTTTGTTTTTTTAAATTATCAAGAATCTTTAGTCCATCAGGTTTTTTGAACTCCAACATAGCTAATGCGTGCATCGGAATATCTGGGCGTGTTGTTGCATGTACAGCTGGAGATAAGTCATCTGTATTTGTTTCACCGTCAACTTTAAATACTAAACAAGTAATCTCTTTCTCTAGAACTTTTTTATTTTTAAACCATTCTGCATTCGCCCAACTATTTACAACCTCTTTTGCATAAAAATTATTTTGAGATAATTCATAAATTTCATTAGCTGAGTCGTAAACAAGAATAATATTTTTTAAAACTTCTGCCGCTTTTTTAGCAAGTACACTATTTTCGCTTTTAAGTATTTCAACCAAAGAATTTACATTGTATCCGCCTATCATTGTCCCTAGTATTTCAATTGCTTTTTCGGGATTAATTGATTTGCAATATTTTTCGGAATTAACAATAGCCGTAAGCCAGCTTGCTTTTACATAAGCAGCCTCATCAACTCCTGGTGGTACTCTATTTATTAATAAATCGAGTAAATAAGATGAATCGTAAGTACTATCTTGTTCCAATAATTGCGTAATACAATTTGTTTGCTCAGCATTTAAAGGCAAAGGAGGTATACCTTTGGTAGCTCTTTCAGCTGCGTGATCTGCATAATCTTTTAGCAATGTTTCCAAATTCTTCATTAGTAAGGTTTAATGCCTAATCTATTGTTATTTTTAATATTGAAAAGGAGAGTATTCATAAATGCTTTTTTAAATATTCAAACTTCTTAATTAATCAATGACGACATCATCAAATAATTCAGCTTTAGAAAAAACATCAGATTTACATGTTGTTGAAACACGTCCATTAATACCTCCAAGCAGATTACATAATGATATACCTTTAGATCACGCCTCTGCTAATACAGTATCTAAAACAAGAAGATCGATACAAAATATTCTGCATCATAATGATCAGAAGCTTTTAGTCATTGTCGGTCCATGTTCAATTCATGATATAGAGGCGGCAAAGGAATATTCAAAATATATTCAAAATTTCCGAGAAATTTACAAAGATAAATTAGAAATAATCATGAGAGTATATTTTGAGAAGCCAAGAACAACTATTGGTTGGAAAGGATTGATAAATGATCCTCATCTAGATGACTCTTATGATATTAATACTGGTTTAAGAAGGGCAAGAAGTTTGCTTTCATATTTAGCAACTCGTGGCATTCCCTCTGCTACAGAATTACTAGATCCAATTGTTCCTCAATACATTGCCGATTTAATTAGTTGGACAGCAATAGGAGCCAGGACTACAGAAAGTCAAACTCATCGAGAAATGGCATCAGGATTATCAATGCCTATAGGCTTTAAAAATGGAACTGATGGTTCTTTTACTACTGCAATTAATGCAATGCAGTCAGCTTCAAAATCACATCATTTCTTAGGTGTAAATGAAAATGGAATGGCTTCTATTGTTAATACTACGGGTAATCCTGATGGACATATTGTTTTAAGGGGCGGTTCAAAAGGCCCAAATTTCGAAAGTGAACACGTTCAAAGAATTTCATCTGAATTGCAGCAATGTAATCTTCCCCATAAAGTGATGATTGATTGTAGTCATGGTAATTCCAATAAAAACTTCCGAAAACAGTCGGAAGTTTTAAAAAATATAGCTTCTCAAATCAGCAATGGTGAAAAAAATATTTTAGGAGTTATGCTTGAAAGTCATTTGAAGGAGGGAAATCAAAAACTTTTAAATAAAGAGGATCTCCAATTTGGCAGAAGCATTACAGATGCATGCATAGGTATAGAAACAACAAAAGAATTACTCGCTATTTTGTACAATTCACTTAGCTAGTTATAAAAAAATTAAAAAATAATGCTGAAGAAATTGGAACGATGAAATTATCTATTCCTAAAAAACTAAACTGTTCAAGCAAAGTCGCAAAAAATGCTATCGTAAAATAATTTAAATTGAAACTATTTTGTTGGGCGTATCCTATAGAGCAAACTACTATCAAACTTGTTAAAAACATTGTCAAAGTGCCAAAAAAAGATTTTTTTTGTTTTAAAACAATCCAACTTTTGGAGTTAAAGCTTTTTCCTACTAACCCTGCTAATCCATCACCAAAAGTCATTATAAAAAATCCAGTAGTTAATGCATATGGATCTAAATCCCAAAAAAGACAAATCAAAATAAATAAACTAATACAATAAAATAATGTTCCAAAACTTTTTCTCTCAACGTCTTCAATTGTTGGAAATAATTTATAGGTGTAATTTATAAGCACCATTAATAAAATAATTCCTGTAAAAATCAGAGCCGAATTTTGATCAAGTTTTAAATATTTTGCAAAAGGAATTAGAGGTCCAATTCCTATATGTATTATTTTCCTTAAAACTTCTTTATTGTTTGAATTAAATCTTCTAAAACCAATAGCTACTAAAAATATAGTAAGAATATAAATTAATATTAAAATGAAATTTATCAACTCAATTAAGCTACTTTTTCATGAGCTGCTCTTGTTTTCATTTTATTTAATAGTTTAAATTCAAGCTGTCTTACTCTTTCTCTTGAAACTCCAATATCTCTACCTATTTGGGCTAATGTGTGTGTTTCTGTGTCATTTAATCCAAAACGCTTAGCAACTATAATTTGCTCTCTTTCATTTAGTTCAGATATCCAAGCTTTCGCTTTTTCCCATTGCATTTTTCTATCAAGATCCTCTAAGATTTCATCATGCTTTGGATCAGGAATAAGTTCACCTAAAGTACTTCTGTCTTCTTCTCCTCTTGCATGTGCGTCAAGAGAGGAGCATGTTGTACTCTGAGCTATAAGAATATCTAAATCTTTAGGTTCCATTTTTAAAGCTTTTGCTAATTCATCTCTAGTTGGACTTCTACCTAAAGTTTGTGACAGTTTAATAGTCGTTTTTCTTAATTTAGAAAGCTTTTCGCCAATATGAATGGGTAGTCTTATTGTCCTTGCCATGTTATCAACTGCTCTTGTCATGCCTTGTCTTATCCACCAATATGCATAAGTGGAGAATTTATATCCTTTTGTATGGTCAAACTTATACACTGCTCTTTCAAGACCTCTACTTCCCTCTTGAACTAAGTCCATTAACTCAAGTCCTTGATTTTGATATTTTTTTGCAACACTTACCACTAATCTTAGGTTAGCTGTCATCATTTTATCTCTCGATTTAAGATATCTTTTGAGTCTTTTATAATCAGTGAAATTTCTATTTTTTTTGTGTAGATTTAAGGCGAAATGATAAAGCTTACCAAAATTTTGTTGTTTTTCTTTACTATTATCAGAATTCATATAAATTGCTTCAGAAAAATCATTTTTTAACTCATTAGGTAAATCAGAATCTATATTTTGTGATACTGGGTTTTCTGAAAATGCTTTTTGCACCTCATTAATTGTATTTGAATTATTTATTGCGGCATCTACAGCAGACTCAGAAACTTCCAAATTTTTGTTGATTTCTGTCTTGTCTAGCCAATTTGCACATATATCATGTTTTTCAGCTATTTCCTCTAAATGTTTTCTAAGAGCTTGTACATCTTTGGAAAGATTAATTTCATCTTCTCCAGTAAGAAGAGGAACTCTTCCAATAGAACTTAAGTAAGTACCAATAGAATCGGTTGAAGAAGATCTCCGCTTATTTCGAGGTTGTTTACTTGCATTCTTAACTCTGGAAGCACGAGGAGATTTCGTTGTAATTGGTAATTCAGGCTCTTTGAAACTTTTGTTCGAAGAACTAATGTCAGATGCCAATATACTGGCATTCTTTAAATTCGAAACGCGAGAAGGTTTCGTAGTATTTGGTAATCTAGGTTCTTTGAAATTTTTGTTCAAAGAACTATTTCCAGATTCCAGAGGGATCCCCATCACCCTGGCCTCCTAAATAATGGATTTTTTAAAAAGCTAGCACTGAAATTGAAATAAAAACTACTTTTACGTTGAAACTTTAAAGACAAAAAAAATTTTTTTTGTCTTAATTTCATCAAATCTATTGATATGAAAGACTTTTATAAAAATAAAAAAAATTTTAAAATATTAAGTATTTTTTAAAATGTTATAAAAATCAATATTATTTTTATTGTTTTACGAGATCAATTTGTGAACGATTATTCGCTGAGCTTAATGCATATTTTGAATAAGAACCATCTTCTTTCATTATCCAAGAAAAGTAATCATCTTTAATATATGTTTGCAAAAGAGATTTTAGTTGAGATTTTAATTCGGAATCTTCTATTGGAGTAACAGCCTCTATCCTTCTATCAAGGTTTCTTCTCATCCAATCTGCACTCCCAATAAAAACTTCATTATCATCGTTATTACAAAACCAAAAAATTCTTGAGTGTTCAAGAAAATGCCCAATAATGCTTTTGACTTTAATATTTTCACTTAAATTTTTTCTTTGGGGATATAAACAACAAATACCTCTGACGATAAGACTAATTTTTACACCAGAGTCAGAAGCTAAATAAAGAAGTTTAATTATTTCTGGGTCTACTAGAGAATTCATTTTTGCAATTATTTCAGCTTTTTTACCTTCTTTTGCATTTTTAATTTCTCTATTTATTAGTAATAAAAACTTCTTTCTCATTGATGAGGGAGAAACTAATAATTTTTGATAACTTTTTTGTTTAGAAAAACCTGATAAGTAATTAAATAATTCAAGTAAATCTGATGCAATCTCAGGATCTGTTGAAAGTAATCCTAAATCTGTATAAAACCTTGAAGTATTAGAGTTATAATTACCTGTTCCAATATGAAAATAATTTCTTAATCTTCCTTTTTCTTTTCTAACTATTAAAGCTATTTTTGTATGTGTTTTAAATCCTATGATTCCATAGACAACATGAATTCCAGCTTGTTCAAGTTGTTTTGCCCACTGAATATTATTGTCTTCATCAAATCTTGCTTTTAGTTCAACAAGAGTCATTACTTCTTTCCCATTTTCTGCAGCTCTCATTAAAGCAGCAATGATAGGCGAATCCTTGGAAACTCGATATAAAGTAATTTTTATAGCCATTACAAGTGGATCATCAGCTGCTCTGTTTATAAATTCTTCCACTGAAGTTTTAAATAAGTCGTATGGATGATGAAGCAGAATATTTTTTTTCCTAAGAATATTAAAAATAGAATTGAGGGTTTTGTTTGAAGGCGAATCTAAATATTTTAAATGTGGGTGAGTTTTCCCAATTAGCAGATTTTCTTGCAAATCATTTCTATTAATTTTTGTCAGCTGATTTAAATCATCAAGGCCTAATAAACTTTTGCAATAGTATATGTATTCTTCTTGTATTGAGATACTTTCTACAAGCAATTTTAGAATATTTTTTGGCATATCCGATTCAACTTCTAATCTAACTACGTCTCCACCTAATCTTCTCTTTTGCAAACTTTGTTCAACCGCTAAAAGAAGGTCATCCGCTTCGAGTTCTTTTAATTCTAAATCTGCATCTCTTGTAACTCTAAAAAAAGAGTAATTTAGACATTTCATTCCGTTGAATAAAGTATTTATATTATTCCCAATTAAATCTTCAACGCTTATGAAAAAGTAAGAGCTTTTGTCACTATTTTGAATGATTTCATTGGGGATTTGTATAAATCGATTTATATTTTTTGTTGGTATTTTGACTCTGACAAACTGATGTTTAGAATCTTCCCCGTCTTTAATTAAGGCTGCTAAGTTTAGACTTAAATTACTTATAAAAGGGAATGGATGTGCTGGATCAACTACTAATGGAGTTAATAAAGGGAAAATAGATGAATTAAAAAAGTTATCGCACCAATTTTTTTGATTTTCGCTTAAATCCTTATATTTTTTTAAAATTACACCTTGTTTTTTCAATTCATTATTTAATTCATTATTTACATAGTTTTCTTGAAGAGTAGTTAATTTTTTTACTTCCTTGTTGATTTTTGTTAATTGCTCTTTAGGGGTTAGTCCGTCAATACTTTTTTTAGAAATTCCTGCTTCAACTTGAGCCTTTAATGAAGCTACCCTTACCATAAAAAATTCATCAAGATTATTGCTAAAAATTGAACAGAATTTTACTTGATCCAGGATTTTGTACTCACTTTCCATACCAGTTAGGAGTACTCTTTTATTGAATTCAATCCAACTTAATTCTCTATTTATAAAAACATCAGCCTGGCTTTTCATTAAATTACTTTTGGTTTTTGATTGTTAAGAGAATTATTATTTTTGCCCTCTGCAATAAGGTATATCATGAAAAGTAAGATAACGGAACCAGCTATAAAAGGTGATTTAGGACCAAAACTATCATAAACCCTTCCAGCCATTGCAATTCCTAAAACCCCTCCAAGACTCTGAAGCCCCTGAAGGTTACTTAATATTGATCCTTGTTTATCAACCTCTAATTTCTTTGATATTAGTGCTCTTAAGGTAGGTGTAATTAACCCTGCCCCAACGGCTAAAAATGAAACAGCTGAATAAATATTAATTATCGCATTTTCTTTTGGAGCAGTTATTAAAAGTGAACATGCCACAAGAATGAAGCCTGATCCGATAAGTGTTAATTTCATTTCGCCAAATTGCTTTACGAGTGGCCCAATAAGTGCGCCCTGCACAATAATTGCAATGATCCCTACTACAACAAGAGTTCCACTTGATGCTTTTGTAGTCCAGTTTAAAGATTCTTGAAGGAAAAATATAAGGATATTGGTCAATCCAGTAAAAGCAATAAAGTAAATAAAAAAAGCTAGTGATAATTTTTTAATCTTTTCTTCTTTGAAAACTGTAAAGAGTTCTTTTAAAGGGTTTTTGAAAATAGTTTTTGATGTATTTGAGTTACTATTAGGTTTTGTTTCTGGTAAGTAAAAAAATACAAGAAGGAAATTAATTATTGGAATGATTGAGGCTATTAAAACTGGAATAATAAAATTATTATTTGAATTTTTTGCGAAAATTACAACGAAAATATTACCTAAGAAAAAACTTAAACCAAAAGCTACACCAATAAGACCAAATGTTTTTGCTCTTTTTTCAGGGCTTGAAATATCCGCAAGAATTGTTGTTGCAGTAGCTGCAGTCCCACCACTTAAACCATCAATTAGCCTCGCTAAAAATAATAAAAATAAGGGGATAGAGGCTAATGAATTTGTCCAATTAAAAAGAACCGTAAATGATAATATTGATATACCTATTA
Organism: Prochlorococcus sp. AG-449-O05; assembly: GCA_003212195.1. Classification (GTDB taxonomy): domain Bacteria; phylum Cyanobacteriota; class Cyanobacteriia; order PCC-6307; family Cyanobiaceae; genus Prochlorococcus_A. The sequence goes on along the minus strand of QCQM01000002.1, from coordinate 53,408 downwards.
CTGAACCAGTAATGCAAAAAAGAGTGACAGGTCTTCTTCCATATCTATCACTCATAAGTCCTATAAAAGGAGAAGCTGTAAATTGAGCTAATTGGTAAGTGCATGATAATAAACCATATGTACTTGCTTTAGAGTCAAAAAGTAAAACAAAAGAGGGTAGTATGGGTAATAGTATACTTTCACTTAAACGATCATTTAAAAGAGTAATAAAAGCACTAAGGAGAGTAAATTTTTTATTTGGTTTTAATAAACTTTTTTTCATAATATTTACCTTCATTGCGATTAACTTTTACTACCATACTTGTTAATGGAGATTATTGTGCCCGGCATTGTTTATTTAGTTGGAGCAGGTCCTGGTGACCCTGAACTTTTAACTCTTAAAGCTTTACGTCTAATAAAAAATTGTGATGCATTAGTTCATGATGCTTTAATTCCAGATGAAATAACAAAAGAGGCAGGAAAAAATACAGAAATTTTCCATGTAGGTAAAAGAGCTGGGAAGTGTTCTGTACCTCAGGCTGAAACTAATGCTCTTATTTTGAAATTAGCAAAAGAAGGCAAAAATGTCGTAAGGCTTAAAGGGGGAGATCCATTCGTTTTTTCTAGAGGTGGTGAAGAGGTATCGATTTTAGAAAAAAATGGAATTTCAGTTGAAATCGTTCCTGGTATTACTTCTGGGATAGCTGCCCCCACATATTTTGGTATTCCTCTAACCCATAGAGATGCTGCTAGTTCCGTAACTTTTGTCACTGGACATGAGCGTGTAGATAAGGAAAAAAAGACAGTGAATTGGAGAGATTTAGCTAAATCATCAGATAGCTTAGTAATTTTTATGGGTATAAAAAATATTGAATATATTGTGGAAGAATTAATTCTAGGTGGTTTAGATAAGAATATTAAATGTGCTGTGATTCAAGAAGCTACTTTAAAAAATCAAAAATGTTTGATAGAGAAATTAAATAATCTTCCAGATAAAATCAAAGATAAAGAATTTGCAGCTCCATCAATTATCATTATTGGAAAAATTGTTGAATTTAAAGTTAATAACAATATAACTAAAATATCTGATGTCTATTTACCAGATATTAATAAAGTTCAACTATATAATAAATCCCAAAAATAATTTGGATCGAATTTATGTTTAAACTTTAAATCATTAACTTGATTAATTTGTCTACAAGATAAGCTATTAATTGCAACTATTATGTCATCATTTTGAAATTCTGGAGGAATTAATTCTTCTTTTACAATTTTCAATTTTAAAGCTTTAGAAATCATAATCCCCTCTAAACAGCCGCTCTCTTTTCTAGGAGTTATCCATTGATTATTTCTTTTAATTAGAAGATTAAATGTACTTCCACAACAAAGTTCACCTGACGTATTCAAAAGGATAGAATCATCAAATGATTTTTCATTAGCTTCTGTCAAAACTTGTATTGACTGATTATATGAAAATGTTTTGCATTTACTTACAAGACTGAATTCATTTATTTTTTCTGTTTGACTAATGCAAACGCTTATTGGATTAAAATTTGGTTTGATTCTATAGAACTCAAGCCATACATTCTCTAAATCTTTTGTCTCTGAAGTGCTATCAATTGTTAGTGTTCGACCTTCATTAGCTCCTCGACTGTAGTTTATTCTTACTGAAGCAAATTGATCATTTTTAAGCGATAACTTTCTAATTCCATCGTGAATAAGTTGTCTCAAAGTTAATTTATTTATTTTGAGATTAATATTTAAAATCTTGCTACTTTTTTCTAATCTTTTCAGATGTTCATCAAAAAGAATAGGTTTGTTTTCTTTTATCAAAATGGTCTCAAATATACCATCAGCAAATTTTAATCCTCTATTATTAGCAGCAATAAATATTCTATCAATATCCAACCATTGATCCCTGTGCCAGCCTAATGTTTCAATCATTTGAGTGAATCAATTAACGGTAAAAGTTTCCACTTTAGTTCATTAGTTTCCTCTTCAGGGTTTGAGTCAATAACTATTCCGCAACCAGCATATATATTTATTTTTTTGTCTTTAATTAAAAATGATCTTATTAGTATATTGCTGTCAAACTCTCCATTCCAGTCAACCTTCAAAAATGAGCCACAGTATGGTCCACGTTCACATTCTTCTAATTCAAAAAGTCTCTGGCATGATCTTAATTTAGGTGCTCCAGTTATAGAGCCCCCAGGCCAACAAGCTTTTAGTAAATCAATCCAGTTTTTGTCTTTTTTTAATTTGCCTCTGATTACTGATGTTAGATGATGAACTTTTAAGAAACTTTCAAGCTTTAATATTTCTGGCACCATGATACTTCCTGTTTCGCAAACTTTACTTAAATCATTTCTTATTAGATCAACAATCATAATATTTTCGGCTCTATCTTTTTCGTTCGTTATTAAATCGATAGCATTAAGTGCGTCTTGATTTATATCCTTATCTCTGGATCTAGTTCCTTTGATTGGTCTTGATTCTACAAAATTTTTATTATCTATTTTTATAAATCTTTCTGGAGAGGTAGATAATACAGCCTCTTTATAATTATCATTATTGATTATTATTCCTCCAAAGGGAGCTCTTAATTTCCTTCTTATTTTCAAATAAATATCTAGAGGATTATAGTTTTTAGAAGATTCAATTTCGCATTTAGTTGTTAGGTTTGCTTGAAATATATCTCCTAAGGAAATTAATTTTTTCAATTTTAAAATATTTTTTTGAAATTTTTCAGCCATTTCGTCCAAATTGATTTTTGAAAAATCAAAATTCAAATTTGTTTTAATAATATTTTCTTCTTCAATATTTTTAATATTGTTGATTATGTTTTTATAATTCATCAGTTCAGATGAGTTTGTGCCTTCGATAATTATTTCTTTTTTTATTAGATTACATTTAATGATTGGATCATATGATGCAATCCATAAAGTTGCCATATTAGATTTTCGCCATGGGTTTTTGGGCTCTATAAAAACTCCAGCTTCATAACTTAACCATCCGATCCAAAATCCTTTTTCAATATTTCTTAAATTGTTAAAGGGATTATTAGTTTTGTCTAAGTTATTGATATCTCTTGATTGGATTATTTTTTTAGGTTTAATTCCTATTATTGACCATTCCCCATTTTCTTTGCCATCACTGTCTAGCCAAGCTAATCCTTTATCTCCGAATTTTTTTGTTAGATGATGCGTAATCAGTGCTGGATCTATCCATTTTTCTAGGATTATTTTTTTTATTTTCATTTTTTATTATTGTTATTAAGCCATTTTTCATAAGCAGCATTTCTAATTCTGCAGCTATCACACTTACCACATGGTTTTGAATTACCCGAATAACAGCTCCATGTTTTATCTAAAGGGACATGATTATCAAAAGCTAATTTAATAATTTCCTCTTTATTTAAATCTAATAGTGGTGTCCAAAGTTTTATTGAATTATTTTCTCTTCCTCTTTTATTGGCTAAATCTGCTAACTCTTGAAATTTTTTAATGTAGTCAGGTCTGCAATCTGGATAACCAGAATAATCTAGTGCATTAACTCCTAATCCTATAAAATCAGCATCTATTGCTTCGGCATAACTTAGTGCAACGGAAATAAATATAGTATTTCTCCCAGGAACATAAGTATTAGGAATTTTATTAGTTTGTACTCCTTCTATTGGAATATTTTTTTGAGTATCAGTTAATGACGAGCCTCCCCATAAAGATAAGTCAAGCTTAATGATTTTAAATTCATCGATATCAAAGTGTTTTGCAATTATTGACGCAGAATTTAATTCTTTTTTATGACGTTGACCGTAGTCAAATGAAAGGCCAAAAATTTTAGCTTCGGATTTTTTGGCTATACCAGTAACTGTAGAAGAATCTAAACCTCCAGATAATAAAACTACTATCGATTTATTTTTAAGAGTCATATGATTTCAATTAATTTTTAAGTATTTGTGAGTTTGAAGGCTCAATTTCCAATCGGGGTTATTTTTTACGAAATCGATAGCAAGAGTAAAACCATTCGCATTGTTCCATGCTGGTTGTAAATAAAAAATTTTGTCTTCTTTTTTTAAGCCATCTTCGCTTTTAGAGAGTTGATATTGTTTTAAAGTTTCTTTTTTTATTTGAATAGCAAATTCAATATCTTCTATTTCATTTATGATTATTTTGATTTCATTACAGTTTTTTAAAAAATAATTTTTTGGGGGTGAGTGTCTTTTAGGAGATAAAGTAATCCAGTCATAGCTTCCTGATATCGAATTCACTCCACTTGTCTCAATATGAATCTTCATTGGCTTTTGTTCTTCTCCCATCGTCATTTTTTTTATGGCTTTGCAAAAATTATCCAAGTTATGTTGTAAAGGTTCTCCACCTGTAATAACGCAAAAAGATGCTCCTTTTTTTCTAGCAATTTTTATGCGATCTATTATTTTTTCAATTGATATAGAAGGGTGTTTTTTCTCGTCCCATGAATTCTTGGTATCGCACCACGAACATCCAACTTTACATCCGGCTAATCTTATAAAAAAAGCACTTTTCCCAGCGTGATAACCTTCACCTTGTAATGAATGAAATTGTTCGACTAAGGGTAAAAAATTTGTCATTTTCATTCAAAAAAATTAAGAATATTAATTTGATTGAGTTAACTTATCTTGAGAGGCTTTTATTAAACCTTTAAATAAAGGATGAGGTTTTCCAGGTCGTGATAAAAACTCAGGATGATATTGACAGGCTAAGAAGTATGGATGATTTTCTAACTCAATTAACTCAACTAATCTGCCATCTGGTGATGTCCCACTAATTTTGTATCCAGAATCTAAAAAACTTTGTTTGTAGTAATTATTAAATTCGTATCTATGTCGATGTCTCTCATAAATAACATCCTCATCATATAAGTTTTTTCCAGTTGTATTTTTTGTCAATCTACATGGATAAACTCCAAGTCTCATTGTCCCACCTAAATCAACTACATCTTCCTGTTCTGGTAATAAATGTATCACTGGATTTGGAGTGTTTGGGTCTAGTTCTGAACTAGATGCATCTGGAAGATTAGCTACATTCCTGGCCCATTCTATAACTGCACATTGCATACCAAGGCATAAACCTAAAAAGGGAATTTTATTTACTCGTGCGAATTTTATAGCTGCAATTTTTCCATTGACTCCTCTATTGCCAAATCCCCCGGGTACGACAATTGCATCAACTTCATTTAAGTAAGTTTCTGCAGAATTTTTTTCTATCATTTCAGCACTTACCCAATATAAATCTAGTAAAGCCTTTTGTTCAATGCATGCATGTCTTAAAGCTTCAACAACGGATAAATATGCATCTCCAAGTTCAATATATTTGCCTACAAGGGCAACTTTTATTGGATCTCCAGGATTTCTTAGGTTGTGTATTAGTTGCTCCCAATTTTTCAAATCACATTTTTTATCTTCAAGGTCTAAATACTTCAGGGTTTCTTTGCATAAACCTTCTTTTTTTAAAGAAAGAGGTACGGAATAAATACTGTCTGCGTCCAAAGCTTCAATTACAGAGTTGATACTGACACCGCAAAAACCACTAAGCTTTTTTTTAAGAGCTTCATTGATAGATTTATCACTTCTGCATACAAGTAAATCTGGCTGAATTCCAATTGATCTTAATTCTTTCACTGAATGTTGTGTTGGTTTAGTTTTTATTTCGCCAGAGGTTTTGATGTAAGGAAGCAATGTTACGTGTATGTATGCAACATCATTCCTATTGACATCATTTTTGAATTCTCTTATTGCCTCTAAAAAAGGTAGAGATTCAATATCACCAACTGTTCCACCAATTTCAGTAATAATAATATCTGCATTGCTGTTAGCGGCTACTCTATGAATCCTTTCTCTAATTTCTCCCGTTATGTGAGGTATTACTTGCACAGTTCCACCGTTATAATTACCTCTTCTTTCTTTATTAATGACTGCTTGATAAATAGATCCCGTTGTTACACTATTCAACCTAGTCATTGCAGTATCAGTAAATCTTTCGTAGTGACCTAAATCTAGATCGGTTTCAGCCCCATCTTCGGTTACAAATACTTCTCCATGTTGAAAAGGGCTCATTGTGCCTGGATCAACATTTAGATATGGATCTAGTTTTAATATTGAAACACTATATCCTCTAGACTTTAATAATCTACCTAGGCTTGCAGCAACAATTCCTTTACCAATGCTAGAAACTACTCCTCCAGTGACAAAAACAAATTTTGACATTAAATATTTTTAATTAAGCACTGCCTCCTTATATTTTATTTAAACAAAAAACTTTTAGAACATCCATATATATTCTTATTCATCAATTGTTATTTCAATATCTAATTCTTTTAATTGTGATTCTGAGACATTTGAAGGCGCATTTGTGAGAAGACATTTTGCTTGTTGATTTTTTGGAAACGCTATTGTTTCTCTGATTGAATCTGCACCTATGATCAGCATCGTAATACGATCTAATCCAAACGCTATTCCACCATGAGGAGGAGCACCCATTTCTAAGGCTTCTATTAAAAATCCAAATTTTTCATTAATCTCATTAGCAGTAAGTCCTACCGTTTTCAAAACCTCTCTTTGCAAGTTTGCTTCATGAATACGTAAAGAACCACCTCCTAATTCCAAGCCATTAAGAACCAAGTCATAAGCATTTGCTATAGAGTCCTCGATTTCTTTTTGCAAGTTTTCAGGATCTTTAGATTTTATATTTTTTGGAGAACAAAAAGGATGATGTAAAGCTTCATATCTATTTTCCTCTTCATTTCTCTCAAACATCGGGAAATCAGTTACCCATAAGAAATTCCATTTACTTTTATCTATGAGATTTAAGTCTTTTGCGATGTATTGTCTCACTCTATCTAATGACTGGTTGACAATTTGTTTATCTCCAGCACCCAAGAGAATTAAGTCTCCATCTTGCGCTTCGGTGATTCTCAAAATATCAGCTATATGCTCTTCATTTAGATTATTTTTAATTGCCCCAATAGTCTCAAGCTCATCTCCTTTGACTCTTATAAAGGCCAAACCACCCGCTCCTGCATCTTGAGCTACTTGGAAGATATCACCTCCGGGTTTAATTCTTACGTTGCTAATACTTAAATTACCTCCTTTGACTGTTATGGATTTTATAGAACCTCCAGACTTAATTGCCTTGGTGAAAATATTAAAGCCAATATCACCTAATACTTCTCCTAAATCTTTTAATAACATTTGATATCTTGTATCTGGTCTATCAGTGCCGTAATTATCCATTGCTGCTTTCCATGACATCCTTGGAAAAGCATTATCAAAATCAATATTTAATACTTCTTTCCATATTTTTTTTATAAGACTTTCATTAAAAGAGATTATTTCTTCTTCACTAATAAAGCTCATTTCAATATCTAATTGAGTAAACTCTGGCTGTCTATCTGCCCTTAAGTCTTCATCACGGAAACATTTTGCGATTTGATAATACTTATCTAAGCCTCCCACCATTAAAAGTTGTTTAAATAGTTGTGGGGATTGAGGTAGAGCAAAAAATTCTCCATTCGAAAGACGAGCAGGAACAAGAAAATCGCGAGCGCCTTCTGGAGTGGATTTTGTAAGTAATGGAGTCTCTACTTCTGTAAATCCAAAATTATCAAGAAATTCTCTAGCAATTTTAATAATTTTATGTCTTGTTTTTAAATTTTCTAGTAATTTACCTCTTCTTAAATCAAGGTATCTATATTTTAATCTGAGTTCCTCTTTTGTATTTTCATAATCATGTATAGATACTGGAAAAGGTAGGTTTTTTTGAATTTGGTTGAGAATTTGCAAATCTTTAACTTTAAGCTCTAACTCTCCAGTACTTAAATTTTTATTTATTGAATCTTTTGGCCTTTCGTTAATAATTCCGCTAACCATTATTACTGTTTCATTTCTTAGAGTTTCTGCCTGTTTAAATAGATCTGCACCATCATCAGGGTTAATTGTTATTTGTAGGAATCCACTATGGTCTCTTAAATCAATAAAAATGACACCACCATGATCTCTTCTTCTATCTACCCATCCGCATAAATTAACTAATTTACCAATATCTGTATTATTGAGTTCTTCGCAAATTTTGTTTCTCATCTAAGTATGATTTATTTATCAATAACTTATAATAATTCTTTAAGGGTAAATTTAGTTAATAATTTTTTTTATAAAACGCTCTTTTTGTTATAACCCCTTTGAATTTTTTGCCTCTTATTAATATTTGAACTTCATTATTTATTAAGGCATGCGAAGTATTGATGTATGCAAAAGCTATAGCTTGTTGTTTAGTTGGAGACCAACTGCCGCTTGTTATACTTCCAATATTTTCTTCACCTTTAAGAACTGAGCAACCTTTTCTTCCTATTGCTTTACCCTCTATAGAGAGACCAACTAACTTTTTTTGAATACCTAATCTTGACTGTTCTTCAAGAAATCTCCTACCAAAGAATTCGTGATTATTCTCTAGATGTACTAACCAGCCTAACCCTGCTTCATATGGAGAAGTTTCTTCATTTATGTCTTGACCATAAAGATGCATGCCTGCTTCAAGTCTAAGAGTATCTCTAGCTCCTAAACCACAAGGTGCAACATTTTTGGAAATTGAGAAATCCCATAAATTAATTGCTGCTTTTTTAGATAAAAGTATTTCTAGACCATTTTCCCCTGTATATCCTGTCTTTGAAAAGAAAATTTTTTCTTTAGGCGAAATATGTTCAAAAATTTTATATTCGCATCCAAAGTTAGGGATATGTGAGATCGAAGATTCAATCCATTCTTCAAATAAATCGAATGAGTTTTTTCCCTGTAGTGCTAAAAGTACTTTGTCTTTTTTAAAGTTTGTTATCGAAATTTCATATTTATTTAAATTATTTTTTATCCACTGAAAATCTTCTTCATATCTACTTGCATTAACAATTAATAATAATTCTGATATGTCATTTTCTTGTATGCCAAGGTCATAAATTATTAAGTCATCTATTATTCCTCCTTTATCATTGAGCATTACTGTATAAAGCCCTTGACCTTCAGAAAAGGAATATAAATTAGTAGGAAAAAGTTTTTGAATATAATCCTTTGGATTGATTCCCTTGATAGAAATCACCCCCATGTGAGAAATATCAAATAATCCTGCTGATGATCTAACTGATTCATGCTCTTTAATTAATCCTGAAAATGATATGGGCATTTCCCAACCTGCAAAATCCACTAATTTTGCATTGGCTTCAACATATTTTGAATAAAGAGGACTTTTTAGCAAATCCATGAAATATTTAGTTTGTATTTAGTATTTTTACACTGTAGTTTAGAAATTTTTTATTGCATATTTTCTAATGACAAAATTAAGCTTCTAAGAACTTTGGCTGCAACTATGCTACTTACTCCGCTTTTATCAATTTCTGGAGATAATTCCACAATGTCTGAAGCCACAATTCTAAAGTCTTTTAAAGTTTTCAGTATTTCTTCAAAATCATTCCAAAAAAATCCTCCCGGTTCTGGAGTGCCCGTCCCTGCTAATAAACTGGGATCAAACCAATCTAAATCTATTGTTAAATAGATTGGAGACTTAGCGAACGGTAGAAGAGCTTGTTTTAACTCATGTGCATTTCCGCCTGGACAAAAGTTAACTAATTGGTTGTTGTTATGCATAATTTCAAATTCTTCCTTAGTCCCACTTCTAATTCCTACTTGTAAAATTTTCTTTTCTGGGAGCACTTCTAAGCATCTTTTCATAGTACAAGCATGACTATGTTCATTGCCTATATATGATTCTCTTAAATCTGCATGAGCATCAAGTTGAACCAATATCAAATCTGGATATTTTTTTACTAATGCTTCAATAGCACCTCTTGTAATAGAGTGTTCGCCTCCAAGCATAATAGGACTAAGACGTTTATTAATTAAATAATTTGTTGCTGATTTAACCGATTCAATAACCGACTTTGAGTCATTTTTATCAATTAGTATTGATCCAAAATCAACATAAATAATATCTTCTAAGTCTTTTTTTATTTTTGGACAATATGTTTCTAAACAAGAACTGACTTGTCTTATTGCTTCTGGACCAAATCTTGCTCCTGGTTTAAAAGAACATGTCCCGTCATAATTAACTCCAAATATACCAATTGAGCAATTCTCGGGACTTCTTTTTGCTCCCATATAAATTGCATTTTCGTTATCAAATAAATTTTTTGTCATCTTATTAATCTAGTTCTTTTACAATTTTATTTGGCATCATTTTGAATGCTGCATTTTGAAAATTTAAATTCCAAATTTCACATCCTTTTTCTATTTTTAGGACTTCATCACAATTTTGCTTTGATAAATTGAGATCTTCTGAAGAAGCGAATGTCCAACTCCAAATTCCGCTTGGATATATAGGCACAAAGGAATACATAGTTTTAGAAACTTTAAATATATTTTTTAGGGTTTTCAAAATATTTATGTGAATATTTTTGAAGGATTCAGGAGACTCACTTTGCGTTGCTAATATCCCCTTTGATGTAAGTATTCTTTTACATTCTTTATAAAAAGAATCTGAAAATAATAAATTTGAGAATTCTGAGGGATCTGAACAATCTATAAAAATAACGTCGTAAAAATTATCTCTTGTTTTTTTTACCCATTTAACACCATCATCAACATGTATTTCTAATCTTTTATCATTCCATGCTTCGCCTCCAATTTCTTTTAAAAATTTTTTAGATATTTTGATTACCTCCTCGTCAATTTCTACTAGATCAATTTTCGATATTTGAGAATATTTAACGCATTCTCTTGCTGTACCGCCGTCTCCTCCACCAATAATTAGTACATTAGATTTTTCGTTAATGCTACTTAATGCTGGATGCACAAGACACTCATGATAATATTTCTCGTCTTTTAGTGATGTCATCCAACAACCATCAAGCATTAAAGCTCTTCCATAGTATTCATTTTCAATAACAATAATTTCTTGATATTGTGATTTTTGTTTAATTAAAACATCTCCACTTAGACCGAATCTTGAGCCTTTATGATATTCATCTATCCATGTTGAAATATTAGTCATTTGCTTTTTAAGAATTTTTTCTTTTAAGTTTTCGCTTGGCTATTTGCCAAAGCCGTTGAAAGTCTTTAGGAGTTTGTTTTTTTATATTATCGCCTGCATGATGTTCAATGATTGAAAACCTGTCTAAAAATTTTTTATTAGTTTTTTGTAGAGCTGATTCAGGATTTATTTTTAGAAAGTTTGAGAGATTCAGAAGGGTAAAGTAAATATCCCCAAATTCATTTTTTATTTCTGAATCATTATTGCTTTTAATTGCTTCCTTTAATTCATTAATCTCTTCTTCTAACTTTTCAAAAATCTGATCGGTACTCTCCCATTTAAAACCATATTCTTTAACAACATTTGTGATTTTATCTGTTCCAACCATTGGCGGTAAATTTTTGATTTTCATATTTAAATTTTTACTTATTGATGATTCCATATGAGGTGTTTCTTTTTCTGAATTTTTAATGTTTTCCCAAATTTGTTGCGATTTTTCAAGAGATACTTTTTCTTTTTTTTTAAAAATATATGGATGTCTATTAATAATTTTCTTGTTTAGATTTTTTATAACATCATTTAGTTCAAATTCTTTTTTTTCGTAACCGATTTCAGCATGAAGCATTACTTGTAATAAAAGATCTCCTAACTCTTCACATATGTTATCCGCCTTTCTTTCATATATCGCATCTATAAATTCATTACTTTCTTCATGTAAAAATGGGATCAACGATTTATGAGACTGTATTTTCTGCCAAGGGCATCCCCAAGTTTTATCTTTTAATGATTTGATATTAGATATTAAAATTTTAAAGTTTTCTAAAGTCTCTAAATCGGAATTTTTTTGTAAGTTATATCTATCGTTTGAGGACATAGGATATATTTTATTAATTTAATTTTGCCTCAATCATGAAATATTTAAATACTTAGTATAAATATTTCAACTTCATCTATTAGAATGATCTATTATAAGGGCGATTAGCTCAGCGGTAGAGCGCCTGCCTTACAAGCAGGATGTCCCTGGTTCGAACCCTGGATCGCCCATTTATTATTTTTCTAATGACTGAGATCGTCAATCTTTCAATCAGTCAAAGCGCTGCTTCAGAACTATCTAGGCAAGCTTCTTTTGGAGGTTCTCCAGGAGAAATGTCGATTGATTTGGTAGAGGATAAAAATTGTTCCGAAGGATGGATGCATATTAAATTAAGGCCGGGTACATGTAATGGATCCCCTATTTCAAGAACTGAAGGAGTAACTTTATACACGGATGTAAAAAAGTTTAATTTACTTAAAGATTTAAAATTAGATTATTACGGTGATTTGAGCGGTGGTGGATTTCTTATTTCAACACCAAAAAATGCAAAACGTTGTTCTTGCGGTTCTGGCTTCAAACTTTTGTAGAATGTATGTTTATTTTTTTGCAAACTAATATTATTTTCATTAATTGGCTGCTCTCAAGATAAAATAAACAAAAAGTTTATTGAAATAAAATTTGGACATGACAGAGATGAATGATCAATTATCTTTAGAGAATTATTCACCTTTTGAAGTAGAGAAAAAGTGGCAAGAAAAATGGGAAAGTCTAAAGGCGTTTAGTCCTAATCCTGAGGATGATGGGGAGCCTTTTTGTGTTGTTATTCCGCCACCAAATGTAACTGGGTCTTTGCATATGGGGCATGCATTTAATACGGCTTTAATAGATGTTGTAGTACGTTTTCAAAGACTTTTAGGTAAGAATGTTTTGTGCTTACCAGGAACTGATCATGCTTCAATAGCTGTTCAAACTATTCTTGAAAAACAATTAAAAAGTGAAGGCAAAACAAGCGAGGATATTGGAAGAGATGAATTTCTTAAAAGAGCATGGAATTGGAAAGAACAAAGTGGTGGAAGAATAGTTTCTCAATTAAAAAGGATAGGATATTCAGTTGACTGGACTAGAGAAAGATTTACTCTAGATCAAAAATTAAATGAAGCAGTTATTGAGGCTTTTAATATTCTCTATAAAAAGAATTTAATTTATAGAGGCGAATATTTGGTTAATTGGTGTCCTGAATCTCAATCTGCCGTAAGTGATCTTGAAGTTGAAATGCAAGAAGTAAATGGTCATTTATGGCATTTTAAATACCCTTTAATTTCTGAAAGTGGTGAACAATTAGATAAGTACTTAGAAGTTGCAACAACAAGACCAGAAACTCTATTGGGTGATACTGCTGTGGCAGTTAATCCTGATGATGATAGATATAAAGAATTTATTGGTGTCAAAGTAAAAGTCCCTTTCGTTGATAGAGAAATACCTATTATCGCTGATTCACATGTTGATAAAGATTTTGGTACGGGTTGTGTAAAGGTTACTCCAGCCCATGATCCAAATGATTTTGCAATAGGAAAAAGGCATAATTTAAAACAGATTAATGTAATGAACAAAGATGGAACTTTAAATATTAATGCAGGTATTTTTCAAAATTTAGATAGATATGAGGCTAGAAAGAAAATTATTAAAGAATTGGATAATTTAGGCCTTTTGACAAAGATAGAGGATTATAAACATACTGTTCCTTTTTCTGATAGAGGTAAGGTTCCAATTGAACCTTTATTGTCAACACAATGGTTTTTGAAAATGGATGATATATCACAAGGATGTCTTAATGAAATTGGTTCTAAAAAACCATCGTTTATTCCTCCACGCTGGGAGAAAGTTTATAAGGATTGGTTGGAGAATATTAATGATTGGTGTATTAGTCGTCAATTGTGGTGGGGACACCAAATACCAGCATGGTATGTTTTAGATGAAAATCAAGACTCAATAGAACAAAATACTCCATATATCGTTGCAAGAAATGAACAAGATGCCTTAATCGAAGCTAATAAAAAATTTGGATTAAATATTAAATTGGTTCGTGATAAGGATGTTTTGGATACATGGTTTTCAAGTGGTTTATGGCCTTTCTCAACCCTTGGTTGGCCAAATACAAATGATCCGGATTTTAAAAAATGGTATCCAAATAATGTTCTTGTTACTGGTTTCGATATTATTTTCTTCTGGGTGGCAAGAATGACAATGATGGGGAATACTTTTACAAATAATATTCCTTTTAAAGATGTTTATATTCATGGTCTAGTTCGAGATGAAAATAATAAAAAAATGAGTAAAAGTTCAGGTAATGGTATTGATCCAATACTATTAATTGATAAATATGGTTCTGATGCTCTACGATTTGCTTTAATTCGAGAAGTTGCAGGCGCTGGACAAGATATCCGGCTTGACTTTGATAGGAAAAAAGATACGTCTTCAACTGTTGAAGCTTCAAGAAATTTTGCGAATAAATTATGGAATGCAACTAAATTTGTGTTAATTAATAAAACTTCTAATAATAATTATTCGCTTAATGAGAGTGATGAAACTTCTTTAGAGTTATGTGATAAGTGGATTTTATCGAAATTGAATCAAGTAAATATAAAAGTCGCTGCTTTGTTGAGAGAATATAAATTGGGAGAATCTGCGAAACTTCTATATGAATTTACGTGGAATGATTTTTGTGACTGGTATGTAGAATTTGCTAAACAAAGGTTTAATAATAAAGAGACTAATAATAGACAAATATCTGAAAAGGTTTTAATAAAAGTGCTCAATGATATTTTGGTGATGATTCATCCTTTCATGCCGCACATTACTGAAGAACTTTGGCATGTACTTCAACTTAAATCAGATAAAGAATTATTATCTCTTGAAAAATGGCCAACCCAAGAAAATAAATTTGTTGATAATAAGCTTGATAATTCCTTTCAACAACTCTTTGAAATTATTAGATTGATTAGAAATTTGAGAGCTGAATTAGGCCTCAAGCCATCAGAAAAAGTTCCTGTTTACTTGATTTCAGATAATGATGAATTGATTGATTTTCTAAAAATTTTAATTGATGATATTCAAACCTTAACTAAATCTTCTGAAGTATTTATTTTTAAACCTAATGCTGTTGATAAAAAAGAGTTTGCTAAATCTTTTTCTGGGATAATTAGTGATTTAGAGGTTTACTTACCTTTTCAGGATTTTGTAAATATGGATGCATTAAAGGAAAGGTTAAACAAGGATTTAAAAAAGGTGACTATTGAGTTAGATAATTTAAATAAGAGATTAGCTAACAAAAATTTCGTGGATAAGGCTCCAAAAGATATTGTTGATGAATGTAGATTTAAATTAAATGAGGGTTCAGTACAAATGGAGAGAATTACTAAAAAACTCGAACTTTTGAATTGAGAATGAACATATTTCTTGAAAATATTTATAATTTATCTTTTTTTTTTAATACTGGAATTGGGATATTTTCGTTTGTTTGTATTTATATTTTAATTGTTTTATTAATACTCCCAGCTTCTTGGTTATCTTTATTATCAGGTTTTTTATATGGCTCATATTTAGGATCAATTATCGTTTTTTTCTCCGCTTCCTTAGGAGCATCAGTTGCTTTTTTTGTATCAAAAAGTTTTTTTGCAAAAAAGCTAAAAAATCTTTTTAGTCGTTATCCAAAATTAAGTGTTTTGGAAAAAGTAGTTGAAAAAGGCGGACTTAAATTAATTTTTTTAGCAAGATTATCTCCGATATTTCCCTTCAGTATTCTTAATTATTTTTATGGTTTGAATAATGTTAAATTTCGAGATTTCGCTATTGGTCTTCTTGGAATAATTCCAGGAACTTTTCTTTATTGCTCAATAGGTAGTTTGGCAAAAAATATTCAGGAGCTAAAAAATGTCCAATCACCAAATAACTTATATATGACTATCATTGGAATTATTTCAACTTTTTTAGTTTTATATTTCTCAGCTAAATATTCCAGGGAATATTTTGAAAAATCCTAAGAATTTACTCTTTAATATTCCAATCTCTAATAGATGCAATTAAGATAAACCACAAAAGCCTAAATTTACCTAGTAGAGTTTTGTTGGCTTCTAATTCGATATATTTTGCTTGTCCACAAGGTGTTTTTATGAAGTTGAAAACTTTTTTCTTCGTCATAATTCTCTCTAAAAGTCCTGATAATTATTCTTACATTTTACAGCTAAGATTTTTAGTTTTTTTACTTAAAAACCACATTTTTCATTGACTACTTTTTAAATATAATTTTTTAAAATTTAGACTTTTTCTCCAGCTTTAAATCCTCTAAAGCATTTGAATCTCGGAAACCTCAGACTAAAAGCCACCCCATCCTTGGATTTAGTTTTAGCATCAGCTCTGATTTCTACAAGTTGACCAATAAGTTGATTCCGTTTTGACCAATATTCTTCACGTTGGATATCACTAAATCCGCTTCCACAACTAAGACTGTATTCATGCCCATCATCTTCACCTTCTACTAGTACAGCTCCTAGTCTACCTTTATTGCGACCTGTCCCTTCCTCAACAGATACAACTTTTAAGGTGACTTCAATGAAAGGTTTTGCTTTTAACCAACTGTGTGTTCTTTTACATTCATATATTGCATCAGGATCTTTAATCATTACTCCTTCATATCCACCCTCTACAGCAGATTTATTTAGCTCTACAAATCTTTTCTGTCCTTCAATGGTATCTAGATCTACATTTTCCCAGTCAAGTGTTTTTATATGTCTAAGAATTAAAGAATGTTTTGCTACCCATTCTTTTACTAATAAACTTCTTGCTGTTTGACTAGTGTTCCATCGCCCTTTTTGGAAGTCTTCAAGCGGACATAAATCAAATAGATGTAGAACTGCGTCTTTTGTTTGTTTGCCATCTTTTCTATGTACCTGTTTCATTAAATCTTGAAAGTTAGCGCTCATCACTTCACCATCGAGTACTAAGTCATAAGGTGCTGGATCTTCTTTTAAGGCGTTTTCTATTTCTGAGATAATATGACCAAAATTATGGAATTGTTTCCCATTCCGAGAAAACATTTCTACTTTATTTTGTCTAATAATAGTTAAGACGCGTACACCATCTAATTTGATTTCAATTTGCTTTTTCCCTATCATTTTTTTTTCATGATTTGCACTGTCATGAGCTAAAGGACAAGAAAAAATAGGAATAGCATATTTGGGAAATTTCTTTGCTATCTTGTTGATTGTTTTTTCAGATACACCACATCTAAGATCTTTAATTAAAACTCGTCTATAAAATCCATTCCACTCTTCTTTTGTTGCAGATTCCATAGCCGTAAGAATTGCATCGCGAGCAGCGTGACCAGTAAGTTCTCTTTGAATAAGCTTATTGGCTAATTTTCTAAAATCTTCCCATAAAAAATTTTGACTTTTTTCAGTCTCTTTCTCAGGGACAATTTTTACACCAAAAGTTACTAATGGATCAAGTGCCATACGTATACCCTCAAAAAAATCATCTAGATCATCTTCCATTGCTTCTGAAATGATTTTTTCTTTATCTAATCTACTTGGGTGTAATTCTAATTGATGTATTATTTCTTCTTTAAACAATTTTTTGCCTCACAAGAAATTATTAATTAACTTTAGCTATTCTGTCTATTTTCCAATCATTGTCAGTTTTTGCAAAAGTAAAATCTAATGGGAGTTCATCTTGTTTGTCTTCTGATTTTAGATTCAAAGTTATTATGATTTGATCTTCTTGGACTCTAGGTCTTCCTGATTTTAAATTTCTGTATTTATTGAGGTTTAAACTAGCTAAAAATTTAAGAAAATCTTGTCGTTTTACATGCGTTTTATAAGTTTTTGTAGTCAAACCATAAGCTGCATCAATTCTGCCAGCAGCTATTTGATCGAAAAACTTTCTTACTAATGGATTAATTCCTCTGGCGCTTATAACTAATTTGACTGCGTTAAAAGTCCAAAAAGAAACTAGTACAGCTCCACCAACTAATAATGCTTTAATTCCGATATCTTTAACTAGTGTTGCATCCATGTTGATTTGAGTTTTTTATTACTTTAAGAAAAGAAATCGTTTTTGATGGCTTTTTTTGTCAAAATAATACTAATTTTAATCCATAATGCCTGTAATTCCTCTTTTACCCTTATTTCATAGATTTAATAGCCAATATTTTGAAAATTCTTTAACGGTTAATAATCACCCTTTAGTAAAAGTTAGATGGAGTGATAATAGATTAAAAACTACTGCTGGTTTTTATAAAAGAAAACGCATTAATGGTTTTATAGATTCTGAAATTATCTTATCGAAACCTATTTTGAGTAAATTATCTACTATTGAAATAAAAAGTACTTTATGTCATGAAATGATTCATGCATGGGTAGATAGGATATTAAAAAAAAATGAGATACATGGTCCAAATTTCTTAGAAAAGATGAATGAAATTAATGAGAAAGAGAAGAATTTTCAAATTTCTGTGAGGCACTCATTTCCTATTGAAAGGAGAGAATTAAAGTATATAGGAACTTGTCAAAATTGTGGTGAGAAATTTTTCTACAGGAAAAGGATAAAGAATATTGCCTGTAAAAAATGTTGTGTCAATTTCTTTAATGGATCATGGAATAAAAACTGTTTAATTTTGTTTGATTAAAAATATAAGATGTGTTTTTGTTTCTATATTTGGAATTATTTATTTTTTTAATGTAATTTATATTTTAAAAAGCAAAATAATTTATGGATTCAAGGAGAATTAGAAATCTTAGAAATAGTTTTGATAAAAATATTGTTGATAAACAGGTTGATAAAATTTTCGAAACTGGAAGGCAATTTGTTGATGGAGTATCTGGTGCTAGACCAGGAAAAAGAAGGAACTCAGATTTTCAAGGAATAACAAGTAAGAGTGTGAAAAAAGTAGGAAGATGGGTATCTGAAAAAGTGGATTTATTTTTTGATGAAGATAATGATGATTGGAATGATGAGAATTTCTATGATGATAACAGCGATATTAAGACATTTTCTAGAGAATCAAATTCTTATGAATCAGCTAAACAGTACTCAAAAAGACCTTTAGAAGCAATATCTTTAAGGCAACCAAAAAATATAGATACAACTGAGCAAAAAAAATTACCTTATGTGAGAGAGAGTAAGGACGAAGATTGGCCAGATGAAATGGATTTCAAAGTTGAAAGATGGCAAAGAGATTCAGAAAAAGAGAATAATACTTCGAAAGATCAATCAAACCAACAAGTTGAATCAAAGTCAAGAAATCTTCCTAGATCAAGAAGAAGAAGAGTATAGCTTCGTAAATTCTTTAATTCCTGAATAGCCTAATAAACTTTCTAAATGTGGATTGAATACTTCTCTAATAATTGTTAAGGGCTTTTTGTCTCGAAAAAATCTATAATTTCTTGACCAGAAGGGACCTTTTAAGCAAAATTGATCCTCTAACCAATTTGAATTAACAAGTGAAATTCGGTCAACTTCTCTAAACAATTCTGATCTGTCTTGTGTCAAATTCTTCCAAATTGGTTCTTCTTTGGCTTTTAAATTTTCATTCACTTGCTCTGCATTCCACCAACTTTCAGCCCATGCTAGGTTTTTATTATTGTTTTTAATCCAAACTTGTCTTCTAATTAAAGGTCCATTTAATTGATTTAATTCTTTAGGACCTTCTTCAATGAATAGAGGATCTACTTGCATTGAAATTAATTTAATTTTCGTCTCTTGATTAGTTAAAAGCTGTAAATGTCTAGTTGGACTTCCATCCCCAAGCAGCATTAATTTCCATGGACCAGATATTTTCGGTAATGAATTTTTCACTAAAAAAGTAGAGGCTTTCTCTTCCCATAAAATTTTTGGTGAGTTAAAAAGTTTATTATTCAGTGCTGAGAGATAATGCTTTTAAGATGATAACTTTTTTTCGACAAAAATATTTGTCTTTTCTTTTTTTATTTCTCTTATTTTTAGCCAAACAAGTAATGCAGTTAAATCAGCTTTGCTTACACCGGGAATTTTTGAAGCATCGCCAAAATTTTTTGGCTTTATCTTATTCAAATTTTCTCTAGCTTCTAAAGATAATGTCTCTATATTTTCATAATTAATTTCTTGAGGCAGAGATTTACAGCTTTGACGATTTATTTGTTCTATGTTGTTTTTTTGTCTTTTAAGGTAACCCTCGTATTTAATATCTATTTCTACACCTTCCTGTATTGAAGAACCTAGATTTCTTTCATTCAAATTATATTTAACTAGATCTGAATAATGAAAGTTTGGCCTTTTTAGGAGTTCTTTCAAAGTTGTTGAGCCTTTGATTTTTGATCCCGTTTCTAATTCTATTTTTTTTGATATTTCATCGGTATTTTTTAAACGAGTGTTATTTAATCTAAATTTCTCTTCTTCGAGGAGGTTCATTTTTTCTTTATAGGCCGACCATCTTTTCTCATTAATAAGCCCTATTTGATAACCTAATGGTGTTAATCTTCTATCTGCATTATCTCCTCTGAGAGTTAACCTATATTCACTCCTACTAGTTAGAACTCTGTATGGTTCTTTGAGATCTTTCGTAATTAAATCATTGATCATTGTTCCTATATAACTGCTTTCTCTAGTGAAGATTATTGGATCTTTTTTGTTTAGTTTTCTTGTCGCATTTACTCCTGCAACTAATCCTTGTGCTGCTGCTTCTTCATAACCAGTAGTGCCATTAATTTGTCCTGCGCTAAATAAATATTCAATTTCTTTCGTTTCGAGTGATGTTTGAAGCTGTGTTGCGGGTATATAGTCATACTCGACAGCATACGCTGGTCGCAACATTTTACATTCACCTAATCCAGGTAAGGTCCTTAAAAGTTCTAATTGAATATTTTCAGGTAAACCTGTAGAAAATCCTTGTACATATATTTCAGGGGTATTAATTCCTTCTGGTTCTAAGAATATTTGATGTGATTCTTTATCAGCAAATTTGACGATTTTATCTTCAATAGATGGACAATATCTTGGCCCCTTACTATCAATAAAACCACCGTAAATGGGAGTTAAATGTAAATTGTCTCTAATTAGTTGATGTGTTTTGGTAGTTGTTCTTGTGATGTGACAACTAACTTGGGGCATATTATTTTTTATATCTGGGTCAAACGAAAAATATTTATCTGCTGCAGTACTTGGTTGAATATCTAATTCATCAAAAATGATACTTCTTTTATCAACTCTTGCTGGAGTACCTGTTTTTAAACGTTCTGTTGTGATACCAATTTCGTGCAAATTCTGAGTAAGACCTTGTGCTGCTTGTTCGCCCGATCTACCAGCTGACATTGATTTATTTCCTATCCATATTCTTCCTTCTAAGAACGTACCAGCTGTGATGATAACTGATCTTGCTGAATAGTAACTACCAAAGAATGTTTTTACACCCTTTATTCTTTTTTTTACGATTTTTTTTGAGTGCAATCCAATTTGTTCAGTTTTTGCAATATCCAGTTCAGTAATCATTGCTTCTTTTAAAGATAAATTATCTGTATTTTGTAGTATTTCGATCATTCTTTTTGAGTATTCTCTTTTATCTGTCTGAGCTCTTAACGCCCATACTGCTGGGCCTCTACTTGCATTTAATATTCTTTTTTGAATAGCCGTCACATCGGCTACTTTACCAATAATTCCACCTAATGCATCAACTTCATGAACCAACTGACTTTTTGCTGGTCCCCCAACTGCAGGATTACACGGTTGCCAGGCAATTCTATCTAGATTGATTGTAAATAAGGCAGTAGAAAAACCTAATTTTGCTGTTGTTATAGCTGCTTCGCATCCTGCATGTCCTCCTCCAATAACGATGACGTCAAAAGATTCATTTGTTGAGTGATGATCTTGCATTTTAGGAGCGATTTAATTAGCTAAATTCCTAAATCTCGTAAATTGAGGTTCAAATAATAATTTAACAGTTCCTACGGGTCCATTTCTATGTTTAGTGACAATGATTTCTGTAATTCCTCTATCTTCAGTCTCCGGATTATAGTATTCATCTCTATAAATCATTAATACTAAATCTGCGTCTTGTTCAATAGATCCTGATTCTCTTAGATCGCTTAACATTGGTCTTTTATTTGTTCTAGACTCAACTCCTCTACTAAGCTGAGATAAAGCTACTACTGGTACTTTTAATTCTCTGGCCATGCTTTTAAGACCTCTTGTTATTCGTGAAAGTTCTTGCACTCTATTATCAGGGGTTGATCCTTCCATTAACTGAAGGTAATCAATTACGATTAATCCTAATTCTTTTTTTTGCTCAGCTATTAATCTTCTACAAAGAGATCTCATCTCTAAAACACTTAAGTTAGGTTTGTCATCTATAAATATTGGTAATTGACCTAATGAATTGATACCTTCTCCAAGTAATGGCCATTCATCTTGCTGTAATCTTCCTGTTCTTAGCCTGCCACTTTCGATTCCCACTTCCATAGAGAGTAATCTGTAGGTCAACTGTTCTTTACTCATTTCAAGGCTAAATACGCAAACAGGTAAATCTTGAGATTGTGCAACATTCTTAGCCAAGTTTAGAACTATTGACGTTTTCCCCATTGAAGGTCTTCCAGCAACAATTATTAAATCACTTCTTTGAAAACCTTGAGTCATTGCATCAAGGTCGTAGAAATTTACAGGAATTCCAGCTACTGAAGTACCTAATGATCTTGACTCTATTTCATTAAAAGTACTTGTAAGGATTTCAGCTGCTTGAGTCAGACCTTTTGAAGGTTTTTCTTGACTGATTTCAAATATTTTTTGCTCTGCTTTATCTAGAACTTCATTAGTATCTTGAGTCTGATCAAAACCAAGTTGAACTACTTCATTTCCAGATCTGATAAGTTGCCTTCTCATGAATTTGTCGTTAATTAAATTAGCAACTTGTTCTATGGAAGCTGTAGAGGAGACATTTTCAACTAGTTCTACTAATTTGCTGTTACCTCCAATTTTATCTAGTGATCCATTATCTGCTAGCCAAGCACTCATTGATGTTAGATCAGTTGGTTTTCCCTGGGTATGCAACATTAATGCTGTTCTATAAATCTCTTGATGGGCATTTATATAAAAAGCTTCAGGTTTAATTAAGTCTGCAATTCTTCCGATCGCGTCTGGATCAAGAAGTATGCCACCTAGAACAGCTTCCTCTGCTTGAACGTTTTGAGGAGGAACTAATCCAGCATTTTCACTATTAAAATCTTTTTTAAAATTTTTATTTTGCCCATTATTTGGAAAAGGTACGGAAACCATATCTTTAATTGCTTAGATATATACTCTGGCTACTTTTCAAAATAATGCAACAAATTGATTAACTTGTTACTTCAATATTTACTTCTGCATTTACTTCTGGATGTAATTTTATTTTTGCAGTAAAGGAACCTAAATTATGAATATCTGGAACTGTGATGTTTCTTCTATCAATTTCTTTTTTAGTTGCTGCTTCTATTGCTTCGGCAACATCCCCATTGGTAACCGTTCCAAAAAGGACACCATCTTCTCCAACCTGTTTTTTGATAGTGAACCTACCTATTGTAGATAATGCAGTTTGGAAATCTAAAGCTTCTTGCTTTAATTTATCAGCAGCGATTCTTTCTTTTTCTTTTTTCCTTTCAATTTGTTTAAGAACTGCTGGTGTTACATTCATTGCCTTTCCGTAAGGTAATAAAAAATTTCTTGCGTATCCAGGTGCTACTTCAACTAGATCTCCTTCTTTACCTAGTGATGCGATTGATTCAGTTAATGCGACTTGTACTCTTTTAGCCATGAAAATGTTGAACAATATAGTTAATAATAAGACCTAGAGGGTAACTTTACTTTTTTTGCAAGACCAAATTTCGCAAGAATCTTAATATGTTCCCATGTTATGTCTATCTGACCTCTAAATAATCCTTGTTTTGCCGAATTGGGAAATGCATGATGATTATTATGCCAACCTTCTCCAAATGTTAATGCGGCAACCCACGCGTTGTTTTTAGATGAATCACCACTTTCAAATGGTGCTTTACCCCAACAATGCGTCGCGGAGTTTACTAACCAAGTTATGTGATAAACAACCACAAGCCTCAATGGAATTCCCCAAAGGACTAGAGCCCATCCTCCAACTCCTAGTTTTTGACCTATTGCGTACAAAGAAAGTCCAATAGGAATTTGTAATAATAAAAAATATTTATTTAGAAATCTATAGTATGGATCCTTGATTAAATCTGCACTTAGTTTTGGAACAGCTTTTAGTGCTTCTACGTCTTTAAACATCCAACCCATATGACTCCACCAAAACCCCTTTTTACTATTGTGATGATCTACTTCAGTATCTGAAAAAGAGTGGTGATGCCTATGTAAACCTACCCAATCTATTGGCCCATGCTGGCAACTTATAGCTCCACAGGTAGCAAAAAATCTTTCTAACCATCTTGGAACAATGAAAGATCTGTGTGATAACAATCTGTGATATCCAAGAGTGACTCCTAAACAAGCAGTTACCCAGTAAAAAAATAATAATGAAGTGACTGCAGGGAGACTCCAAAATTTTGGTTGTATAGCTACAAGAGAAAGAATATGAATTGCAACCATGAAAACTATTGTTCCCCAAGTTTTATGTAGTCTTGGAGGATATCTTTTTGAATGGCTGGAAGGTTCCAGTAATTTTTCTGAGAGTTCTATAACTTTTTCAGCTGGGACAGGTTTTTTTAATTTTGCTGTTTCTTGGAAAATTACTGAATTCATGATATTGAAATACTATTTTCAAAATTACCGATATGTAATATTATCATACTATACTATTGATAAGTTTAATTATCTGTGAGTCTCGGATATCGCGAAAAATTATCTAGAGGTCGTAGGGCTATGGCTCATTTAATACACCTTTGGCATGAAAGAAATGGTTGGTCACATAGGGTTTTACCCTTACTTTCTGAAATTCTTGATTTAGGGAAAGTTCATAATTCGCAAATTTCTAATCTTAGGAATGGAAAGTTATCTTCTCCGGGGCCTGAAGTTTTTCTAGCTTTAGCTCAAGTTAATACGATTCTTGATCAAGGTATAGAAAAAATCAGGGATCGTTTAGAAAATGATTATCCCGAGTTATGGAAATCTTTGCAGGAGTCGGCATTACCTTTAAAAAACGATTCTGGTAATCCATTGTCAGCTGGCGAATTATTTGAGATATTTTCAGGATTAAAACCGCTACCTTCATCTTTTGATTGGTATATAGAAGATGAAGAAGCTTCTGCTTTAAGTGATGCTCTTTCAGTGCATTTTTGTCAAAATAAGGCTTGGAGATCATGTAAAATTCAGGTAATGGCAGCCTATGCAGTCAATAAATCTACCCGTAGAGAACGTTTTGCTGAGGTAATAGCAGGAATTAGAGACTATACGGCAGAAGAATTAGATGGAGAACTGCTTGATTTATATGAGGCCTCAAAAAAACTCTCTTATTTTCAGGGTCGGGGACCTAATGCTTTCCTCGCAGAATTAAGAACTTTAGCTTCTGAAAAATAATATGATTTTTTATAACTAATGATAAGAAACAATAACTTAAAACTGGCTGAAAACGCTGTTCTATCTGTAGAAGAGAGTTTAAATAAAGTTTTCCAAGAAAGATCTAATCAGGTTTTCCATAAATTAGAAAATATTTTGACAATATTTAAGGAAGAAAAAGTTTCTACTAGTCATTTCAATCAATCCTCTGGTAGTGGTCATGGTGATATATCTAGAGAAAAAATTGATGCGGTTTTTGCAAGATTGTTTCTTGCTGAAAAGGCAGCTGTGAGGATGCAATTTGTAAGTGGCACGCATGCAATAAGTTCTGTTTTATTTGGAATTCTAAGGCCTGGAGATGTGATGTTATCTCTTACAGGCCAACCATATGACACTTTAGAAGAAGTGATAGGAATAAGGGGACGGGGTAAAGGCTCACTGAAAGATTTTGAGATTAAATATAAGCAAATAAATATTTGCGAGAATTTTGATTCTTTTGAAGAAAAAATTTTTCATTCTTTTCAAGAAAATTCATGCAAATTAGTATTTATACAAAAAAGTTGTGGATATAGTTGGAGAAAATCTCTTACGAATCATGAGATAGAGAGAATTTGTACTCTGATTCATTCCCTTGATCCTAACTGCATATGTTTTGTTGATAACTGTTATGGGGAGCTCGTTGAAGATAGTGAACCAATTTCTAAAGGTGCAAATATAATTGCTGGATCATTGATTAAAAATTTGGGAGGGACAATCGTTCCTACTGGTGGGTATGTTGCAGGTGATGCAGAGTTGGTTGAGATGGCATGTTCTAGATTAACCTCCCCAGGTATTGGTTCATCTGCAGGAATAAATTTTGGACTAGGAAGATTAATTTTGCAGGGTTTGTTTTTAGCACCACAAATTGTTCACGAATCACTAAAAGGTGCTGATATGGTTGCAGCAGTTTTCAAAAATTTGGGATTTAAGGTTTTGCCAGAGCCAGCAACTTATAGATCTGATCTTATTCAGTCAGTAAGATTGAATAATCCTGATTTGGTACAAAAAGTTTGTCAATCTTTTCAAAATTCTTCACCAATAGATTCTTTTCTTAATGTTGTTCCATCATCAATGGATGGCTATGATTCAAAATTATTAATGGCAGGAGGTACATTTATTGAAGGTAGTACAAGTGAATTTTCTGCTGATGCTCCTCTAAGAGATCCTTACAATATTTATGTTCAAGGTGGTTCTCACATAGCTCACATCAAAATTGCATTAATTCGATTATTATCTGAATTATTAGAGGAAAAATTAATTTCAAAGGATTCTCTACTTCCTTTATCAACTCAATAATGTCTTACCAGTTTCCAGATAACCTTAATTATGCTGATACTCATGAGTATGTCTTAGAAGAAAATGGTTTGTTAAAAATTGGAGTTAGTGAATTTGCTATAGATCAGTTAGGAGATATTGTTTTTGTTGAGTTAGCAGATCAAGGGGCAACTTTAGAGAAAGGTGATACTTTTGGAACAATAGAATCTGTTAAGGCCGTTGAGGAAGTTTATCTGCCTTTTTCAGGAGAAATTGTATCTGTAAATGAAAGTGTTATTGATAACCCAGAGCTTTTACAGAATGATTGTATTGGAGATGGATGGTTAATTATTATTAAACCCGATTCCAAAGTATCATTTGATGATTTGATGACCTCAGATGCATATAAATCAAAGGTTATGCCAAATTAAAGCAAAATCTTTATCAATAGGCTAAGTTATAGAAAAAATTGGATATGAAATCCACGATTAATTCAGATTTATTTATTAATAGACACCTTGGTTTGAGTGATGTTGATGAACAGAAAATGCTCTCTAAGCTTGGTTTTAATAGTATTGATCAATTTATAGATCAAGTTATACCCGAAGATATTAAGTTAAATAATAAGTTTTCTGAAATATTACCCAGAGGATGTTCTGAAATTGAGGCTTTAAATGAATTAGAAGAGATTGCGAATAAAAACAATAAAATGAGATCTCTAATAGGACTTGGTTATTACGATAATCACATGCCTAAAGTAATTCAAAGACATGTTCTTGAAAATCCTAGGTGGTATACGTCCTATACTCCATACCAAGCAGAAATTGCACAAGGAAGATTAGAAGCTCTTTTTAATTTTCAGACTATAGTTTGTGAATTAACAGGATTCCCTGTTGCTAATGCATCTTTGTTAGATGAGGCAACTGCTGCTGCGGAAGCTATGGCTATGAGTTTTTCGGCAAGAAAAAATAAATCTTCGAAAGTTTACTTAGTGGAATCAAATGTTTTTGATCATACTTTTAATGTTCTACAAACTAGAGCAAAACCTTTGGGAATATCTTTAAAACGCTTTACTCCAAGCAACCTTCCGAATCGTGAGGATGTTTTTGGGATTTTGTTGCAATTACCTGGCAAAAATGGGGAATTATTTGATCCAACATTCTTAATATCTCAAGCACATAGATCTGAAATTATTGTATCCGCATGTATTGATCCATTGGCACAAGTTTTAATTAAACCAATATCTGAATTTGGCGTGGATGTTGCAGTTGGTAGTATGCAAAGATTTGGAGTTCCAATGGGTTTTGGTGGCCCCCACGCTGCATTTTTTGCATGTACCGAAAAATATAAAAGGTTAATTCCCGGAAGAATTGTTGGTCAGACTCTTTCTAAAAACGGAGAAAAGTCTTTAAGACTAGCACTACAAACAAGAGAGCAACATATTAGAAGGGAGAAGGCTACTAGTAATATATGTACTGCTCAATCTTTGTTAGCTATAATTTCTTCTTTTTATGCTATTTATCATGGACCTAGTGGATTAACGGCAATTGCTAAGAGAATAGTGCAGTTGAGAATAAATTTAGAATCATGTTTGGCTAATTTAGGTTTTGATTTACCTGATGGGATTAGATTTGATAGTGTTGATATTTATTCTGAGCATGCCAAGAGGATTCATAATGAAGCTTTAAAAAATGGTTATAACCTTAGAATTTTGCCGTTGGGATCAACTATTGAAAACTCAACTGGTTTTGGGATTTCTTTAGATGAGCTGAGTAATGAAAAAGAAATCAAAAATATTGTGACTTTCATAGCAAACGTCATAGAAAAAAAAGAAGAATTGGAGAATGTAATATTTGATAAGGGATTTCAGATTGAGAGTATTGATTTGAGATCTAGTGAATGGATGCAGCAAGATATATTTACAAACTATCAAAGTGAAACTGAATTAATGAGATATATATTCCGTCTTGCTGAAAAAGATTTTTCTTTGGTGGACGGAATGATGCCATTAGGAAGCTGCACTATGAAGTTAAATTCTGCAGCCGAGTTGAATCCAGTCTCATGGTCGAATTTATCTTCAATTCATCCTTTTTCTCCACCAAATCAAACTAAGGGGTATTCAAAAATAATATCTGACCTAGAAAAATGGATAAGTGATATAGTTGGTTTAAATTCAGTTTCTTTTCAACCAAATGCAGGCTCTCAGGGAGAGTTTGCAGGATTATTGGCAATTAATTCTTATTTTGAATCAAAAGGTGAACTATCAAGAAAAAAATGTTTAATTCCTAAAAGTGCTCATGGAACAAATCCTGCTAGTGCAGTTATGGCAGGATTTGATGTTGTAACGGTTGAATGCGATAACGAAGGAAATATTGATTTTCAAGATTTGTCGATCAAGGTCAAGAAATTTGATAACCAAATAGGAGCCCTTATGTTGACCTACCCCTCTACTCATGGAGTTTTTGAATTGCAGATCAGAGAGATATGTGACTTAATTCACTCTGTTGGAGGATTTGTATATTTAGATGGAGCAAATTTGAACGCTCAGGTTGGATTATGCAAACCGGGAAATTATGGTGTTGATGTTTGTCATTTGAATCTACATAAAACATTCTGCATTCCACATGGAGGTGGTGGTCCAGGAGTTGGTCCAGTTGCCGCATCAGAAACTTTAAGCCCATTTCTTCCTACTCATTCTTTAATAGATAATAATTTATCTAATAGTTCCAATTACGTATCATCTGCCAATCATGGGAGTGCAAGTATTCTTCCAATAAGTTGGATGTACATAAAAATGGCTGGTCTTAATGGTCTAAGGAAAGCAACTGCGCATGCAATTTTATCTGCAAATTATCTTGCACATTCTTTAAAGCATAAATTCAAGATTCTTTATAAAGGAAAAAATAATTTTGTCGCACATGAATGTATTTTAGATTTTAGAGATTTAAAATCCAAAACTGGATTGAGTGTAAATGATTTAGCTAAACGATTAATAGATTATAGTTTTCATGCCCCAACTATAAGTTGGCCTGTTCCTGAGACGATAATGATAGAGCCCACTGAAAGTGAAAGTTTGGTTGAATTGGATAGATTCTGTGAGGCTATGCTTTTAATTGGAGAAGAAATAAGCGAAATAGAAAAAAATATTGAATTAAAGAATAATAATGTAATAAGTAACGCTCCCCATACGCTGAAAGAGTTAATTGCTGATAATTGGCATTATCCTTATTCAAAAGAAAAAGCTTCTTTTCCTTATAAAACTCCAACATCTATCAAGTTTTGGTCTTCAGTTTCTAGGATCAATAATGCATATGGTGATCGCAATTTAATTTGTTCTTGCAATGTAAATCAAGGAGATACTTTCGAAGAAAAAAAATGTGCTTGAAGGACTAGCGTCCTTGTATTTACTTAGTTATTATCAGTGAGAATAAAAATTTAA
Source organism: Prochlorococcus sp. AG-449-O05 (assembly GCA_003212195.1). Taxonomy (GTDB): domain Bacteria; phylum Cyanobacteriota; class Cyanobacteriia; order PCC-6307; family Cyanobiaceae; genus Prochlorococcus_A. The sequence continues at coordinate 23,317 of QCQM01000002.1, read as the reverse complement.
TATTTTCTTATAGAATTTTTTTAAATTTTTTTATTAAAATATTCAGGCATCAAATTTTTTGGGGTATTTGAAGCTATGACCAAAGATTTTAAATCTGGTAACATTAAGAACTTGCCAGTTAAAAATGTCGACTTACCAAATTTTGTCAATAATTCTTTAGGAGATAATTTAAACATTTGTTCCATTGAGGGAACTAATGTTATAAGAGTACCTTTTGGCAAAAAATTCTCAAAGAAAAAAAGACCTGAAAAGAATCAAAACATCGCTACTCTAATACTTCCTTTAAGTTCGTATAATAGTCCTACACCTCCACATGTAGCATAATTAAGATTTAGTTTAATCTATTTTTTTGAGAGTATCTGCATAATAATTTTGCAGTTGTATCGTTGCTTGATTCCAATCCCATTTTTCTGCTTCGTTTCGTGCCTCTTTTCTCATAACCTCTCTTTTATCTTCATTCTCTAGAATTTTTTTTGTCGCATCAATCAAACTCTGTTCCCCATTATCTTTTTCATCAGGATCATATAAACAACCATTTACCCCATCGCTAATAATATCTGGAATTCCCCCCTTGTTAGCTCCGATAACTGGACATCCTGCTGCCATTGCTTCTAGTAAAACCAATCCAAGTGTTTCTGTACTAGATGGAAATAAAAAGATATCTCCAGAGGCATAGGCGCTTGCAAGTTCATCGCCAGATAAATATCCTATGAAATTAGTCTTGGTATTTTCGAAGATTTTTTCAAGCTGGTTTCTATATGGTCCATCACCTACGAGTGCTAGGCAAGCATTAGGGATACTTTCTAAGACTGGTTTAATTCTCTCAATTTGTTTTTCTGCTGATAATCTTCCTACATAAATCAATAAGTAATTAGCGTCGTTATGTTCCCCAAATAATTTTTTTCTCATTGTCTCACTTCTTAAATTTGGTCGGAAACTGAAAGTATCTACTCCTCTTTGCCATAGAGCAGTCCTTTGAATACCTTTATCTTTTAACTCATTTACCATAGCGGTGGATGTACATAAATTTAACAAGGCTTGATTATGTGCTGCTTTAAGTAATTCCCACAAAAGTGGTTCTAACATACCCATACCGTAATGTTCTAGATATTTCGGAAGATGAGTATGGTAACTGGCAATTAAAGGAATATTATTAGTTTTTGCCAACCATATGCCACCTAAGCCAAGTACAGCTGGATTAACAACATGTATCAAATCTGGGTTAAATTTTTCTAATTTATCTGAGACTGCAGGACCTGGTAAACCAAGCTTCAACTCTGGGTATAAGGGTAATGGCATTGCAGCAACTCCAACTACAGTTGCTCCCATATATGTTTCTGGACACCCCTCTGGACAAAAAATTATAACTTCATCACCATTTTTTATTAAAAATTCAATCGTTTTAGTCAGTCTTGTGACTATGCCGTCAACTTTAGGTAAAAAAGTTTCAGTAAACAATGCAATTTTCACTTTCTTAAGGTAATTATTTCAGAAATTTTAATTAGTCTTTATAGCCTCAGCTTGTTTTTTAGTCCAGGATGAAACACAAGGTATGCGTTTAAGATCACATCTATTTGAGTATTTTTTTGCGACTTCAACAACTTCTTCTAATAAACCATTATCAAGAGTCGTTGGGTTTAAACCTAATTCTATAAAGCATTTATTATCAACAATTAGATCATTTTCTACTGCTTCATTCCTTGGATTCGGTAAATAATTGATATCAGCACCTGTAAGAGACGCAACTTTTTTAGCTAGTTCTCCAACTTGATGACTTTCAGTCATTTGATTAAAGATTTTAACTCTCTCTCCAGGTTTTGGAGGATTTTCAAGAGCAAGTTGTACACATTTTACAGAGTCTTTTATGTGAATAAAGGCTCTTGTTTGCCCTCCTGTCCCATGAACACTTAAGGGGTATCCAATTGCAGCTTGCATTAGAAATCTGTTTAGAACAGTTCCATAATCTCCGTCGTAGTCAAATCGATTTGTTAATCTAGGATCTTTTAAAGTTGCGTCTGTATTTGTTCCCCAAACAATTCCTTGATGTAGATCTGTAATCCTTACAAGATCATTTTTGTTGTAGTAAAGAAATAATAATTGATCTAAAGTTTTAGTCATGTGGTAAACACTACCTGGACTTGCAGGGTGTAATATTTCTTCTTCAAAGCGACTTCCATCTGGTTGTGGAACTTCAACTTTTAGATAACCTTCAGGAATTGTTGCGCCTCTATGTGATCCATATCCGTAAACTCCCATTGTTCCTAAATGTACAACATGAATATCTAAATTGCTCTCTACTATTGCAGCAAGAAGGTTGTGTGTGCCATTAACATTATTATCAACTGTATATCTTTTGGTAAAACTAGATTTCATCGAGTAAGGCGCTGCTCTTTGCTCTGCAAAATGGATCACAGAATCTGGCTTTTCATCAATGAGCAAATTGAGTAATTTTTGATATTGTTTAGAGATATCCATGTTAAGAAATCTCATAGGCTTACCTCCAATTTCTTCCCATGCAGAGAGTCGTTCTGTTATCGAAGCAATTGGAGTTAAGGATTCTACCTCTAGATCAATATCAATTTTTCTACGACTTAAATTGTCCACAATAACTACATCATGATTTTGCTCTGCTAAATTCACCGCACAAGGCCAACCGCAAAAACCATCTCCACCCAGAACAATAACTTTCACTCAGAACTCCAGAATTAATAGATTCATAATATATTTATTAAATTACTACAGTGTGCTTCCAATTTGCTAAAAAACATTGAAAATAGTTTCAAATCTTTTTTCTTAATCCGATAAATAAAATAATAAGTCTTTATTCTTTTTGTAAACTTTGCTCAGTGAAAAGAATTAGATAGATATGTTTTTTTCCGGTGAACTTGCTACTGCAAAGTCTTGTTTTTTAATTCTTCCTGCCAAAAAAGCTTGCCTGCCAGCTTTTACCCCATAATTTATCGCTTGAGCCATTAGAGGAGGATTTTCAGCTTGTGCTATTGCAGTATTGATTAAGACTCCATCAGCTCCAATTTCCATAGCTTGAGAAGCTTCACTAGGCACCCCAATTCCTGCGTCAATTATTACCGGCACTTTTGCATTCTCAATAATAATTCTGATATTTGATAAATTTAATAAACCTTGGCCGGAGCCTATAGGTGAGCCCAATGGCATTATAGTTGCACAACCTATTTCTTCTAATCTTTTTGCAAGAATAGGATCTGCATTGATATAGGGAAGTACAGCAAAACCTTTTTTTATTAAAATTTCGGCTGCTTTAATGGTTTCTATTGGATCTGGTAGCAAATACTTTTTGTCAGGAATAACTTCTAACTTCACAAAATTATTTTCTTCTTGACCAGACAATTTTGCAAGTTCTCTACCTAAAATCGCTATTCTCACTGCCTCATCGGAATTAACACAACCAGCTGTATTAGGAAGCATCCAGTATTGTTTCCAGTTGATCTTTTCGAGTAAATTTTCTCCGGTCTGATCATTTTTAATTCTTCTAACAGCGACTGTTATAATTTCTGTTTCAGAATTTGACAAACTTTCTACCATATCTTGAGTAGATTTGTATTTGCCAGTACCCACCATTAATCTACTGGAAAATTGTTTTCCACCAATTAGTAAAGAAGAATATTTTTCCATATTTAGAATCCCTTATCTTTAATACCTTTATAAGGTTTATAGTTGTTTCTTTTTTCTAACTCCTTACTTTTTTTAATTGCTGTTTTGTTTTTTGGATCTATCACCAAAACCTTTTGATAAGTTGCATATGCCAAGTCGTACTCAAGTAATCGCTGTTGTGCTGATGCGAGGTTATTTAGGGCTATAGGATATTCTGGGAGCGATTTTATTGCAGAGTTATAGTGTTTGATTGCTTTCTTAAATTCATTTTGAGCAGCATAAGAGAATCCTAAAGCATTATTTATTATCGCTTTGGCTTCATCAGGTTCATTTGCATAATTTTCAATTGCTTTTAAAAAAGTTTTAGTTGCTTCAGAATATAATCTTTTTTTTATTTGAATAGACCCAAATTCATATAATTCTGTAGCTTGAGTGAGAGAATCTAAACCTTTCTGCTCGAATTTTACTAAATTTAATTCTTCACTTCTTGTTTTTAGAAATTGTCTGAATACAAAAATAGAAATTATTATTAATACAACAAAAAGAATTATTAAATAAGATTGAAAGGAAGATATTTCCATTATTTATATTTACTTTTCTAGATTATATTCTTTTTTCTACTTACTAACGGAAGAAACAATTTTTTCAAAACACTTAGGATCGTTTAAGGCTAATTGAGCAAGCATTTTTCTGTTAATGATAATCTCTGATTGTTTCATTCCATTTATTAACTTGCTGTAGTTTGTTCCATTTATCCTGGCAGATGCGTTAATTCTAGAAATCCAAAGTCTTCTAAAATCTCTTTTTCTTCTTCTCCTATCTCTATATGCATTACAAAGAGCTTTCATCACCCTTTGGTTTGCTGTTCTGAAAAGATTTTTGTTGCCGCCTCTAAAACCTTTCGCAAGATTTAAGATTTTGTTTCTTCTTTTTCTGGCTATGTTGCCTCTTTTTACGCGTGCCATGAATATCTAATATAAATTGGTTAAAGATTTATGCGTATGGAATCATTAATCTTACATTATCGGCATCTCTTTCATCAACTACAGCTTTCGTTGATAGATGTCTTTTTAATTTTGAGCTTTTATGATCAAGTAAATGATTATGGAAAGCTCGTCTTCTCATAAATTTACCCGTTGCAGTAGCTTTGAATCTTTTAGCGGCTGATTTACGAGTTTTTAGTTTAGACATTTAAGTCAAATGTGTTTAATTAAGATAATCTAAACCTTTATACGCATTGGTGCAAATTAAATTTTTTAATTAATAAAGAAAATTCTAACTTATGAAACTTAAATTTGCTTTTTTAAACTTATTTTTAGGCTGTATTTCTCTTTTAGTAATAAACACTAAATTTAATGCAAATGTAAAAGGAGAAGAATTGCTAAAGATTGAACTCCATAATGAAATTAAAAAGGGAAAATTTTTAATTGGTTTAAAGCAATATTTAGGCGGGGAGAATGATAGTTTTTCGGAGAACAAGAATATTAGATTTACAACTGATAAAGGTTTTTTAAAAATGATATCGTCTAATGGTATTAAACATAAATCAAAACAGATAAATATTACCTGGGTGGATATTCCCGTCAAAAATCCAAAAAAAATTGAAAGAATTGTTTTTGGTCCTTTTGCTAGCTATGAATCGGCAAAAAAACAATCAGAGAAACTAAGAGATAAAGGGTTTGAGACAACTGTTGCTTATCCTAAAAATTGGGAAGTATGGATTCCATTTCAAGATGATCTGCCAGCGTTTGAATTAAAAAATAAGATTTCTAGAAAAATAAAAAATTTTCAAATTACGCCCGTTCTTAGAAATGACTATAGTGGTATCAAACTTCAAGGACCTATATATATTTATGCTGAAGAGGAAATAAAAATAAATGGTGTTAATTTTGGCAAAAATTTTTATTTAATAAAAGATTCATATGGAACTTGGACATTAGTTCAAAAAATTGAGTTTGATGATTATTTGGTAGGTGTTCTGCCATATGAAATTGGACCGAATTCTCCTTTAGAAGCACTCAAGGCTCAAGCAGTTATTGCAAGAACTTGGGGAATATTTAATTCTGATAGATTTAATATGGATAAATATCATTTATGTATAAGCACTCAATGCCAAGTATATAAGCCTTCTAAAATTAAAAATAAAAACGTACAAAAAGCTATAGAAGCAACTTCAAATTTAATTCTCACTTATGACAATCAACCAATAAATGCTTTTTACCATGGTTCTAATGGTGGCGTATCTGCTACTGCAGGCGAGTCATGGCAAATTCAAGATTATTCTTATTTCAATTCAATCATTGATGGTTCTAAATCTTTAAATAAAATTTTTAAACTTCCAATTACAAATGAATCTGATTTAAATAATTTTTTAGATTTTGATAAAGAACACTTTTATGGGAGTAAACATTCTCTTTTTCGGTGGAATAAGAAAATTTCTAGTCTTGAAATCAAAGAAAAGTTAATTAAAAACAAACTTATAAATATTAATGATGATGTTTTAGATTTAAATTCTATTGAACGTGGCTCTAGTGGTAGAGTGACAAAATTGGCAATACAAACAGACAAAGTTAATAAATCTATTGTTTTAGTTAAAGATGATATTCGACGGGTATTAAATTTTATACCTAGTAATTTGTTTACTATTAATAAATTAAGTGATGATTTGTGGCTTTTGAGAGGAGGAGGCTTCGGTCATGGTGTAGGTTTATCTCAGTCAGGAGCAATTGAAATGGCTAAATTAGGATTCTCTTATAAACAAATATTGAATCATTACTATCGAGATGCAAAACTGAAAAAATTTGAGATATTGTCTCAATGAAAGTTAAGTAATTAAAAATTTACTTTTATGAGTAAGGGTTTTTATAAAAATCGAAGATTGAAGTCGTTTATATTTCTTAGTGCTTGTTTTTTAGTAGCTTTTATTCCTCATGCTTACAAAATCGAAAATTTCTCTCACATAATATTGACTCTTTCTTTTGTGATTGTTTTTTACGGTTTAATTATTATTTCTAGAAATTTCAAACGGAACAACTTTTTAAATACTCTAAGCCCCAGAATTAGCAATAAAGAGTTACCTGTGCTCGATATTTTAGTCGCAGCTAGAGATGAAGAGAATGTCATAGCAAGATTAGTTGAAAGATTATTTAGTTTAGATTATCCAACAAATAAATTAAATATTTACATAATCGATGATGGTAGTTCTGATAAGACGCCTTTAATTTTAGATCGATTATCGAGACAATATGACAAGCTAAAAGTCGTAAGTCGTTCTCCAAATGCAGGAGGGGGAAAGTCAGGAGCTTTGAATTATGCGTTGAAGTTTACTCATGGTGAATGGTTATTAGTTTTGGATGCTGATGCTCAATTAAAACAAGATTCTTTGATAAGGTTATTTAGTTTTGTATTAGAGGGTGATTGGTCTGCAGTTCAACTAAGAAAATCAGTAACAAATGTAAGTAAGAATTTTTTAACTTCCTGCCAGTCAATGGAGATGGCTATGGATGCAATCTTTCAATATGGAAGATTATCAGTTGCTGGAGTTTCTGAATTAAGGGGAAATGGCCAATTAATTAAGAAAGAAACATTATTGGCATGTGGTTCTTTTAATGAAGATACAGTTACAGATGATCTTGATTTAAGTTTGAGATTATTATTATCAAAATCTAGAATTGGAATCTTATGGGATCCTCCAGTCATGGAGGAAGCAGTTGAGAATTTAAATGCTTTATTAGCTCAAAGGCAAAGATGGGCAGAGGGGGGTTTGCAAAGATTCTTTGATTATGGAGATCAATTATTTACTAATAAGATTGATTATTCGCAGAAATTTGATTTAACTTACTTTTTCATCTTGCAATATGCACTACCAATCATTTCTATTTTTGATTTAGTTTTCAGTATTGCTTTATTAGATTCACCAATTTACTGGCCTATTTCATTTACAGCTTTCATGTTATCTGGAATTGCTTTTTGGTATGGTTCTTCTTGTAAAAGCGAAGTACCTGTATTACAAAAAAGCAATTTTTTAATGGTTTTTTTATCGGTTTTTTATCTATCGCACTGGTTTTTAGTAATCCCTTGGGTAACAATAAAGATGTCCATTTTTCCCAAAAAGATACTCTGGCGAAAAACTCTTCATACTGGAGTTTAATTTATTCATCAAGGTCTATAATTTCTCCATTAAAAAAATTTGCTAAGTTTTTTGGACTATTATCATAATTTTCCCTGTTAGATATTTTTGTTGACGAATTAGTTTTTGGTTCTATTTTTTTCGGTCGAAAATTATTTACTTCATTTTGGGTTATTTCTGGTGTGTTTGTTGGGTTACTTTTATTTAAATGTTTGGTAGAGAAATTAAGTATTATCCTATCTCCAAATATCTTTTTTATAGTATTTTCAATTATAACTTTTCTACTTTTTATCATATTTTCCCAGTTTGGAGATAGTGCAATTGTGATTTTCTCAGAATCAAAACTTTCAAGTTCGGCTTGTTGTGAAAGTAACATTCTTGTTGATGGTAAATCTACTTTAGAAAGAATTAATTCCCATTTATCTTTTAAATTTTTTGATCCAGGATGAAGTTGTTTATTGTCAGAAATATTTTCAATACTTTCTTTTTCAATAACTTTAAATTTTTCTAATTTTTCATCTTTTTTTTCGATCAATTCTTCGCGAATCATCTCTTTTTTGATACTTGGTTTTTGAATTTCATTAGAAATATTTTCTTTATTAAAAATTTCAATTTTTTTTCTACTTTCATGCTCCTCATCAGTTTTATTATTTTTGTTTTCTTGCTTATTTTCAAAACTATTTATCTCTTTATTACCTAGAAGGCCAGTTAAATGTATTTCAAACCAAAGCCTTGGATTATCACTTGATTTGATTTGATATTCAATATTTCTTAGACTGTTATGCCAATTAATTATTGTTGATTTATTTATTGTTTTTGAAATTTTATCCAATTCATCTCGAAATTCATCAGACGTATAATAAAGATCTGAATATTTATTATTTGTAGTGTGTAATAAAAGATCTCTTGTTATGTTCAATAATCCGATAATTATCTGAAGAGGTTCATTTCCGGCATCATATAATTTGTTGCAGGTTATAATTAATGATTCTGTATTATTCTCAACCAACGATTTAATCAGATTTGTTAATTTACTTTCTGATACTTCTCCTAGGAGGTTTTGGATGTTATTAGTTGTAATCCCTTCTGGTAAAAGATTCAATTGTTCAAGGAGGCTTTGTGCATCTCTCATGCCTCCATTAGATCTTTTTGCAATCATTTTTAACGCCTGAACTTCGTACTTAATGGATTCTTTTTCGGCGATTTCTGATAAATGTTGAAAAATATCACTAGGGCTTATTCTTCTAAAATCAAACTTTTGGCATCTACTTTTTATTGTATTTAATACTCTCTCAGGATTTGTCGTCGCAAGGATAAATACAACTCTTGAGGGTGGTTCTTCAATAGTTTTTAGTAAAGCATTTGAAGCTGCCGTTGAAAGCATATGACATTCATCAATAACATATACTTTCCATCTCGCTTGAGTAGGGGCAAATCTCGCTCTTTCTATAATTTCTCTTATATTTTCTACTCCTGTATTTGATGCTGCATCAATCTCAATAATATCTAGAGCGCTCCCATCTGTAATTTGTCTACATAAGTCACATTTACAACAAGGAGTTATCGTAGGTTGGTCGAATTCCTGGCAATTTAGAGATTTTGCAAATATTCTTGCACTTGATGTTTTTCCAGTGCCTCTTGGACCATTAAAAAGATATGCAGGAGCAATTTTATTTGTTAATAGTGCTTGTTTGAGTGTAATCGATATAAATTTTTGACCAACTAGTTCGTCTAAGTTGTTTGGTCTATATTTTTGATGAAAAGGCTTATGTATATTTGGCATTTATTTTTCATTTATTAGAAAAATTAAGGATTCAATTAAAAAAATTAAACTCTAATTTTATGCAGATTCTTTAATGATTCTTTTTGATCCTGAAGGTAGTTTAACAATTTTAGATGAGAACAATTTATCTACCATTTTTTTCGTAATTGTGAATTCTTTTACATTTTCTTCTGAAGGCAAAGTGTACATTATATCTAACATTAGCTCTTCAATTATTGATCTTAATGCTCTTGCACCTGTTTTTCGTTTATATGCTTCATTTGCTATTGCTTCAACAGAATCAGGTTCAAATGATAATTCAACATTATCCATACTTAGCAAAGTTTTGAATTGCTTTACTAATGCATCTCTTGGTTGAGTCAAAATAGATTCTAAAGTTTCTTTAGTAAGACGATCTAATACAGCACAAACCGGAATTCTCCCAATAAATTCTGGAATAAGGCCATATTTCACTAAGTCATCTAATTCTAAATTTTTCAGGGAATCTCTTGGGTCTACTATGTTTCTTGTATCAACTTTGTTTTCATCTGAATTGGTGGTAAATCCTATAGAGTGTTTACCCATACGCTTTTGAACGATATCCTCTAAACCTATAAAAGCTCCACCACAAATAAATAATATTTGACTCGTATCAATTTGGATGCAGTCATGATAAGGATGTTTTCTTCCGCCTTGAGGTGGCACATTAGCAATTGTGCCTTCAAGCATTTTTAATAATGCTTGCTGTACGCCTTCACCAGAGACATCTCTAGTAATTGAAGGATTCTCGCTTTTTCTTGCAATTTTATCTATTTCATCAATATAAATAATTCCTTTTTGAGCTAGTTCTACATTCATTTCAGATTTCTGTAGAAGTCTTAAAAGTATGTTTTCAACATCCTCTCCAACATATCCAGCTTCTGTCAAAGTCGTTGCATCAGCTACTGCAAAAGGAACATCTAGAAACTCTGCTAAAGTTTGTGCCAATAATGTTTTTCCACTTCCAGTAGGGCCAATGAGTAAAATATTGGATTTTTGTAATTTAGTTGCTTGTGAATCTGTTGAATTGCTATTTTTACTTTCTTCTTTAACTTTCCAAGCTAATCGCTTGTAGTGATTGTATACGGCTACTGATAATATTTTTTTTGCAGATTCTTGTCCAACAACTTGATTATCTAGAAAACTTTTAATTTCTAATGGCTTAGGAATTGAGGTTAATTCTAAAGGAACAGATTTTTTGGGATTATCAGTTGGTAATTTCTTTTTTACTTGCGGAGAGTTATTTGTGTTCGTTTGATTTTCAAGTAGTTCTTCATCGAGAATTTCATTACAAAGATCTATGCACTCATCACAGATATAAACCCCAGGACCAGCTATAAGCTTTCGTACTTGGTCTTGTGATTTCCCGCAAAATGAACATTTAAGATGGGCGTCGAATTTAGCCATCGATTATAAGTTTTAATGTGAAAGGTGATAAATATTCCCTATTCACTAGGATTGCTTATAAATATCGATTCGTCATCATATTCTTAAAAAATCAGTGTCCCTTGTCACTTTTTGATAACTTTATCAATTAATCCATATTCGACCGCTTCTGAGGGAGATAAAAAGTAATCTCTTTCTGTATCTTCGTTAATTTTTTCTAAAGGTTGGCCTGTATGTTCTGCTAAAAGCGAATTTAATGTTTTCTTGAGAAAAAGTATTTCTTTAGCTTGTATTTCAATCTCTACTGCTTGACCTTGTGCGCCTCCCAGAGGTTGATGAATCATAATCCTAGAATTAGGTAAAGCCAATCTTTTCCCCTTTGCGCCTCCAGAAAGTAGAAATGCCCCCATACTTGCCGCTACTCCAAAGCATATTGTCACTACATCAGGGGATATTTGTTGCATAGTATCGTATATGGCCATTCCTGCAGTTACTGAGCCTCCAGGAGAATTGATATATATTTGTATATCTTTTTCGGGATCTTCCGCTTCAAGAAATAATAATTGTGCAACAAGTGAGTCAGATACTTGATCATTAATTCCAGTACCCAAAAAAATTATTCTCTCCCTCAATAGTCTTGAATATATATCAAAAGCTCTTTCTCCTCTACCTGATTGTTCTATAACGGTAGGTACAGCAGCAATAGTTTTATTATTACTTTCGTAAGAACTTATTGAGCTTTGGATTAAATGTTTTTTTTCTGAGTTCACAAATTTGTTTTCGTCTTATAAATAATTTAAGGGTTTTTTGTTTAATTAGTAGGAAATTTCATAAATTATTTTTTTTCTTTTTTATTTTGAGTTTTTGTTGTTTTTATTGTTTTTGCAGTTTTTGTGGCTTTTGTGGTTTTGGAGGTTTTGGTGGCTTTAGAAGTTTTTGTAGTTTTTTCTTTTATTTCAGAATTTTCTTCAAGCCAAATTATTAATTTTTCTTTTAGTAAATCGTTACTTATCACTTCTGTTAATTTTTTAACATCTATTTGTTTTGAAGATTGAGAGATTGCATCTTCATAATCTTTCATTTTTAAATCAATTTCATCTTTCGCAACTTTTATGTTTTCTCTTTCAGCTAATGCTTTTAGAGCTAGATTTCTTTGAACATTTTTTTCAGCCTGAGGCCTTGTGGACTCTGCTAATGACTTAACTAATTCCGGAGTGAAAGTAGATTTAACATCAAGACCTTGTTGAGCAAATCTTTGAGCGGTTTGTTCAATATTATTCCTCACTTCAATATCAATCATAGATTTTGGAATTTCAGCAACCAATTCCTTTGTTAAGGCATCTAGTAAAGCTTCAACTTTGATGTCTTTTTGAGTTTTTTCAAAATTATCTCTAAGTTGCTTTTCAATATCTTTCTTTAACTCTTTTAATGATTCTTTGTTGCCAGACTGTTTTGCAAAATCGTCATTAAGTTCAGGTAATTCTTTTTCCTTAAGATCCTTAAGGTTTACTTCAAAGATTGCCTCTTTTCCTCTTGAATCCTCATGTGAATAATCTTCAGGGAATCTAAGGTTAAGTGTTTTAGTATCGCCAATTTTCATCTTTACGATTCCTTCAACGAAACCGGGAATCATTTTGTTCTTTTCTAACTCAAGATCCATTGACTCACTTGCTCCACCATCAATCTCTTTACCAGAATCTTTATATTTTCCTTTGAAACTAACTACAGCAATATCTCCTAATTTCGCAGCTCTATTGGTTACTGGAACAATATTTGCAAACTGACTTCTAGATTTTTCTAGTGCTTCATCTATTGACTTTGGATCAAATTTTGTTTTTGAGATTTCAATAATTAGTCCTTTGGATTTTTTAAGTTTTAATTCTGGGGCAACATCAGTTTGAAGAGTAACTTTAAGTGATTTTTCAGGACTAAACTTTGCAAGTAAAGATTCAAATCCATCTACCAATTCTGGCTCACTTAGCGGCTCTATAGATTTTATTTTTAGCGCTTCTTGCCATGATTTATCAATAATTTTTTCTAGAGCAGAAGCATGTAATTGTGCGATGCCAATTCTTTGGATTAAGACTTGTTTAGGAATTTTACCAAGTCTAAATCCTGGAATTTTAGCCGAACGACTGATAGAACTGATTGTCTCATTTACGCACGTTTTGCATGTTTCAGATGGTATTTCTAATTCAAATGAGATTCTACTTTGAGGCAGAGGAGTTGTTTTGACTATTAATGCTTCTTTTGCCATTTTTTTATTTATTACTAAAAGCCGAATCTTAATTATTTCACATTATGTGATTTCCTTGAAAGTTATTTTTTTGATAAAGTAAAAAAAATAGTCAATCTATTTATAAAAATCATTTTAAAGTGTGAGAAAATCTCCGTTTTTGCCTGATAGGCCACTAAAAGTTGCTGTTTTAGGATCTTCAGGTGCTGTTGGATCTGAATTACTCAAAATTCTTGAACAACGTGATTTCCCAATATCAGAATTGGTCCTGCTTTCATCAGAGCGTTCAGAAGGAAAAAAAATTATTTGGAATGGTGAAGAATTAGTTACAAAAAAAACAACTAAGGAAGAATTTCTGAATCTTGATTTAGTTTTAGCTTCAGCCGGTGGAAGTATTTCAAAAAAATGGTTGTCTACAATTATGGAACAAAATGCTATTTTGATAGATAATTCAAGTGCTTTTAGATTAGATAATAATGTCCCACTTATAGTACCTGAAGTTAATGCTGAGGATGTCCTCAATCATAATGGTGTAATAGCAAATCCAAATTGCACTACCATTTTGTTGACATTAGTTTTAGCTCCGTTAAATAAACTTTCGACTATTCATAGAGTTGTTGTCTCAACATATCAATCAGTAAGTGGTGCAGGCCAGTTGGCGATGGAGGAACTAAAACTTTTAACTGAACAATATCTTCAAGGTAATCCTCAAAAAAGTGAAGTTTTACCATACTCACTGGCCTTTAATTTGTTTTTACATAATTCACCCATGCTTTCAAATAATTATTGCGAAGAAGAGATGAAAATGGTTAATGAGACTAGGAAAATATTAAATATTGCTGATTTGAAGCTCTCTGCTACATGTGTTCGAGTACCAGTACTACGAGCACATTCTGAATCGATCAATATTGAATTTACCGGCGTAGTTGACCCTAAAGATGCTCTTGAAAAATTAAAAAAATCTCCTGGAATTGAAATTATTGAGGATTACAAAAATAATAGATTTCCCATGCCAAATGACGTTATGGGAAGGGATAATGTTGCTGTTGGCAGGGTTAGAACTGATATAAGTCAGCCTAATGGATTAGAATTATGGTTATGTGGAGATCAAATAAGGAAAGGAGCAGCTCTTAATGCTGTTCAAATAGCTGAGTTATTAATTCCAAAAAAATGATTAAAGACAAAACTGAGTGTAATAATCCACTATTTGGAAGAATATTGACTGCAATGGTTACTCCATTCACTGAAAATGGAGCTGTAGATTATGAACTGGCTATAAAACTCTCAAATCATCTTTTTGAGAACGGTTCCGATGGAATTGTTTTGTGTGGTACTACTGGAGAATCTCCGACTCTTTCATGGGCGGAACAGCATGATTTATTTATTGCAGTAAAAGGATCTTTGGATTCAAGCTGTAAAGTAATAGTTGGCACTGGTAGTAACTGTACAAGCGAGGCTGTGGAAGCTACAAAAAAAGCCTATGATTCTGGTGCTGATGGTGCTCTGGTAGTTGTTCCTTATTACAATAAACCACCTCAAGAAGGTCTTTATAAACATTTCAGTTCTATTGCTAATTCTGCAAAGGATTTGCCTCTAATGCTCTACAACATTCCTGGAAGGACAGGGTGCAATTTATTACCTGATACTGTGAAGAAACTTATGGATTTTTCAAATATTCTCAGTATTAAAGCTGCAAGCGGTAGAATAGAAGAAGTAACAGAACTAAGAGCTATTTGCGGCTCCGAACTCTCTGTATATAGTGGCGATGATTCATTGTTGCTTCCAATGTTATCTGTAGGGGCTGTAGGAGTAGTAAGTGTTGCAAGTCATTTGGTTGGCTTGCAATTGAAAGAGATGATTCTTTCTTTTCAAAGTGGAGAGTTTTCAAAAGCTCTTTCTATTCATGAAAAACTTCAACCTCTTTTCAAAGCACTCTTTATGACTACTAATCCAATCCCAATTAAGGCTGCTTTGGAACTATCAGGATGGAATGTAGGTAATCCTAGAAGTCCTTTGTCACCTTTGACCAACGACATGAAAAAGCAACTATCTTTTATCCTGAAATCCCTATAATAGGGATTAAATTCAACTTGATAATTAAATTTAAATAAACCTTATTTGATTACAAGCAGGCCTTCATAAATTTCAAAATTATGCAATCAAGTACAAATTCAGCTGTAAATAGATCTACTAATGATTCATCTAGATCTAAAGGTAATACGTCAGCTCTACGAGTAATACCTCTTGGAGGACTACATGAAATAGGCAAAAATACTTGTGTTTTTGAATATGGTGATGAATTGATGCTTGTTGATGCTGGCTTAGCTTTCCCATCTGATGGTATGCATGGCGTAAACGTTGTTATGCCAGATACAACTTTTTTAAAAGAAAATCAAAGAAGAATAAAAGGAATGATTGTCACTCACGGTCATGAAGATCATATTGGAGGCATCTCTCATCATCTAAAGCATTTTAATATTCCGATTATTTATGGCCCAAGACTAGCAATGTCAATGCTTAGAGGAAAAATGGAGGAAGCAGGGGTATCTGATAGAACAACTATACAGACTGTAAATCCAAGAGATGTTGTAAAAGTTGGACAACATTTTTCTGTTGAATTTATTCGAAATACCCATTCTATTTGCGATAGTTTTTCTTTAGCAGTTACAACACCTGTTGGCACAATTATTTTCACGGGAGATTTTAAGTTTGATCACATGCCAGTAGATGGTGAGCAATTTGATATAGAAAGAATGGTGCATTATGGAGAGAAGGGCGTTTTATGCATGTTCAGTGATTCTACTAATGCCGAAGTTCCAGGTTTTTGTCCCTCTGAGAAGACTATCTATCCCTCTTTAGAAAAACACATTGCCGAGGCAAAAGAGCGCGTTATCCTCACCACTTTTGCTAGTTCTGTTCATAGAGTGACAATGATCTTAGAGTTGGCCATGAAACATGGAAGGAAGGTAGGTTTGTTAGGTAGATCGATGATAAATGTTATTGCTAAGGCTAGAGATATTGGTTATATGAAATGCCCAGATGATTTGTTTGTTCCCATAAAACAAATTAGAGATTTGCCAGATAGAGAGACCTTATTATTAATGACTGGAAGTCAGGGAGAACCCCTAGCAGCGTTAAGCAGAATATCTCGTGGTGAACATCAGCATGTTCGTCTTAAGACTACTGATACTGTGATATTTTCAGCCAGTCCAATTCCTGGCAATACTATTTCTGTTGTTAATACAATTGATAGATTAATGAAACTCGGAGCAAAGGTTGTTTATGGAAAGGGTGAGAATATTCATGTTTCTGGTCATGGTTTTCAAGAAGATCAAAAGTTAATGTTGGCACTCGCTAAACCTAAGTTTTTTGTTCCTGTTCATGGAGAACATAGAATGCTTGTTTGTCATGGCAAGAGTGCACAAACTATGGGGGTTCCTAAGGACAATATTTTAATTATTGAAAATGGAGATGTAGTTGAGTTAACACCTAATTCTATTCAAAAAGGTGATCCTGTAAAAGCTGGTGTTGAACTGCTAGATAACTCACGAAATGGGATAGTAGATGCTCGAGTGTTAAAAGAAAGGCAGCAATTAGCTGGTGATGGTGTAGTAACTGTTTTAGCTCCTATTAGTACAGATGGGAAAATGGTTGCGCCTCCCAGAGTTAATTTAAGAGGAGTTGTTACTACTGCAGAACCAAGAAAGATGTCTATGTGGACAGAACGAGAAATAAGTTGGGTAATAGAAAATAGATGGAAACAATTATCCAGACAAACTGGTCCGAATAATTTTGAAGTAGATTGGATTGGAGTGCAAAGAGAAATTGAAAATGGTTTATCGAGAAGAATGAGAAGAGAATTACAAGTTGAACCACTTATTTTGTGTTTAGTTCAACCTGCTCCAAGTGGAACTCGTGCTTATATTCCAAAGATTACCGAAGAGCAAAATTTTTCCAATAGAAATAGAAATAATAATAATTTCCATAAGAAATCAAACAATAATCATCCCAATAGTTCAAATAATCATCAAATTACTCAAAAAAGTCCAAAAGTTTCTCAGAATCCATCAGCTGAGACTGTTTCCGAAGATTCATTTGAAGGTAGAACAAGAAGAAGAAGATCTGCTGTCACACCTTAACTTTTTTCAAAATTTATATAGTTTTTATTCCAAACAATTTTTAAAAACTCTTGCAAGTTAATTTGACCTTTATTTTTTTCATAAATTGAAATTGCTAATTTTGTCAGATTTTTAGAGCTACATTGCTTTCTAGATATTTCTCTTAAAAATCTATTTAAGATTGTGCACCTCGCTTCAATACACATATTATTTAATAGATTCCTATTTATACCTTTTTTATCTTTACAATATAAGTATGCTAGTTCACTAAGATCATTTCGTTCTTTATTGTAGTTGCTCATTTTTTGGGAAAAATTATTTATCCTTTCAGAACAACCAGGATTGATAAACTCCAAGGCGGGAATAATTTTTTTTCTCACTAAATTTCTTTTTATTTTAAGGTCTGAATTTGTGGGATCTTCCCAGACTGGTATTTTCATATGATCACAAAATTTTTTTGTATCTTCTCTACTGAAAATTAATATTGGCCTTATTAAAAAAATTTGATTTTCTATTACTCTTTTGCTCTCAATATTACTCAGCCCGGCAAAATTGCTTCCTCTAGATAAATTGAGGATAAATGTTTCTGCGTTATCACTACTCGTGTGACCAGTTAACAAATAAATATTTTGTTTTTGCTGGTTTTTATTCAATAAAGTTTTGGCTCTTTCACATAATTTTTTATATCTCCATTCTCGTGCTTTTTCTTCTGAAGAAATATTTTCTTTTTTTGCTTGATCAAAAGAGAATGAAATATTTTTATCTTCGCAATAACTTTTTAATTCAAGAGCATATATTGAGGATTTTTCATGCCACTGATGATCACCATGCCAAACACTAATAGACCAATTATGAAGTTTTTTTAGGTCATAAATTAGGGTTAATAAGGCCATTGAGTCTTGTCCCCCGGAAACACTAATTAAAATATTCGATCCCTTGGGAATTAATATTTTTTTGGTAAGAATTTCCTTATGTAGCTGGTGATGCCATGATGACCAATTTTTCTGAGTTAATTTTTTATCAGACATTTTGTGTTGCTCAGATAATATTTTTTAAAAAATGCACTGTTTTACTAAAACAATGTCACAATCGGGTAATAAATTCATTAAGTAAATGAGTCTGATTAATCTTTTGCCACAAAAAATTAAAGAAGAGTTAAGAACCAAATCTTTACTCAAAGTTATTTCAGGATTGGATAATTTCGATGCTCAATCTGTGAAAACAATTGTTGAGGCTGCTTCATTAGGAGGTGCAGATCTTGTCGATATTGCTTGTAAACCTGAACTCGTTGATTTAGCACTTAAGAATTCAACACTACCCGTTTGTGTTAGTTCAGTAGTGCCTCGATCTTTTCAAGATTCTGTAAAAGCAGGAGCTTCATTAATTGAGATAGGAAATTACGATACTTTTTATGAAAAAGGCATTAATTTTTCAGATAAAAAAGTTCTAAACATTACAAAAGAGACGAGGGATTTATTGCCGAATCTTCCCTTATCAGTAACTGTTCCTCATACTATGCCTATTGATAAACAAGTTGATCTTGCTGTAAAGCTTGTGGAAGAAGGTGTTGATATTATTCAAACAGAAGGTGGCACCAGTTCTACTCCTTACTCTCCTGGAATTCAAGGCTTTTTTGAAAAATCAGTACCAACTCTTGCAGCTACCTATGCTATTCATCAAGAATTTAAGAAACAATCTCTGAATATACCTATCATGAGTGCCTCTGGATTAAGCCAAGTTACTTGTCCACTAGCAATATCTTCTGGCGCCTCAGCAGTTGGCGTTGGATCTGTAGTTAATAAATTAGATGATTTAATATCAATGATTGCGGTTGTTAGAGGATTAAAGGAATCTTTGAAAAATTCAATAATTGGAGAAAAAATTTCTTAGTATAGCCTTATCCCTTAGCTACTACTAGCTTGATGAATAAATATAAGCTTCAAGCTCCTTACGAACCTAATGGAGATCAACCAGAAGCTATTAAAAAATTAGTTAAAGGCGTTAATACTGGTAAAGAGTTTCAGACTCTTTTAGGAGCTACTGGAACTGGTAAAACATTTACAATTGCGAATGTAATTCAACAAACAGGAAGACCAGCACTTGTATTAGCCCATAACAAAACCTTAGCTGCACAACTATGTAATGAATTAAGGGAATTTTTTCCAAAAAATGCTGTTGAGTACTTCATCTCTTACTATGATTATTATCAACCTGAAGCTTATGTACCTGTAAGCGATACTTACATAGCTAAAACTGCTTCAATTAATGAAGAAATAGATATGCTTAGGCATTCTGCAACACGCTCATTATTTGAAAGAAAAGATGTAATTGTTGTAGCTTCAATAAGTTGTATTTATGGTCTTGGTATACCGAGTGAGTATTTAAAAGCTGCAGTTAAATTTGAAGTAGGAAAATCAATAAATTTACGTTCTTCTTTAAGGTCTCTTGTTGAAAATCAATATACTAGAAATGATATTGAAATTACTAGAGGTAGATTCAGAATAAAGGGTGATGTTTTAGAAATCGGTCCAGCTTATGAAGATAGATTAATAAGAATCGAATTTTTTGGGGATGAAGTCGAGGCTATTAGATATGTTGACCCTACTACAGGAGAAATACTTGAAAGTTTGGAACAAGTGAGTGTTTACCCTGCGAAGCATTTTGTGACTCCAAAAGAAAGACTTGAGAGCGCAATAAGTGCAATTAGAAGTGAATTAAAAACTCAACTCGATAAATTTACATATGAAGGAAAATTATTAGAGGCTCAACGTTTAGAACAACGCACAAAATATGATTTAGAAATGCTTAGAGAAGTTGGATATTGTAATGGAGTTGAGAATTATGCACGTCATTTATCAGGCAGGGAGGAGGGTTCACCGCCAGAATGCTTAATAGATTACTTTCCCAAAGATTGGTTGTTGGTAGTTGATGAGAGTCATGTAACATGTCCTCAACTTCATGCGATGTACAACGGTGATCAATCTAGAAAAAAAGTTTTAATAGATCATGGTTTTAGATTACCAAGTGCTGCAGATAATAGACCTTTAAAATGTGAAGAGTTTTGGGAAAAATCAAAACAGACATTGTTTATAAGCGCAACTCCGGGTCAATGGGAATTAGATCAATGTGATGGTGAATTTATTGAGCAAGTTATAAGACCAACTGGGGTATTAGACCCTGTAATTGATGTAAGACCTAGTGAAGGCCAAATAGAAGATCTTTTATCTGAAATAAGAATTAGAGCTGAAAAGAATCAAAGAGTGCTAGTGACAACACTTACTAAGAGAATGGCTGAAGATCTAACTGATTTTTTATCTGAAAATAAAGTAAGAGTTAGATATTTACATTCCGAAATCCATTCAATTGAAAGAATTGAAATTATTCAAGACCTTAGGATGGGCGAATATGATGTTTTAGTAGGAGTTAATCTATTAAGAGAGGGACTAGATCTTCCTGAAGTATCTTTAGTCGCCATTTTAGATGCTGATAAAGAAGGTTTTCTTAGAGCAGAAAGGTCATTGATTCAAACAATAGGAAGGGCTGCAAGACATGTTGAAGGTGTTGCCTTGCTTTATGCAGATAACTTCACAGATTCAATGAAAAAAGCAATATCTGAAACTGAAAGAAGAAGAACTATTCAAAAAAAATATAATCAAGTCAATGGTATTACTCCAAAACCTGCAGGCAAAAAAATAGAAAATTCGATATTATCTTTTCTAGAACTTTCCAGAAAACTAGATGCTGGTGGTTTATCTAAAGATTTAATAAATATAGTTAACAACAAAACTGACGCAATTCTCAATTCCAGTGATAATCAATGTTTGCTCGAAGAATTGCCGGACTTAATAGATAAGTTAGAAATTAAAATGAAAGATGCTGCAAAAGAGTTAAATTTTGAAGAAGCAGCAAATTTAAGGGATAGAATCAAAAAATTAAGACAAAAATTGGCAAGAAACAATTAAAAAGAACTTATTTTTCTAATTCGAAATGATTATGAATCGCATTAACTGCTTTGTCACAATCTTTTTCTAAGACAATACATGAAGTCCTAATTTCACTAGTGGCGATCATTTCAATATTGATATTTTTGTCAGCCAATGCTCTAAATATTTTTCCAGCTGTTCCAACTTTAAATGCCATTCCCGCTCCTACAGTACTTACTTTGGCTATGGCTGGGCCATCTTCAATGTATGATCCGGGTAATTTTTTTGTTAAGGCTTCAAAAACTAAGTTAGCTTTTTCTCTATCTTGTTTATTCATTGTAAGACTAATATCCTTTGTTTTTAAAGAGGAAATTCTTTCAGATTGAACGATAGTATCGAAAAGTAAATTATTTTCAGCTAATGCTAAACATATCGATGCTGCTACACCTGGACGATCAGGCAGTTTTCGAAAACTGACTTGTACTTGGTTTTTATCTAATGCAATTCCTCTTACTTCAGGTTGATCTTGTTTTTCGTTGATTGGATTAACAAATATTTGTGTATCGGATAACTTAAATTTCTCAGCAACAAATCTAATAGCTTTTGGTATATTATTAATTTCAATTACGCAGCTGACTTTAATTTCGCTAGTTGCTATTAACCTGACGTTTATATTTGCTAGAGATAAAGTATCAAATAAATCAGCTGAAACACTAGGTCTACCCATAATGCCCGCTCCTTGAATACTTAATTTAGTCATGTTTGTTTTTAGATTATATTCTCCTCCTAATTGACTAGTTAAAAGTTCACATTGTTCTGCAGTTTTTTTAACCTCTAATTCACTAACAGTAAATGTAATATCGTTATTGTTTCCATCATTCGTCGCTTGTATGATTAAATCTACGTTAATACTTGCTTCTGAAAGTTTTTCAAATATTTGTGCAGCAATCCCAGGTCTATCAGGAATATTTGACAGACTGAATACTGCTTGGTTTTCTAATACCTCAAGACTATTGACTGTTTTTGTTAATTCTAAGCTTCCTCTTTTAAGCGGGATAGGTTGGATTTGACTATCCAGGAGAGTCCCGCTTGAGTTACTTTGGCTTGATTTGACACACAATTGAATTCCATAATTACGAGCAATTTCTACTGCTCTTGGATGCAGAACTGAAGCACCGACACTTGCGAGTTCAAGCATTTCCTCACAACTAATTTTATCTAAGAGTTTTGCATTAGGAACAATTCTTGGATCAGTAGTAAGAACCCCTGGAACGTCTGTATAAATTTCGCAAGTCTCAGCTCCTAAAGCTGTTGATAAAGCTACCGCTGAAGTATCTGAACCACCTCTACCCAAAGTTGTAATTTCCATTGAACCCGTATGGCTTAATGTTGTTCCTTGAAATCCAGCCACTACAACTACAAAACCCTGATTTATATAATTTTGGATTCTTTCTGTTTTAATATCCAGAATTCTTGCTTTCCCATGAATTGATTCAGTAATAATTCCAACCTGGCTACCAGTCATTGAAATTGCAGGTATTCCGTATTCGTTTAATGCCATTGAAAGAAGAGCTATGGTTACTTGCTCTCCGGTAGAGAGAAGCATATCCAATTCTCTTCGATTAGGATTTTTACTAATTGATTCCGCTAAACAATTTAAATCATCTGTAGTTTGTCCCATTGCAGAGACAACTACGACAATTTCATTTCCTGCTTCTTTACTTTGACAAATGCTACTTGCAATATTTTTAATTTTTTTAATATCACCGACAGAAGTACCGCCAAATTTTTTTACTAGTAAAGCCATATTTAAATCATAATGTAAATTCTTAAACTTATAATTTGATTAACTTAAATTAATTAATTTTTCTGTAAAAACATTTATAGGATTATTACCTTGTTTTAGTAATGATTCAATATCTAATAAGTTACTCATTAAATTAATTAAATATTCTTGCGATACATTTTTGACTTTTCTTCTAATAAAAAAAATTCTTTTTGGATTAGAAATGCCTGCAAGATTACAAATCTTTTCTGAATCATCGTTCCCTGAATTAACTGCTAATTTTATAATCGTATGAATTCTTATTTGAC
>QCQM01000001.1 GCA_003212195.1 Prochlorococcus sp. AG-449-O05 | reverse complement strand
ACTTGAATTATCAAAAACTTTTGAAAATAATGAAGAAACAAATTTGGAATCAAATGGCTCTGAAACTGCTAGCAGTAATGGAATATCTAGCAAAAATCAAAATTCTCATAAAATAAATCAATTTACCAAAACCTCAAAATTACCCTTACCTAATATTAAAAATTTAAGAAAGTGGATTAATAACGATAAAAAAGCTAGTTAGCTTTTACATCATACCTGGCATTCCCATGCCACCCATTCCCGGCATTCCCATGCCACCCATCCCAGGCATTCCCATGCCACCCATACCTGGCATTCCCATG
Organism: Prochlorococcus sp. AG-449-O05; assembly: GCA_003212195.1. Taxonomy (GTDB): domain Bacteria; phylum Cyanobacteriota; class Cyanobacteriia; order PCC-6307; family Cyanobiaceae; genus Prochlorococcus_A. The sequence goes on along the minus strand of QCQM01000001.1, from coordinate 119,007 downwards.
CCACCCATTCCCGGCATTCCCATGCCACCCATTCCTCCCATTGGATCTCCACCTGGTCCTCCAGGGGCTGCGGCTTCAGGCTCTGGAATGTCTGCCATCGCAACTTCTGTTGTGAGGAGCATAGCTGCAATAGATACTGAATCTTGAAGAGCTAATCTTATTACTTTGGTTGGATCTAATATTCCTGAATCTTTTAAATCCTCATATTGTCCTGAATTAGCATTAAAGCCTTTGTTAAGCCTTTGAATTTCAGCCACAACTACATCACCATTAAAACCAGCATTTTTTGCTATTTGTTTGGTAGGTTCCAAAAGGGCTTCTTTAACTATATTTACCCCTGTTCTTAAATCATCTGAAGATGTTTCACTTAAATTTAAAAGGTCATCAGATATTTCAATTAAAGTTTGCCCTCCTCCAGAAACAACACCCTCTTCAATAGCAGCTTTCGTAGCATTAAGGGAATCTTCGATTCTCAACTTTTTATATTTCATCTCTGTTTCTGTCGCAGCTCCTACTTTGATAAGAGCTACCCCTCCGGCTAGTTTGGCTATCCTTTCATTTATTTTATCCTGATCATACTCAGATTCAGTTATATTGACTTCTCTCTTTAATTTCTCTACTCGCGCTTTAACTAAATCTTTAGTGTCTTCGAAGGCAACAATTGTAGTTTTATCCTTTGTGATAGTTATTTTTTTTGCTTTGCCTAAATCATTAATCGATACTTTATCAAGTGTCATCGATTTATCTTCGCTAATTAACTTGGCCCCTGTAAGAATTGCAATATCTTCAAGGGCAGCTTTTCTTCTCTCACCAAATAAAGGAGCTCTAACGGAAGCTACATTTAAAACCCCACTATTCTTATTTAAAACCAGAGTGGTTAAAGCCTCTCCTTCGATATCTTCTGCAAGAATTAGAAAAGGAGAGCCTGACTTCTGAATTTCTTCAAGTATTGGAACTAGATCAACTAAAGTTGAGATTTTTTGATCAGTTATTAATATTTTAGGGTTTTCAAGTTCACAAACTTGTCTTTCTTGGTCTGTTACGAAATATGGAGAACTATAACCTCTATCAAAAGACATTCCTTCAGTTATATCTAATTCTGTTTCTAGTGATTGAGATTCTTCAACAGTTATTACACCATCTGCAGTAACAATATCCATTGCTTTCGAAATTATAGATCCAATTTCTTCATCACCTCCAGCACTTACTGTTGCAACTTTTTGGATATCAGAACCACTTAATGAAATACTTTTGGAACTTAATTTTTCTAAAACAAAAGCTAGGCCTGCCTCCATACCTTTTTTTAACTCCATAGGGTTGGCGCCAGAAGCAATATTTTTTAATCCCTCCTGAACCATCTTCTGAGTCAAAATGATTGCTGTTGTTGTTCCATCTCCAGCACTTTCTTTTGTCTTGGATGCAACTTGTTCTATTAATTTCGCACCTAAATTAGAAATAGGGTTTTCAATCTCGATCTCTTTAGCAACTGTAGAACCATCTCTTACTATATCTGGCGAACCAAATTTCTTTTCTATTACAACATTTTTTGCTTTTGGCCCAATAGTAACCTTTACTGCATTAGCTACGAAATTCACACCTTTTTCTAGCGCTTCTCTTGATTCATTAGAAAAACTTAACTGTTTAGCCATGTTTGCTCGATCTTTAATCTTATTCTAATCTCCCATAGAATCATTTTTAAGGGATATTTAATTAAGTGGGGAAAGCCGAATTTCTTTTAATAAGACATACAAATTAAATCAAATAAGAGTATCTTTAAATTATGGAAGAAACAAATAATCTCATTTTTACTCTTACCGCAATCCTCGCGATTGCTATGACACTAATATACTTTCCTTTAAGATTTTTCCTGACATTAACTGCTAGAAGTCGAAGACTTAAACTTTTACAAAAAATTAGAAGATTAAGAGATGAATTGGGCCAGCCTTATGAAAGTACATAATTAAATACTCATACCTCCGTCTATACTGATTGTCTGCCCTGTAATATAATTTCCAGCATTACTTGAAACTAAGAATGACACTAAATTTGCAATTTGGGTACAACTTCCTAATTTCCCTAAAGGGATAACTTTAAGTATCTCTTCAGTGTTAAGTTTTTCAGTCATTTCTGTTTCTATAAAGCCAGGAGCTATTGCATTTACGTTTATACCTCTTGAAGCAAATTCTTTAGCGCAAGTTTTGGTGAATCCAATAACTCCAGCTTTGGCTGCAGAATAATTTGCTTGACCGGGATTACCAATTATTCCAACAACAGATGAAATATTTACGATACTACCACTTCTTTTTTTCATCATAAATTTTGAAGCATATTTTGTACAAAGAAAAACCCCTTTTAAGTTTGTATTTAGTACATCATCCCATTGTTCCGATTTCATTCTCATCAATAGTCCATCTCTAGTAATACCAGCATTGTTAATAAGAATATCAATGGAGCCATTAATTTTTATGATTTCTTCAAAAGCTGAACTTACAGAATCCTCTCTTGATACATCAAATTTTAATTTATGAGCTTTGCCTCCCGAATTTTTTATTGAATTTACAACTTCTTCAGCTTTTTCATCAGAAGAAGAATAATTAATAAAAACTTCTGCTCCTAAGCGGCTTAGTTCTAAAGCAATTTCTTTACCAATTCCTCTGCTGGCTCCAGTGATTAAAGCAACTTTGCCTGATAATGAATCTGTAGTGGACATTATGAAATTTTATAATTTTCAATCGTAGTACTATTTGTGTAAAGATATTGCTTTTATTTATAATTGTCTAGAAAATATAAAGACCTTCTATTGTGCACTTTTTAATACCAGCTGCAGGGAGTGGTAGCAGAATGAAAGCTGGAAAAAATAAATTACTTATTGATTTAGAGGGAGAGTCTTTGATTTATTGGACACTTAAATCTGTATTTTCTGCAAGCTCAACAAACTGGGTTGGAATAATTGGGCAATCGAAAGATAAAAATTTATTATTAAATTCAGCAAAGGGTTTTGCCCATAAAGTTCATTGGATTAATGGTGGTGACACCAGACAACAGTCAGTTTTTAATGGTTTAAAAGCGCTACCAAAAGATGCTAAAAAAGTTTTAATTCATGATGGTGCTAGATGTCTAATTAATCCTGAATTGATAGACCTTTGTGCCAAGCAATTAGATGAAAATGAAGCTGTAATTTTGGCTACTAAGGTAATTGACACAATAAAGATTGTTGATAATGAAGGTTTTATTAAAGAAACACCAGATAGAAATTATTTATGGGCAGCGCAAACTCCTCAGGGCTTTTTAGTAGATAGATTAAAAAAAGCTCATATGATGGCAATTGATAAAAACTGGAAAGTCACAGATGATGCCTCACTATTCGAAATGCTTAATTGGAAAGTGAAGATTATTGAAGGAAATTATTCAAACATAAAAATTACGTCCCCTATAGATTTGAAAATAGCAAAACTTTTTGTGAAAAAGCCCTAATTAAAAAGGGGTATCGATACTAAGAATGCCATTATCACCATTTAAGGTGGCTTCGTATCCTAAAGGAATGCAAGCATTTCCCGATATGTGCCCTATTGGGAGGTCAAAAAGAATAGGAAAATCAAACTCTTGGAGTCTTTCAATAATGCAGTTTTTTAGTGAATCTTTCCATTCAAGGTCGCAGGAATCATTAGAAAAACTTCCGAATCCAATACCAGCAATTTCAGTAAGTGTTTTAGTCATTCTGAGGTAAGTCAACATGCGATCAATTTTATAAATATCTTCATTAATATCTTCAAAAATTATTATTTTCCCTTTGCAATCTGGAAAGTGATTAGTACCAATTAAAAAAGTAGCAATAGTTAAGTTAGAAACGATAATTTCTCCTGTAGCTTTCCCACCTTTTAAAGGAATTCCTCTTATGTCCTCAACATATCCTTCAAAAAGTAAATTTCTTAATCTCTCAAGACTCCAGTCTGGCTCTTTGAAAAGGCCAGTAACCATAGGCCCATGAATAGAACCTATAAATCCTTGAGAATATTTAGATAGTAATAAAGAACATGTATCTGAGAATCCAAGCATTAAACCATTCTGCCAGGAAGGTTCTTTTTCTAATATTCTTGCTGAACCCCAGCCTCCTTTTGCAAAAATTATTAGCTTACTATTTTGTGCTTTTTCCAGTTCTTCAAATCTAGTTAGATCATCACCTGCAAAATAACCAAATTTTTTGTATGGAGAATTATTTTCATTAATTTCCAAGCCCCAGTATTTTAAGATTTCTATGCCTTTTTGAAAATTTTCGTCTTCATCAATAAAGGAGCCTGGAGCTAAAATATCTATTAAATCACCTTTTTTTAATCTAAAAACCATATTTAGGATCTATGAGGCAATAATAATTCCTAATAAAAGGACTCCTCCATAAATTGATTGATTTTTGAAGTGATTCCCAATATTTTTTATTGACTGCTTTTCTTCAGGAAATACTTCCAGTATATCTCTCTGCATTAAGATTGATGTTGTAAGCCAAATTGGCCAAAAAATAAAATCCATTTGATTAATATATCCGCATAATGCGAGAAAACTAGAAGTTAAAAAATAACAAATTTGAATAGTTATTCTTGTATTGTTCTGGAGGTTAATAGCGGAACTATTTATTCCAATTTTGATATCATATTTTTTATCTGCTAAAGCATAAATCGTGTCAAAGCCAAAAGTCCAAAAAATGGTAGCTAGCCAGCAAAACAATAAAACAATACTTTTTAAATTGCCTTCATTTGCGGCCCAGGGAATTAAGACAGCAAAACCCCAGCATATGGACAAGATTAATTGAGGATATTTAAACCATCTTTTGGCAGAAGGATAAATTAAAATAATAGGTAAAGCTAAAAAAGCAAGTGAAATAGAAAGGATTCTTCCAGGTTGAGGTAGTGACAAAGTTAAAAAGAAGCTACATAAAATTAAAAAGAAAAGAATTGAATAAGCGGTTTTAAGATCGATTTTATTTGCAGCTAGAGGTCTATTTTTTGTCCTAAAAACTCGTTGATCAATGTTTTTGTCCCAAATATCATTAACCACGCAGCCAAATCCACTTACTAGTAGTCCTCCCAGGATTATTCTTAGCAACATTAAAAATGTTGGATTAGCATCTGGGGTTAAATATAAACTCCATCCAGCAGGAATAAGTAAGATCATTCTTCCAGTCGGCTTATTCCACCTTAATAATTCAAAAAAAGCACTTAATTTAATTTGTCGATTTTTATTTTGCATATGACCTATTGTATATTTCATAACTTTAAATAATCTTACTAGGGTTAAGTGATTTCTATTATTTAATAATCAATCTTGGGTATATTTATTAATGGATTAAAGATATCTGCATCTTATAAAAAAAATGATTCAGAAACAAGATTTAAAATATTTTCAAGAAAAGCAAATTTTAGTAGCTTCTATAGATATTGGAACTAACTCTACACATCTCTTGGTAGCAGAAATTAATCTAGAATTAAAATCATTTTCAATAAAATTCACTGATAAATCAACCACTCGTCTTGGAGAAAGAGATGAGGAGGGTAATCTTACTGAAGAATCAATCCAAAGAGCATTAGTTACTCTTAAGAGATTTAAGGAATATTGTAAAAGTAATGGAGTAAAACAAATAGTAACAGCAGCAACAAGTGCAGTTAGGGAAGCTCCAAACGGTCAGGATTTTATTAAAAGAGTGCTTGATGAAACTGATATTCAAGTAGAAATGATAAGTGGTTCTGAGGAAGCCAGATTAATTTACCTTGGTGTTCTTTCTGGCATGGCTTTTGAAGATGAGTCTTTTGTAATCATAGATATTGGGGGAGGATCTACAGAATTAATACTTGCAGATAAAAAAGATGCTATAGCTCTTACCAGTTCGAGAATTGGTGCGGTAAGACTTAAAAATGATTTTTTAAATAAAGAGTCTATAAATTCAGAAAGATCGAGTTTTCTAACAACTTTTATTAAAGGTTCTTTAGAACCATCTGTTCGAAAAATAAAGATTAGATCTAAGGGAGATAAGCCTTTATCTATGATTGCAACCAGTGGCACTGCAACCTCATTAGGAAATTTGATTTCAGATGATTTGGGAGAATCTAAACAAAAGTTGCATGGTTATAAATTTAAAAGGGAAAATTTACAAACTGTATTGGAAAAACTAATTAAATTGCCAGTTTCGGAAATCAAAAAAATACCTTCATTAAGTGAGAGAAGAGCAGAAATAATTATTCCAGGTGCATTGATATTAAATGCCGCTATGCAGATGTTGAACTTTAATGAATTAATAATAAGTGAGAGGGCGCTTCGAGAGGGTTTGGTCGTAGATTGGATGCTTCGTAAAGGGATAATTAAAAACGAGTTAAATATTCAAAGTAATATTAGAAAAACAACCATAGTTCATCAGGCTAGAAAGTTTGGAGTAGATAATACAAGAACTGAGAAAGTTAGTGATATTGCCTTTCAAATCTATGATCAGACTAAAAATATATTTCATAGCGATAATGACTCTAAAGCTAAAGAACTTCTTTGGGCAGCTTCTAATCTTTATAATTGTGGGAAATACGTAAATGTTGGTTCATATCACAAACACTCTTGGTACTTAATAAAAAATTGTGAGTTGTTGGGATATTCTGAAGCAGAAACAAATATTATTGCCTCAATTGCTAGATACCATAGAAAGACTTTACCTAAGAAAAGACATGAGTCTTGGCAAAATTTAATATCCAAAGAAGATAAAACATTAGTTCTTGAAATGTCATTAATTTTGAGACTAGCAGCATCTCTTGATCAAAGACCTGATAAGGTAATTTCCTCAGTTCAAATAAAATTGCAGGAAAATGTTCTTAAATTTGAAATTTTACCTTTTGATAGAAACCATGATCTTTTACTTGAAAAATGGAACTTAGGATTATGCCGTAATGTAATAAAAGAACTAAAGAATTTAGATTTAAAAGTTATTTAGTTTTTTTAATAAGTTCTTGTTTAGGAGTTTGATTTTGAGAAGAGTCTGAAAATAAATTAAAAATTAAGGACGATGCTATTAGTCCTAGAAAGCCTGAAATTAAAATAAATATTAGAAACCCTAATGGATTAAGATTTTTAGATTGCCTAGGCTTGTAATTTTTTTTGGAAACTTCTTCAACTATTTCTTCAATTTTAACTTCTTTCCTCTCTGTCTTGAATTCATCCATTATAAATTCTGTATCAAGTTTGAGCTTCTGGGCAATCCTTCTAATCATTGCTTTGACAAATACTTTTTCAGGTAGCTTTTCTTCATTACCCTCTTCTATGGCTTCAAGTTGATGAGCTCCGATTTTTAAGTCAGAAGCTAATTCTTCAATAGATTTATTTCTACTTAACCTTGCCTCTTTAATAAAATTTCCAATTCTCTTTAAAGAGGAATTTTCTCCTTTATTGTTGTTTTCCAAAACAGATTTTATTTCTTTCAAAGCAAATAAATTTTTACTAATTATAGTAATTAATATTTTTCTATCAACTTTAAGATTATTTATTCCTAAAGAGATGCCTATAAGTTGGATTATAAAGATTAGATCTTTTTTGAGAATTACTTATTGCTGGGCTAATTATGTAAATGGTTGTTCTTATTAGTTTTTTCTCAATAGAAAATTTTTCCATATCTTTTAATTCTATTAATGATGTCCAACCATCATCCCAAGATACTCTAAATCCAACAATCACTTTAGTCTCTGGAGGGTAAAACTCTAGTAGAGTTTCTTGAGACCTTCTCACATGCCTAGCACTTAGATATAGACATATAGAAGAATTGTGTTTCGCAAGATCTTTTAGAGATTCTTTTTCGGGCATCCCTGTTCGACCTCCTGCTCTAGTTAAAATTATTGTTTGCGTTACGTCAGGGATGGTTAACTCAGCTTCATGATATGCTGCAGCAACTTGAAAAGCACTTACTCCAGGAACAACCTCGATTTCAATTTTTTTGTTTTTTAAAATTTCGATTTGCTCTCTAATTGCTCCAAAAAGGCAAGGGTCTCCATCATGCAACCTTACAACAGTTTTCCCTGCCTGAAATTTTTCTATCATAATTGAGGTGATTTGCTCTAAGTTGAGCGAACTAGTTTTTATTTTTTCAGAACCTTCTTTGGCAGAATCTAAAATCTTTTCAGGAATTAGAGAATCAGTCCAAATAATGATATCTGCAATTTTTATTTTTTTTAATGCTTTTAGAGTTAATAATTCTGGATCGCCTGGACCAACACCAATAAAGGATATTTTATTATCCATTCTTTCTATTTTTCCCACTATATGTTCTCAATCTTAAAAAAAATATTCCAATTAATCCAGAAGAAAATAGAAAAATACTTATAAATTGAGCCATTCTTATACCGCCATTACAGAAAGGTGGAAGTCCACCAATGCAAAGTGGGTCAGTTCTTAAACCTTCAATCCAGAATCTTCCAAAGCTATAACTTATTAAATAAAGACAGCTAATAAAGCCAGGTCTGAAAAAATCTGTTTTATTTTGTTTATTAAAGGTAATAATAAGGACGATGAAAATCAAAAGATTCCACAATGACTCATAGAGAAATGTAGGATGAAAAAATTCATAATTAATAAATTCTAAAGGCCTATATTGGATAGGTATAAATAATTTCCAAGGCAAATTTGTAGGAACTCCAAAGGCTTCATTATTGAAAAAATTTCCCCACCTTCCTATTGATTGTCCAAGAATAATCGAGGGCATTAATATATCAATAAAAGTTTTTAAATTAATTTTTTTCGACTTACAGAAATAGATAATAGATATTAATCCTCCAATTAGACCTCCATGGATTGCTATGCCTCCTTCCCAAACTGCAAGAAAAGAAGGTATTTGAATGATGTTATTTAATAGTGCAAAAGAAGTAAAAAAGTTCTCTCCGCTATATTGCCTCCACTCAAAAATTACGTAATAAGCTCTAGCTCCAATTATTGAAGAGATTATTAATGATGGAAGTATTTCACTAATGTACTCTGGGTTAATATTTCTCGCCTTTGCTAGTTTTTTAGAGACAAATAGGCCTATTAAAACTGAAACCGAAATAAGCAGTCCGTACCATCTAATAGTTATAAATCCTAAATTTAAAAAAGTTTCTCCTGGAGATTGTATAAAAGCTTGCAGTATAAGCATTTAAAGAAAGTTAGATACCCTCTGCTGCTTGCACTTTTTCTACTTGTTTTTTCTTTAATACTAAAAGTATTTGTGTTAAGCCTACACCAATGAAGAATGCAATCAATCCAATTACTCTATAAGGACTCTGAAGTACAACCTCAGCATCTAATTGCCCAAAGCCACCAACGTTGGGATCATTCGTAAGAGGGTCACCGGCATTAATTTTGTCTTGTGCTTTTACGATAAGTTGAGGACCAACAGGCACTGCCTCAGTAGTTATCTCACCATTATCGTTTTCTATATTGACCTTATAGCTACCATCTTCAATTGTTTCTATTGAATTTATAGTTCCTGAGGTGGAAGAAGTGAAAATCACATTATTACTTTTGTCTCCAGTTGGGTATACCTGACCTCTACCTCTATTGCCTCCAATATGTAACGAGTATTTTCCATAGTGATATTCTTTATTAGTGGATGGATCAGGGGAAAGTACAGGGAAAACTATTTCTTTATTAGTATCGCCAGGTAAAGGTCCTACAATGATGATATTATCTTTCTCTTCACTGTAATTAGTGAAATAAACCCCTTCTGTCTCCTCTTTGATTTCTTCGGTCCATCTTTCTTGTGGAGCAAGTTTAAAGCCGTCAGGCAGCATTACAACAGCACCAACTTGTAATGGGACTTCAGAACCATCAGCACCGATCTCTTTTAAGTCATTTTTGTAGGGTATTTTGACTACAGCTTTGAAAACACTATCTGCTCCAACAGATTGTGGAACCTCAGCAATTGTAGGCATCTGAGCTAGATGACAATTTGCACAGACTATCTTTCCTGTGGCTTCTCTTGGGGATTCATAGTTTTGCTGAGCCCAAAATGGGTAAGCAAAAGTGATCTTTGGATAAAATACAATGCTCGAAATGAAAAGCAAAGTACAGATAAATAAACTTGTTTTTTTCATGATTTGATTTTTAAGATCTTTCATTTTTTATGCCCACCATGGATTTTCATTAGTTCTAAAGTCAGTTTCTGACCATTGTTTGACGAGTACAGCATCATCTTCAATATCGACATGAGCTAGAGCCAAAGATAAAGGAGCAGGCCCTCTAACTACCTTCCCATTTGTATCGTACTGACTGCCATGACAAGGACATATGAATTTATTAGCACCACTATCCCATGGGACAACGCAACCTAAGTGAGTACAGATTGCATTTAAACCAAATTCTCCTATTTCCCCACCCTCATTAACTATTAAATAAGTTGGATCTCCCTTTAGACCCTGCACTAGACTTCTGTCTCCTGCTTGATGGGTAGCTAACCAACCTGTCTTAGTAATCGGATTCCCTAATTCATCTTTAGCAGAAGTTCCACCTCCACCACCGCCTGCTCTTAAAGGCATGAAATAATTGGCTACAGGGTAGAGGGCTCCTAACGCTACACCAGTTGCAGTACCAAATGTAAGAAGATTCATAAATTGCCTTCGACCCATTGAAGGGACATCATTGGAACTTAATTGAGTCATTCGCTACTTGGTTCTGTTATTTATTAGTTATTATGAAGCAAATTGTTCAATATCTGTTGTAAATAGATAGGACTTTTAATAATTTAAAGTAAAAGTTTAGGAAGTCTTAATTAATTGATTTAAATGAACCCATTGCAAGTAGATGAAGTTATACATTATTTGACTCATCGCTGGGAAAAAAAATATGATTTTAGACTCTTTAGAAGAGGAAAATTTGTGTATTTTCAGATGATGTGGGGATTTCTTGGACAGGAATCATTCCCTTTAAGTGAAGATGAATATAAAAAATCGATAGCGGATAAAATCGAGATTTTAAATAGATGTGGATATTCAGAAGAAGTAAGAGAATGGCTAAAGAAAGTCAATGCTAAGCCAAGGTTAGGTAGAGCTGTCAGCTTGCAACTAAATCTTAATGAGAAGATGAAAGAGTTTTTGACTTAAGATTTTCTGATAAGTAAGTTAATCCAGTACCCACAAAAAATAAAAATACAATCGATATAGATAGCAATGACATTGTCAATGGGTCTGTTGAAGGCGTAATCACTGCAGATAATATTGCTGAGGAAATTACAACTATCTTCCAATTCGAAATCATTTTTTCTGTTGTGATTATTCCAAGAGAACCAAGAATAAATTGTAATACTGGCAATTGAAAAGCTATTGCAGTGCTAGACATTAATAAGAGAACAAAATCAAAATATCTTTCTATAGACCAAGTTGGTTCAACAATATCAGCACCGAAATTAATGAAGAAATTTATTGCTGCAGGGACCAATATCCACCATGAAAAAATTAATCCTAAAAAAAACAGAAGACCTGAACCAAAAACTGCAGGCAGGATAAGGCTTTTTTCTTGCTTTGTTAAACCAGGAGAAATGAATAATATTATTTGATAAAAAATATAAGGCATAGAAACTATCAATCCGCTGTAACCTGCAACTTTAATAGCGACAAATAAAAACTCCCCTGGAGCAAGTTGTAATAAATGAATATCACCAGCTGGAATTTCTAAAAAGGATATTAATGGCTTTATGATGAGAAAACTAAAGAATATTGAAATAAGTATTGAGTAAATTGAGTTTAGTATCCTTCGACGAAGCTCCTCTAAATGATCACTAAAAGTCATCGCATCTGATAATTTATTTTCACTTTGACCTGTACCTCTCATTATTAGTTGATAAAGATTGTATAAGAAAAAGGTTTAAAACTATTATTTTCAAAGTCCAATTTATTTTTCGATAAACTTAATTATTTGCTTAATTTAGGATTAGTTGGATCTGGTAATAAGAAAGGAGGAGCATCATTTAAAGATGATTCACCATAAGTTTCATATTCTCTATATCCACCCATTTTACCATTTGTTTTCATTAAAGCGCTTACGAAGGCAAGTAGTAAGAAAACAGTAGGAGCTCCAATTATTAATGCAGCACCAAATAGATATCCAACAATAAATTCTGGAAAACTATGATTTCCTAAAAATTCATGAGTGCCCAAAAGAAAATCAAACATTTAGATTTAAAAATTTTTTTTATTATAAACTAAATTACTGTTTTAAGATTTTTTTTAATGTAATCTTCTCCTCTTGTAGGATTTCCCCAAATAATTTCTCCATTTTTAAAGGAAACGCAACCCGGTCCTCCGTTTTTGATTTTTTGCAAATCTTTAATCTTTACTAAATTAATTGGAACTTTAATGTTTCTTTTTGCCTTACTAAATAAAGCAGCTAAGTCTGCAGCTATTTGAAGATCTTGCTCAGATGCTACTTGAGATGAAGACTTCAAAACTACATGACTGCCTGGTGATTCCTGAGCATGAAACCATAAATCGCCTTTTTTTGAGAACTTAAAGCTTATTAAATCATTTTGCCTCATATTTCGTCCTACCTGAAGCTTCAATCCTGTGGGAGTGTCAACTTGAATTGGCGAAGATTCCATCTCAAATGTACTTTTCTGATCTTCTCTTTGCTTCTTGATATTTATATTAAATTCGTTACAAATTTCTTCCATAATTTCCTCTAGTAGTTTGATTCTCATAAAAAGGTTTTCATGATTCAAAGAATTTAAATTTTCTAGAAGCGTAGTGAATTCATCCAATCTCTCTATATGTGTTTTGTAAATACTTAATCTTTCTTTTATTAGTTCTCTAGATCTCTTTAGTTTTTTTGATTTTTTATATAGTTTTTGTCCCTTAATAATATCTTGTTTTTTAATTTCATTAGAAGTGAAAATATTATCAGCTTTTTCTTTATATACCTCGAAGTTTTCTGATTTTGTTAGAAGATCATATTGAATATTTAAATTCTTTTTCTCAGTATTAGTTTGTTTAAAAATTATCCCTTCAATTTTCTTTTCCAATAATTCAAGTTTTTTTTGTTTTAGATGATAATCATAATAATTCTCTAAACTGGTGCATAAATCTATTTTATTTTCGCAATTAATTTCGTTATCAAAAAACCAAACGCAATAAAAATCTTTGTTAAATTTAGAAAAGTTAAAGTTATTTTTTTTAAACCTGTTTATCCAAATCTTCCAATTTTTAAATATCTCCTTTAAGTCCGAATCGCTAATGAAATCAATATTTTTTTCCATTATTTCTGAATTAACAGTTTCGCTAACAAACTCTAATTGTTTTGTGAGGATAGGGCTAACTCCTTGATAGGTATTTATTAAACAGTTTTTCAAGGACTCAGGTACTATTGAAATTGAGTCTTTCCATGATTGAAAAGACTCATCTTCTCTAGGTTGTTTTTTTAGATTAACTGGAGGGCCAGAATAAATTGATCCTGTTGAAATTGTTCTAAAACTAGATTGACTTGATTTAATTTGTTTACCAACGGCAATTATTTTATGTTTATTATCCAAATAAAAAATATTACTATGTTTTCCCATTAATTCAAAAATTAAATACTTATTAATTTCATCTCCAGGTTTTTTCGCAAAGCTAAATTTAATAACTCTCTCGAAATCATCTTGATCAATTGAAATTAAAGCCATATACTTTAATCCGTATCTTATTTGTTTAGAAAGTGTGCTTTCTCTCCCAATCTTTTCTGGCTTATTTATCTTTAGTATTCTTGGAGAGTCTCCATTCCATGAAACTTCTAACCATGTTTGAGAATCAACTCCTCTAAAACATAATTGAATTGTATTAGGCTCTGGTTGTTGAGCAGTCTCAAACTTTGTAGGTAAGATGTTCTTTCTCAAATAATGCAAGATAGATCTAATAGATGTAATATCCATTATCTGTGGAACACCTTTTTGCATTATTCCTTTTTAATTCACAAGAAGTTTATTTTACTGTAAAAAATTTAATATGAAAAATCAAAAAAAACTTATTATCCTTACTGGACCCAGCGGGGTAGGTAAAGGAACAGTTGTCAAAGAAATATTAGGTAAAGAAAAAAATTTTTGGCTTTCAATATCTGCAACTACTCGAGAACCTAGAGAGGGAGAGAAGGACGGAGAAAATTACTACTTCTTAAATCAAGAAAAGTTTAAAGAAATGATTGAACAAAACCTATTCCTTGAATGGGCTCAATTTGCTGGAAACTACTATGGAACGCCTTTGTCTTCCGTTAATAAGAAAATAAAAAAGGGATTTACCGTGCTACTTGAAATTGAAGTGGAGGGTGCAAGGCAAATAAAAAATAAGTTTCCTAATTCACTGTCAATATTTTTACTTCCCCCAGATAAAGAAGAGTTAGAGAGAAGAATAAGAAATAGAGGTACAGAAAAAGAAGAGGCAATTAAAAAAAGACTCTTAAGGGCTAATTATGAGATTTCAGTATCAAATCAATTTGATTTTGCATTAACAAATCATAATGTTGATGAAACAGCAAAAAAAATAATCAAGTTAATAAAAACTTGATTATTTTCTCTTTATCAACTCATTGGATGGAATAATAAATCTGGGAAAAACCTATTAAATTCAATAATTATTCCAGCTGTAAGGCTTAGCCAAATTGCTGCTACTACAGGAGCAGATCTGACAAATTTTGTGTTTAGAATTTTGAACATTTGTTTTATGAAAGTTTTTTAAGGATGATTAGCGAGGGCCATTAAGTGTAATATTGTTATCCTTCTCTCTTAAATCTCCATTTCTACCTTGTTTATTAGCAAGAAGAGGCCATTGTGCTCCTTTTACAAGACATTTTCTGGCTAAGTCTAGGTCTATAATGATCTCAAGATCTGCTGGATTCTTAGTCTTTTTTGATTCAATGAGATACTCTCTTCCTGACCAACCTATAATTCCAGCAATGTAAATGAACAATACTCCTGGAATAAGTAAATCTCCTTCATGACCTCTATTTAAAAGGGCTCCCCATGGCTCAAGAGGCGGTCCAATTATTAAATGTGGAAGACCATCATCTCCGCATGATGCTTTTCCATATCTTTCAAATCTTGCGATGTCTTTTTGAGTAGTTGCAGAATTTGCTCTCTCAATGAATTTAGGATTCTCAGAGCATTTTGTGAGAGCTGAAGCAGTATATTCTGTACTAGCTCTGTCTGCGTTTAAGGCAGGACCATTTGCAGCTAGAGCAATTGGAGTAATTCCGAGGAACAGAAAAGCTGAGGTTATGATTGAAAAAAAGAATTTCATAAGTTGCAATCTTTAATTCCTTTATAGTGTGTTAAGTAAGAAATTAATATTAAGATAAAACAAGTTGAATCAAAAATGCATAAAGTTTTAGCTATTGAAACAAGTTGTGATGAGACATCTGTCTCAATAGTTTCTAATATTGGCGATACTTTCATAATACATTCAAATGTAATTGCTTCTCAAATTGAAGATCATTCAAAATGGGGAGGAGTTGTGCCTGAACTTGCAGCTAGAAAGCATTTAGAGTTATTACCTTTTGTTTTAGATAAGGCTTTAGAAGAATCAAAAATTAAAATTGAGGAAGTCGATTATATTGCGTCAACTGTAGCTCCTGGATTAGTTGGTTGTTTACGAGTTGGCTCTATAACTGCAAGATCACTTTGCATGTTACATTCAAAACCGTTTTTGGGAATTCATCATTTGGAGGGGCATTTATCTTCAATTCTATTTTCAGAGAACTATCCAAAGAAATCTTTTCTTACATTACTTGTTAGTGGTGGGCATACTGAATTGATAAAGGTTGATGATAGAAGGGGGATGCAAAGACTCGGTAAAAGTTTTGATGATGCTGCTGGAGAAGCCTTTGATAAAGTTGGCAGACTATTAGGTCTTAGTTATCCAGGAGGACCGGCAATTGAAAAGATTGCAAAAAATGGGGACCCAATGAAATTTAATTTGCCAAAATGTAAGATCTCTGATAAAAAAGGTGGATTTCTTAAATATGACTTCTCTTTTAGTGGTCTAAAAACTGCCGTATTAAGATTAGTTGAGAGAATAAATTTGAATGGGGAGAACGTTCCAATTTCAGATATTGCGGCAAGTTTTGAGAGAGTAGTGGCGGAGGTCTTGGTAGAGAGAACAATAAAATGCGCAGAAGATCACAGCTTGGATAATGTTGTTGTGGTTGGGGGAGTGGCTGCTAATAATACATTAAGAAAAATGATGATTAGTGAAGCTAGTAAAAAATCTATTAAAGTTCATTTAGCTCCTCTTGATCTTTGTACAGATAATGCGGCAATGATTGGAGCAGCGGCGTTGTTCAGAATCAAATTTAAGGATCATTTAAGTTCCCTTAAATTAGGTGTCGCGGGAAGACTATCAATTGAACAAGCAAATACCCTTTATGAAGAAAACCCTCCTTTCTAATTTCAATGAACAAACAACCTAAAATCGAGATTAAAGAGACAAAAAACTTGGTTGATAAAAAGGAACTAAATTTGTGGAAAAGAGGTTTTACCCCTCAAGCTGAAATATGGAATGGAAGGATGGCAACTGTTGGTATAGGAATTATTTTTATAATTATTGCTTTTATAAGCCAGTTTTCTTAAGAGAAATAAAATTAATTTTTTTAAAAGTAGTTTTAAAGATTTAATAAAAATTACTCTTGTTAAGCTGATTAATTAAATTAAAAAGTATTGTATTTATTGGACTTCAGATACTATTATTGATTTAATCAAAATAATAAATATTTCTATTATTTATAATTATTTATGACGCCTGAAAGGCTTGGATTACTTTGGGGAATAACTGTATTTGCAGGTGCTTTTGCTCGATTATTTTCTTCTTTTACAGGATTCCCAAGTGTTGTTATTTTATTGCTTTCTGGATTATTCATAGGTAGATCAGGTTTAGGACTGGTTGAGCCTTTAGATCTCGGGCAAGGGCTTGAAACTATTGTTGGGCTTTTAGTCTGTTTGGTTCTATTTGAAGGGGGACTAAATTTAAAACTACCTGAAGGGAATATAAGAAATACTGTTTTGAAAATTTCATTGGTAAGACTTTTTATTTCATTATCAGCTGGAATTTTTATTGCACATTGGTTGGCAGGCCTCTCATGGCAAGTTGCTGGAATATATAGTGCCATCGTTCTAGCTACTGGACCAACAGTTGTCTCTCCATTAGTAGAACAAATAAAATTAGCTTCCCCTCTTTCGGAAGTTTTGAAAGCAGAGGGGTTGTTGCTCGAACCAATTGGTGCAGTACTGGCATTACTGCTTTTAGAACTGACTTTAGGGGACCTACGTGGAATTAATGATGTATTTATTGCATTAATGCAAAGATTAGGGGGAGGAGTCTTAATAGGATTAACTGCAGGATGGTTACTATCAGAAATTTTAAAAAAAATAAAAAATGAAGCTTCATTTGGTATAGAGCTTCAAGTTACCCTTGGATTTATTTTCCTTGTCTATGGAATTTGCGAATATTTTTTACCAGAATCAGGCTTGCCTGCTTCTGTCGCGGCAGGTTTTGTCGTAGGGAAAAGAGAAGTTATAGATAAGGAGAGATTGGATAATCTAATAGGTGAATTAGCTCAATTAGCAATTACAGTTCTTTTCCCTCTTTTGGCCGCTGACGTTTCTTGGGGTGAATTAAGTCCGCTTGGCTGGGGAGGGGTTGTTTGCGTATTTATGTTGATGGTTATTGTTCGCCCTATCTCTATCTGGATAGCAACAATGGGAAGAGAACTTAACTTAAAAGAAAAAGTATTTTTAGCCTGGTTAGCCCCAAGAGGTATTGTTACTGCAGCGGTAGCTTCTCTTTTTTCTATTAGATTAGAGCAGGCTGGCATCCTTGGGGCTGGCCGTCTTCAAGGTTTAGTTTTTCTTACTATATTAATGACAGTAGGAATTCAAGGTCTTTCAGCTAAACCTTTGGCAAATAGGCTTGAATTAGGCCAAAAAAATAATTTAGCTTGATTAAAGACATCTTTCAATTCGAGATCTATCAGTTTTACTCTCTGCAAAAAGCTCCCAACTTTGAATTAAATCTGGCCCACTGAGAGATCCAAAAAAGGCTATTCTTAATGATTTCATTAATATCCCTTTTTTAATATTATGCTTTTTTGAGATTTCGTTTATTATTTCTCTAGCTTTCTCTTTCTTTAGATTAAGAGTATTTTGTTCAATTAAATAATTTAAGATTAGTTTTAGAGATAATTTGCTATCTTTATTTTCCAGAAAATCTTGACCTTCTTTTTGAATTGTAGGTATTAAGAAAAATGGTTTTGATTGATCAATTGAATCTTTTAAAAGAATCATAGAGTCTCTAATCAAAATTACTAATTTATAAGCCCATTCTTGAGATGGCGGCTCCCAACCATTGTCATCCCAGTATTTACAAATGATCTGACTTAACTTTATTGATTCCATATTTTTTATATATTGAGAATTAATCCAGTTGAGTTTTTCCCAACTGAATTTGGCTCCAGCTTTATTTATTTCTGATAAGTCAAAAATTTCAGATATCTCTTCAAGTGAAAGTATTTCTCTTTCAGCAGATTTTGGAGACCAACCTAAAAAGGCCATATAGTTCGATAAGGCCTCAGGTAAATATCCCATTTCTCTAAATTCGTCGATTGAAGTAACGCAATCTCTCTTAGATAATTTTTTCCCTTTGCTATTTAGTATTAAGGGTGTATGCGAAAAAGTTGGCAAATTAAAATTTAAAGCTTTATAAATCAATATTTGTTTTGCAGTGTTCGAGATATGGTCTTCACCCCTTACAACATGAGTAATATTCATGAAATTATCATCAACTACAACTGCAAGATTATACAAAGGATCTCCAATCTCGTATCCCTTAGCCCTTCTTGACAAAACTAAATCACCACCCAAATCCTTCCCTTGCCATTTGATTTCGCCTCTTATCTGATCTACCCATTTAATTTCAATTTTTTCATCAATCTTAAACCTTATTACTGAAGTCCTCCCTTGGGATATGAATGTTTCTATTTCTTCTTTTGAAAGACTTCTGTGTCTATTATCATGCTTTGGAGGCAATCCTTTCTTTTTTTGTTCTTCTCTTAACTTAGATATTTCATCTTCTGTTGTGAAGCACCTATATGCAGCTCCACATTCCAATAGCTTTTTGATATAACTTTTGTGAATCGATATACGGTCACTTTGCTTTATAGGTTCTTCATCCCATTTAAGTCCAAGCCATTTCAAGCCCTCTAATATATTTTTTGTATATTCAGATTTAGATCGAAGAAAATCTGTATCTTCTATTCTGATAAGAAATTTTCCATCTATTTTTTGCGCATACAACCAATTGAATAGTGCTGTTCGCGCTGTCCCAATATGAAATAAACCCGTTGGACTTGGGGCTAGTCTTAAACGTTTTTCCAAATTTTGTTTAGAAAAAACGGGACCGACGGGATTCGAACCCGCAACTTCCGCCGTGACAGGGCGGTGCTCTAACCAGTTGAACTACGGTCCCATAGTTTTGTTCTAAATTTATTTAGAACTTCATTCTTAAAATTATCAGATCATAATACTTAATTTATGGGGTTGTAATAAAAAAAATTTATTAATTTGAGGATTTACAGAAATAATTAGTTTTTCAACTGCCATAGTATAAACAACTATTTATTTTTGAGGTCTAAAACCAGCAGGTTCTATCAACCTAACTTGATTGCCTCTAGCAGTGAATTCTCTGCCTTGGTCACTTTGTACGACAACTCTCCCACCAGACTTAACTCTGATAACTCTTGCACGAACCCATCCTAAAGCTGCTGATTCGAGGACTTTAACTACGTCCCCAGGTTGAAGATCTAACTCCATCTTATGAAAAATGATTTACATAATGTTGATCAAACGCGTCGTGGAGGACTTGAACCCCCGACATCAGGTTTTGGAGACCTGCGTTCTACCAACTGAACTAACGACGCATTTAAATAATTATAAGCGTCTTTGCGACCAATAAGTTGATTAGTTTACAACTTTATCGATCAAAGCGTTGTTTTACGCGGGTAGCTTTTCCTACTCTATCTCTCAGATAGAATAATTTAGCTCTTCTTACTTTACCTCTACGTTCAACTTTTAGAGAGGCAACCTGTGGACTATGTAGCATAAATACTCTTTCAACTCCTATGCCCTGAAAAATTCTTCTAACTGTAATAGTCTGGTTAATACCTCCATGCCTTTTTGCTATGACAACGCCTTCATAAGGTTGGACTCTTTCTTTATTACCTTCCGTAATTTTAACACCAACTTTAACAGTGTCCCCAACATATATTTCAGGTAATTCTTTTTTTAATTGTTCATTCTCAAATTCCTTAATAAGATTGGATGCGCTTAAGGTTTGCGTAGTTTCAGAAACCAACTTTTTTTCTTTTTGTTCAACTGCTACATCAACTGATGCATCAGTATTAATAACGGTTTCTAAGTCCTTCTCTTGTTTCTCTTTGGCCATTTTGGTCTTTTTTTATCCTACAAGTCTTATATCTTAACCTTTTGACTCGCCTTTAGTAACCTTTTTGGTAAATGAAATTGTTTTTGAAAACATTTGGAATCCCGTTATGAGCATCCATAAAACTCCAAGGGAATTCAATATTACATATATTAATTCCCCATTATCGCCAAGCCACTCGCCCTCATGGAGAGACATTAACCAATGAACTTGTTCTCTAGAGTAACCTAATAAATCTTTTGAAACCCTATAGAGAAGGCCGGTAATTGAAGATATAAATAATGGAAGAAAAACCCAAGGCGCCAAAGCCTTATGAAATTGCCTAGAATTAAATAAACTTTTCATTTTTGTTTCTTTCCAATTGTTATTGATAGATTTAAAATAGCCAAGACCATAATGGCTATTTTGAAGATATTTACCTATTACTATTATTTATTCCAATGAGACATTTTGCAGATCTTTTGTTAAATAAAAATAATTCCAAGGCTAATGATCAAGTTCCTTTTATTCAGAGAAGAAGAGGAATAGAAATAAAGTCTTCACGTGAAATAAATTTGATGAAAAAATCCAGCAGGATTGTAGCAACTGTTTTGAGAGAAATTAATGACTTAATTCAACCTGGAATGAGCACAAAAGACTTAGATGATTTCGCAGAAAAGAGGATAAAAAGTTTTGGAGCGGTTCCGAGTTTTAAGGGTTACCATGGTTTCCCCTCTAGTATTTGTTCTAGTATTAATAATGAGGTTGTTCATGGAATACCAAATAAAAATAAAATAATTAAAAATGGTGACTTAGTTAAGATTGATACAGGAGCATATTTAGATGGCTTCCATGGGGACAGTTGCATATCAATTTGTGTAGGAGAGGTTTGTTCAAAGGCTCAAAATCTTAGTGATGTAGCTTATAAGGCATTGTATGCAGGTCTTTCGAAAATTAAAGCAGGGAATACACTTCTAGATGTGGCTGGGGAAATCGAAGATATTGTTTTAAAAAATGGCTTTAGTGTTGTGGAAGACTATACAGGTCATGGAGTTGGAAGAAATCTTCATGAAGAACCATCAGTATTTAATTTTCGGACCAAAGAATTGCCCAACGTCGTCCTTCGTGAAGGAATGACATTAGCTGTGGAACCTATTGTTAATGAAGGGACTAAATTTTGTAAAACATTAAATGACAGATGGACCGTAATAACACAGGATGGAAAATTATCGGCTCAATGGGAGCATACAATAGTTGTCTTAAAAGATGGTATTGAAATATTGACAGATAGAGATTTCTAGAAATTAAGATTTGTACTTATTGATAATTCGGCAATACAAAAAATTGAAAAATTCTTTCAATGGAAAAAGTAGGTATGTTAATGGGTTTGGACTAATTATTATTAAATAATTTTTTGAATTAGCTAAATCATAAATCTTTTTTGAAACAAATTTTGGACTCATTATTCCGATAGGATTTAGTTCTGATTTAAAAGGCCCTAAGATGATTTTTTTTATTGTTAATTTTTTCCTTGTATTTTTGTCCATCAGATTTTTTTTGAAAGAAACTAATTGACCAATAAGTGATTTACTAATCTCATATGACGGATTTAGGGCTGGTAATAGTTCTGCTTCAGATGTGTTTATCCAAATCTCTTTTTTTATTAGTGAATCACTTTTTAGAGCAATATTTTCAAATAAATTTAAGAATTTAAATTTGCTTAATGCATTTATCTCTATTGAGTTTTCATAATTGGAATTTTCTCTACTCAAATCATAGATACCATGGTTCAAAATTAAGATATCTATCTTTTCTAATTGTTTTTTTAATGACCACTCCTTCCCACATTCCCATTTAAACCATTCATTTGGAGATTCAGGATTTTTTTCATAATTATTTTTACTATGAGTAAATCCAATCACTTTATACCCTTTTTGACGAAACAACTTTGTTAATTCTTTCCCTAGCGCACCTGAGGCTCCAGTAATCCCTATAGTTTTTTCGTTTTTGATCGAATTTATCATTTTGCTTGATTTTGGTGAGATAACAAAGAATTAAAATAAATTTACCAAAAAAAAATATTTATTTTTTTATTTGATTAAAACTCATAAATAAATATTTGTTTAGTTATCAAAAAAATATTATCTTGAACCTATTGATAGATAATTTTACTAACTTATGAGCGATATATTATTAATTGGTTCATGTGAGCCATTTAGTGGTAAGTCTGCAATGGTTCTTGGGCTAGCAAAAAGACTTTTACAGGAGAAAAAAAAAGTACGCATAGGCAAACCACTAGCAACATGTATTGAACTTACAAATCTTCCTTCAATGTCCTATGAAGGATTAATAGATGATGATGTTAAGTTTATTGGCTCTACACTAAATATCAAAGAGGAGAATTTAATTTCTTCGGTAGGATTATTGGATAATATATCAGCTGAAAAAAGAATCTTTAATAAAGACATACTTCCAGGAAAAGGCTTTGATCAGATTGAAGGATTGGTTAATGATAATTTTGAAGGTCTGAATATTTTAGAGGCAGCTGGAAGTCTTCATGAAGGTATGATTTATGGCTTAAGTCTCCCACAACTAGCTAAGGATTTAGATGCGAATGTTTTAATTGTGAATCTATGGGAAGATTGTAAAAGCGTGGATGCATTACTTGATGCGAAAAAACAATTAGGTGAGAAATTGGTTGGAGTTGTACTTAACGGAGTGTTGCCGCAAGAAGTCGAAAAAGTAAAAAATGAAATAACACCTTCTCTTAAAGATCTGGATATTGAAGTATTTGGTGTGATGCCTAAATCACCACTTCTTAGAAGTGTCACCGTTGGTGAGCTTGTAAGAAGACTAGATGCACAAGTAATTTGTTGCCCCGAAAAAGATCAATTACTTGTTGAAACATTAAGTATTGGTGCAATGGGGGTGAATTCTGCAATGGAATTTTTCAGGAGAAGACGAAATATGGCTGTAGTTACAGGAGCTGATAGAACTGATATACAACTTGCTGCTTTGGAGGCTTCGACTCAATGCCTAATTTTAACTGGTTTAGGAGAGCCTTTGTCGCAATTGATTCATAGAGCAGAGGAATTGGAGGTGCCAATTTTAAAGGTGGGATTAGATACTCTTTCCTCAGTAGAAATTATTGAACAAGCTTTTGGTCATGTCAGAATACATGAATCAATTAAAGCATCTTATGCTATTCAATTAGTACAAGAGCATGTGAATTTAAAAAGAATTCTCGAAAAGATAGATTTTCCCTGCAATTTTTCAGATAAATGCTAATTTCAAATATAGTAACTGTATTATTTTGAGTCGCTCCTTAGATCTACCAGCAACTGAAGGCGTTGATGCCTTAGCTCAAGAACTTGCAAAACTCCAAGATAACGGGAAAAGGAGAATTGCTTTTTTGGGCAGTAGACATGTACCTGTTGTCGATATCCACTTAATTGAGTTGATAGCAAGGTCTTTAGCTGAGGAAGGACATAATATCCTGACTTCTGGATCTCAAGGCGTTAATGCAGCTGTTATTCGAGCTGTCTTAGATATTAATCCATCACTATTAACTGTCTTATTACCACAAAGTCTTGATAGACAAATACCTGAAATAAAGGATCAACTTGAAAGAGTTATGCATCTGGTTGAAAAAAGTGAAAATGATGAATTACCTTTGCCACTTGCAAGCAGTCTTTGCAATCAAGAAATTATTACTAGGTGCGATCAATTAATATGCTTTGCCTTTCACGATAGTGAAACTTTGCTTAATAGTTGTAGATGCGCGGAAGAAATGGGAAAAGTAGTTAGTTTGTTATTTTTTGATTAAATAATCTATTTCCCCTTATTAAAACTGATTTATGATAATAATATTTAGCGTTTTATAATTCACCATGGCAGAAAGTTTTTCATTTGATGTAGTTTCTGATTTTGATAGACAGGAATTAGTAAACACTTTGGATCAAGTAAAAAGGGAAATTTCTCAACGCTACGATCTTAAGGGCACAGATACTTCAGTTGATTTAGATAAAGAAAATATTTTTATAATCACCAATAGCGAACTTACCTTAAATGCTGTCAATGACATAATTAGACAAAAGGCAATAAAAAGGAACCTATCTTTAAAAATATTTGACTACGGTCAAATTGAAATGGTTAGTGGCAATAAACTTAAACAGACAATTTTATTAAAACAAGGCATTAAACAAGAAATTGCAAAAAAAATCAGCAAAAATATTAGAGATCAAATAAAAAAAATTAATGTCAGCATCAATGGAGAAACACTCAGAGTTGCTAGTAAGAGCAAAAATGATCTCCAATTAGCAATAAAGCTTGTTAGTGAGTTAGAGGAGTCTTTGAATATTCCTTTAAAAGCTAATAACTTTAGATAAGATCTTTAGTAAGATTATTTTTAAAATATGGCGGACTATTCAGAATCTCTCATTAGATCATTGATTAAGAAAGTAAAAGAATATCCTCGTTTTTCAAAAGAAGAAATAGAGAAATTTTGTTGGATGGCGGTACATGAGCATAAACATGGTGTTTTACCCTCTGAATATGACATTAGGGAGATAGATGAGGACCTTTATTTAAAACTTTTGCAAGAAAGTAAATCTAATAACTTCTAAATAATCTCCATCTAAATAATCTCCATTTTTATATTTGGAATTATTAAAAAAATATTTTAATTAAATGTCTTATTAATGCACTAATTAGTCTATTTAAATATGATTAACTAAAAGTAAAAATTTAATGTCAACATCCTTTAAAAATGTAACACCAACTGGTCCTGGTGGGACAGCAACATTACTCATTGTATTATCTTTTACAGGATTTCTTTTGCTTACCCAATCCCTCTTTGTTGTACCTTCTGGACAAGTTGCAGTGGTTACAACGTTAGGTAAAGTAAGCGGACCCTCCAGGAGAGCAGGTTTAAACTTTAAACTTCCATTTATTCAGTCTGTATATCCATTCGATATAAAAACTCAAGTTCAACCCGAAAAATTTGAAACATTAACCAAAGATCTTCAAGTTATTAGGGCTACAGCTACTGTCAAGTATTCAGTAAAACCAAACGAAGCAGGAAGGATCTTTGCAACAATTGCATCCAGAAATAGCGATGTTTATCAAAAGATTGTTCAGCCGTCTTTGCTAAAAGCCCTAAAATCAGTCTTTTCTCAATATGAGCTAGAAACAATTGCTACAGAATTCGCAGTAATTTCTGAAAAAGTAGGAGATACCGTTGCGAAAGAACTAAATTCCTTCGATTATGTAGATGTTAAAAGTTTAGATCTTACTGGATTAGAGATTGCTGAAGAATACAGAGCTGCAATCGAACAAAAGCAAATAGCTGGTCAGCAACTACTAAGAGCAAAGACAGAGGTTGAAATTGCTGAACAAGAAGCACTTAGATATGAGACGTTAAATAGAAGTCTAGACGATCAAGTACTATTCAAATTATTTCTAGACAAATGGGATGGTAGTACACAGGTTGTTCCTGGCCTGCCAGGTTCAGAAGGAGGTAGCCCTCCAGTAATAGTTGGTGGTAGAAGATAATTATTTAAAATTCTTTATATAAATTTTTAATCATTTACTAATTTTTCTTTAAGGGAAGATAAATAAATATTTAATATTTTATTTTACTAAAAGATTCGTCAAAAGCCTCGATAGTTTTATCTATTTCTTCTTCGCTATGAGCTAGTGATGTGAAACCAGCTTCGAACGGACTTGGAGCTAGGTAAATTCCTCGACCAAGCATCTCTCTATGCAACTTACCAAAAAGTTCGGCATCATTTGTTTTTGCTTCATCAAAGTTCCTTACTGGCCCATCGCATAAGAAAAATCCAAACATAGCGCTTACACTTCCACCGTTAATAGCGATACCGTTATTTTCTGCAGATTGAATTATCCCTTCAATTAATCTCGAAGTTGTTAATTCAAGTTTCTCGTATGTACCTTCTTGTTTAAGCAGTTCAAGAGTTTTAATTCCAGCAGTCATTGCGAGTGGGTTGCCGCTCAAAGTACCTGCTTGGTAAACCGGTCCTGAAGGGGCTATCATCGACATGATTTCTTTTTTGCCTCCGTAGGCTCCAACAGGTAGTCCTCCACCAATTACTTTACCAAGTGTTGTTAAATCAGGAGTTACCCCAAACTTTTCTTGTGCTCCTCCATAACTAATTCTGAATCCAGTCATTACTTCGTCAAAAACTAATAAGGATCCATTCTCAGTAGTTAATTCTCTTAATCCTTCTAAGAATCCAGGTTCTGGAGTTATAAATCCAGCATTACCAACGATAGGCTCAAGTATTACCCCTGAAATGGCATCTGGATTTTCAGAAAATAATTTTTTTACTGCTTCAAGGTCATTGTATGGAGCAGTAAGTGTGTTGGCAGTTGTTGTCCGTGGAACACCTGGAGAATCTGGTAAACCTAAAGTGGCTACACCTGATCCTGCTTTCACTAAAAACATATCTGCATGTCCGTGATAACAACCGTCAAATTTAATAACTTTATCTCTTCCAGTAAATGCTCGCATAAGTCTCAAAACTGCCATGCATGCTTCAGTTCCACTATTAACAAATCTAACCATTTCTACTGATGGAACTGCATCTATTACCATTTCAGCAAGTTTGTTCTCAAGAACGCATGGAGCACCAAAGCTCGTGCCTTTCTCAATGGCTTCCTGTAATGCTGTTGTAACTTCAGGGTGGGCATGTCCACATATGGCGGGGCCCCAACTTCCTATATAGTCAATATATCTATTTCCATCAATATCCCAAGCAAAGGGACCTTTTACTCTATCAAAGACAACTGGCTGGCCTCCTACAGACTTAAAAGCTCTTACTGGAGAGCTTACTCCTCCAGGCATTAATTGTTGGGCGGCAGAGAAAATTTCTTCCGATTTGGTGTAATTTAATATGTCAGTCACAATTTCGATAAATGATGTTTTGAGAAAAATCTAGTCATGTTCTAAATTAGAAATAAGTAAAAATTTTGTCAATCAGGTTGAAATTCTACATTATGATATTTTTATTGCGATAGTTCGGATTGTAAATTATTAATTTTAAAGAAATCAAGATAAAAAACATTCTTATTTTAGATAACTCTTTATTAATAAGCGTTTTCAGGTATTAAAGAAATTAAATTTATTTTATTTATATTTCGAAGAAATTATCCTCATCCTCAAAAAAATCTACATTGATGTCGTTCAAGTTAAGATCTATCATTACTGGGGCATGATCACTTGGACGCAAATTACCTCTGGGTGAGCTGTCTATGACACAACTTTTAAGTTTTGATGAAAGTTCTTTACTGATATATATATGGTCTATTCTCCAACCTTTATTTAATTCAAATGCGTTATTACGGTAATCCCACCAACTCCAATGGTTAGTATTTTGTTCAAAAATCCTGAAAGAATCTATTAATCTTTTTTTTACAACATTATTTAGTGCATTTCTCTCTATCTCAGATGCCATTATCCCTCCTTCATATTTCTTTGGATCATGAATATCCAAATTAGATGGAGCGACATTAAAATCACCCATAAGACAAATTAATTCTCCTTTTTTTTCTCGCTCATCCAAAAATGAAGATAAACAATTTAACCAATTAATTTTGTATTTGAACTTACTAGATTCTAGAGAAGATCCGTTTGGCACATAGACATTAATGATTTTAATGCCATTAAAATCAGCAGAAATCAATCTTTTTTGATCTAGAAAAATTTCGATATTTTGATTAGAGTTGGTACAGTCGTAGAATCCCTTTTTAACGTTTTCTGGTTTTATTTTAGAAATAATAGCCACACCATTGTATGATTTTTGTCCGTAGACCTCTACTGAGTATCCTAATTTCTCAAAAGGTTCAAAAGGAAAACTATCATCTGTTACTTTTGTTTCCTGCAAACATAGAATATCTGGATTAACTTGATTAATCCAATCTACTACTTGTGAAAGTCTGGTTCTTATAGAGTTAACATTCCAAGTTGCTACTAACAAATTTCTGACAAATTATGTAAAATTAAACTAGCAGAAAATTTTGGCATTAAAGAATTTTGAAATTAAATAAAATGAAAAATTATTTTTACAAAAGATTTCCTAAACCAATAACTTTTTTAATTTTTTTTATTTCCTTAATTTCCTTAAAAGCTTACCACCTAAATGCTGAATATTTATTTGAAGAATTAGAAATCGATAACTCAACTAAATCAGAAGAGGATAATTCAGTTCTTCCAAGCAATCCTTTTGAAATTGTGGAAATGATTCGGAGACATAATAGTATGAATGATGCGACTAAACCTACTGATGCTATTGACGATGCGTTAAAGTCTTTTAATAGTTTGGAGGAAAAATAAGAAATTAAATACGATAAATTCTTATTTTTAAAATTTAATATGTTAAAAAATCCTATCCCAAAAGTAACTAATCTATTACAGCACAGAGCAATCGGTATTATTAATGGTAAATTCACTCCTCATGATAGTAAGCAATTAAATAGAGGCTTTTTAATTGATAATAAAGGCGAAAAAATTGAAACAGTAGTTCTAGGTAAAGCATTATCGCTTTTAAAAAAGCATATTGATTTAAAGAAAAGTTATTACTGGATTGTTTATCCAAAAAATAAAAATACTCAAAACTTGCATTTACAGGTTTCAGGCATCTGGGATCCTTATGAACTGAATGATTTTCCAAATGATTCTTCAAAAACTAACTTCTCTAAATTATTAGAAGAATTAGATCTAAAAGATAATTACTTTTCTGTTAGAGGAGAATTAGTTTTTGTCAACACTCAAAAGAAAGAATTTGTTATTAAAATTTGCTCTTCTATAAAGTCAAAAAATTTAAAAAATAAAAATTTTAAATTAGTTATAAAAGGAGAGCTTTCTCTTGAACTTCTTCATAGCTTTTTAAGTTTAGATGTCATCAGGGAAGGAAATTCTTTGAACTTAATTAAGTCCAAAGTGATTGAAAAAAATCTCTCTGAAAATAACTAGAATGAAAGGTTGATTCTCATCGAAATTTTATCTGTCAAGAAATCTTTGATTTATGGAAGATATTTTAATTGAATGCTCTCCTGGTATCTCTGGAGATATGTTATTAGGAGCTTTTTATGATTTAGGGGTGCCTAAAAAAGTCATTGAACAACCTCTTATTGATCTTGGATTAAAGGAGCTATATCAACTAGACTTTAAGGAATCAAAAAGTTGTTCAATCCGAGGCATCAAGGCAAAGGTTGAGAATATTGACTGTAGTCCTATTAAAAGAACTTGGAGAATTATCAAGGAACTTATTTTAAATAGCCACTTAGAAGATAAATTAAAAAAAATAATTTATGAAGTATTTGAATCTTTAGCAATTGCGGAAGGAAAAGTTCATGGCATTAAATCTGATGAAGTTCATTTTCATGAAATTGGAGCTATAGATTCATTGGTGGATATAATTGGAGTATGTGCTGCATTGAATTACTTAAATCCAAGGAGGGTTTATTGTAATGAACCAATGTTGGGGAAAGGTTTTGTTCAAACTGAACATGGAAAATTATCTGTACCACCTCCTGCTGTAATAGAGCTAATAAGACAAAAAAATATTAAGGTTCTATCAAGCCTAAACTCAATAGATGGTGAACTCTCAACACCAACTGGCATTGCTTTACTTGCTAATTTAGTCGACTATCTTGAACCTCCTTCAAAATATTCTGTCAACTCTTATGGAGTCGGCATTGGTAATCTAAAATTTACATTCCCTAATTTGGTAAGAGTTTATAAAATTACTTCATTTGAGGATTTTTCTATTAACGTTAATAAACAAATTAGTCCAAAGTGTGAAGAGATAACTATTCAAGAAGCATGGATTGATGATCAAACACCCGAAGATATATATAATTTTGTGGAGAAACTGAGAATTGAGGGAGCTTACGACGTTTCCTATCAAGCTATCAATATGAAAAAAAATAGAATTGGATTTTCTATTCAAGTAATCTTGCCCATAGAGAAAAAAGAGTTTTTTAGGAGATTATGGTTTGATTATTCCAACACTATTGGTGTTCGTGAAAGGACCCAATCAAGGTGGATATTACTTAGACGCAGAGGAGAATGTTCAACAACTTTTGGAAATATAAAAGTTAAACAAACTCTGAAACCAGATGGATCAATAACTATGAAACCAGAAAATGATGAGGTATTGAGATTACAATTTGAGCATAAAATATCAACTTACGAAATAAGAAAAATTATAAAAGAATCAAGCAAAAAATTTAAAGCATTTGAAAACTGGAAATGAGATTTAACTCAAGCCATAACTTATATCTTAAATTCCTTAAAAAAATTAATTTTGGTTGTTTAAAAAATATTTTTTTTATTACAAGCTTGTCCTATTTTTGTTTCTATTTTTTTAATAATATTGATCAAATTTCTTTTGATGTCAATTTAGAAAGAAATGGAATTAATCTATTTTTATCATTTTTATTTTGTACATTAAGTATTTACCTGAACGCTTATGCATGGAAATATATTGTTAAATGGTTCGGGAAAGAATTTAAAAGTAATAATCTAGTCTCTTTTTATGTTTTAACCAATATTCTTAAATACGTTCCAGGAGGGGTTTGGCATTTTGTAGAAAGATTTAATTTTATAAAAAAAATAAGTAATCCTCAGATTGCTTTGTATTCGACACTTATAGAACCTTATTTTATGTTGAGTGGATCTTTTCTTTGTCATGGTCTTTAGGCTTGGTAGTCCCAGCAGCTCCAGGAGGAGTTGGCGTTTTTGAGGCTTGCCTACTTTTATTTGTAGGTAAAAGTATTCCACAAAATATAACTATCCTCAGTTTAGTTTATTTTAGGGTTATATCTACCTCGGCAGATTTGTTCTTAAGCCTACCTTTCTTAATAAGAAAACTTTATAAAAGAATTTAGTTTTTTTTCTCTAAACTTGGTATCAATGTAAATGAAGCAATAAGGCCTAGAGTCATGATAAGAATGGCTGGTAATATTGCCTCTACCATTCTTTCATCTCCAGCATATTGATATATCCTCACAGATAATGTATCAAAATCAAATGGTCTCAAAATAAAGGTCATGGGTAATTCTTTTATCGTGTCTACAAAAACCAACAATGATCCTACGAATATTGGTCCCTGAAGAAGAGGTAGATGAATTCTTTTGATGATTCCCGGCCAATTTTCTCCTAGTCCAAGTGCAGCTTCATCTAGACTAGGAGAAATTCTCTCAAGACTTGAATCAATAGAACCCTTAGAAATAGTTAGAAATCGTACAAGATAACCCCAAATTAGTAAGCAAACAGCAAAGAAATTTAATCTTGGAGAAGAAATGCTTATTAAAGATAAAGCTAATACAGTGCCTGGAATTGCATAACCTATTCCCGCAAGGTTTGTTATTAGTCCTAGTAATAAGCTCTTATTTGGTCGTCTTGCTAAGGAAATTATTAAGGAGAATAACATCGTTATTAATGCAGTAAAAAATCCTAGACTTATGGTCCTGAATGATAGGGTAAGTAACTCTAAAGATAGCCCTTTTTGAATTTGATCGATATTGAGCAGAACCCAAAAACATGGAATTCCAAAAGAGAAAATTGGAGGAAATAAAGATATTGTTATTGCTAAAAGAGCTCTTGTTTTTTTTAATTCCCACCCTTGAGAATCTTTTGATGCAGGATTTTCACTCCACCGCTTTGATTTTCTTCTGGAGAATTTTTCAAAAATAATTAAAGTGAAAATTATTAATAAAGCTACCAAAGATAGTCCAATAGCACTTTTTGGATTACCCTCAATTATCCAATTTTCAGCTATACCCGTAGAAATACTTGGAATATTTAATAATGCAAATGTACCTAACTCATTCATTACTTCCATACACATTAAACTTATTCCTGTTATTAGTGCTGGCAACGCCATTGGAAAAGCGATTTTAAAGAAGCTACTCCATGGCCCAACTCCTAATCCTCTACTAGCATTGATTTGATTAACTCCAAATTTATTAAAACTTTCGTTAGCAAGAATGAATACATATGGGTAAGTAGAGATTGAAAGTATTAAAACTCCCCACCATAAACCGGTTACTTGATACCCAAAAATACTTCCTAAATCCTGCAAAACAGCTGTTATTAGGTATGCTGGGGCGGCTAGTGGAATTAGCTGACAAATACGGAGAACTTTTCTGAACTTAAAATCACAATTTGAAAGTAACCATCCATTCAAAGTGCCTAATCCTCCTCCAAAAAAACTTGTCAGTACTAAAACTTTTAAAGTCTCTAATACCTCTTCTCCTCCAGCAATACCTAATGAAAAATTTCCACTTACAACATATTGAACTCCTTCAAGAATAAAATTGAAAATTGGAATGATTACTAAGAGAGCAACAATCAACGAAATAAAATAAAAAAGTTTTAATTCGGTTACTGCTTTTTTAAATCTTTTAAGAAGTATTTTCAAAAATTAATTAATCCTAATATGAACTCTAATCTGAATTAAATCTACATGATGACAGTTGATTTTTAATGGTTTGGTGATCTAAGTTTTTCCCAATTAATACTATCTTGTTAGATTTTTCTTTTGTCCATTCCTCATCATCTAGAGAAAACCGCTTTCCAGATAGGTGAAAAATGTGTTTTCTTTCACTTTCCATAAACCATAAAATTCCTTTTGCTCTAAATACATTTTCTGAGATTTGATTATCTAAGAAATATTGAAACTTCCTTAAAGAAAATGGTTCAAATGTCTCATATGAAACTGAGGTAAAACCCTCGATATTATTGATCAAATCGTGGGAATGCGAAGAGTGATCGTGGGAATGCGAAGAGTGATCGTGGGAATGCGAAGAGTGATCGTGGGAATTTTGTTCTATATTTTTTTTGTTTTTCTCGAATTCAAAAGTATCCGTCTCAAATAGACCCACGCTCATTATTGTATGTAATGCAACTTCACTATTAGTTGATCTCAAAATCCTTGGTTCTTTTTTTATTTTATTTATAAACTCCTCTATTTTCTTTAATTGTTTTTCATTTACTAAATCAGATTTATTAAGAAGAAGGATATCTCCGTATAAAATTTGAGAATAGGCAACACTTGTATTATTAATTTCAAAATCAAAATTTTCTCCATCAATGACAGTGATTATCGAATCTAATCTTACTTTTTCTCTAAGATCACCAGCCGCAAAAGTCATAGCTACTGGTAATGGATCTGCTAATCCAGTTGTTTCAACAATCAAATAGTCTAATTTTTCAGCTCTTTCTAAAACTTTGGATACGGTATTTAATAATTCGCCATTGATAGAGCAACATATACATCCATTATTTAATTCGATCATATCTTCTGAGCCTTCTATTATTAAGTCATTATCTATTCCGATTTCTCCAAATTCGTTGACTAAAACAGCTGTTTTAATACCAACTTGATTTTTTAAAATATGATTTAGAAGTGTAGTTTTGCCAGAACCTAAAAATCCACTAATAATAGTAACTGGCAATAAATTTTTAGACATTTTGAATAGTTGAAAACAAGTTTATATTTTTATTGATCGAAAATTTTGTTGATTTCCGAAGCTAATGTTTGATCCAGATTCGTAATACCTCCTAGATCATGTGTATTTAATTTAATTATTACTTTTGCATATACATTCTCCCAGTTAGGGTGATGATTATATTTTTCACAAATTAAAGCAACCTTAGTCATAAAAGCAAAGGCTTCAATAAAATTAGCGAAGTTAAATTCTCTTTGGATTTGTTTAGATTTAATTTCCCAGCCAGGTATTTTGACAACTAATTCATTCAATTCTTCATCTTGCAAAATGTAGGGTTCCATTTAATAATAAATTTGACTTAATTACATTATAAATATCTTACTTTTTCTCACCAATTATATGTACATTAATGATTCTTTCCTTTTGATCAAATCTATGTTCCCATAAATAAACTGCTTGCCATGTGCCAAGCATAATTTTCCCGTCTTGAAAACTCAAAGATAAACAAGTGTTTGTTAGGGATGTTTTAATATGTGCTGGCATATCATCAGCCCCTTCTTGATAATGTTTATAGGATATTTCTTCTCTATTTTTTGATAAGGTTAAGTAGGAATCATAGGGAACTATCGATTGCATATACTTTTTTAGGTCCCTCAGTACATTTGGATCTGCGTTCTCATTAATAGTTAAACTGCAACTTGTATGAAGTGAAGTTAAATTTAAAATTCCCGAATGAAAATTATTTTTTTCAACACATAAATTTAAATCATATGTGATATCAATAAAACCCTCGCCATGAGTTTTGAATTTTAATTTTGAAAATATTTGTTCCATATAAGTTAAAACTTAATTAATCAATATCCTATTATGGATAAAGATGCATGTTTTACTGCAGACATTAAAATTTTTATCTTAAGATAAATTTAATTTCAATTTAAATCTTTGGCTGAAACTCATTGGAATAATCTGGGTGCTTACCTTAAAGAAACACAAATATTAGGTTCAATCCAAAATACACTTTATTGGGATCAGAATACTGGAATGCCAAAGAAAGGTGCTTCTTGGAGGTCTGAACAACTTACTTATATTGCAAAAGTATTGCATGAAAGAAATTCTTCCGAGGAATTTTCTAATTTAATACAATCTGCTAAAAATGAACTAGCAGATATTGAACGAAATTCCGATAATCAACTTTTCATAAAAGATAAAGAAAGAAATATTAGTCTTTTATTGAAGGAATTTAATAGAGAAAGAAATTTAGATCCTAAATTAGTTGAGTCTCTAGCAAAGGCAAAATCTAAAGGGTATGGAAGCTGGCAAGAAGCTAAGGAAAAATCAGATTTTAAAATTTTTCTTCCTTTCTTTGAAGAATTAGTTAAATTGCGGATTGAAGAGGCAAAACAAATATCAGATCAATATTCACCATGGGAAACTTTAGCCCAACCCTTTGAGCCTGAATTAACTTTAAAGTGGCTGAATAAAATGTTTCAGCCTTTGAAAGATACTCTCCCAGAGTTTATTAAAGGGATTAATAAATCTAAGAAATATCACTGGGATTTGAGTCCAGAATCTCAACATAATTTATGTTCTCAATTACTTGATGAGTTTGGGAGAGATAAAGATCTAGTTGTTGTTGGTAAATCTCCCCATCCTTTTTCGATTACATTAGGGCCTAATGATTACAGGATTACGACAAGAATTGTTGAAGGTGAACCATTATCAAGTTTTTTAGCAACTGCGCATGAGTGGGGGCATTCTATTTATGAGCAGGGTTTGCCATCTCAAAGTCATCAATGGTTTGCTTGGCCTTTAGGTCAAGCAACCTCTATGGGTATTCATGAAAGTCAATCTCTATTTTGGGAAAATAGAATAGTTAAATCCAAATCTTTTTCAAAAAGATTTTTTAACAAATTTGTTTCGGCTGGATGTTCTCTTAATAATTATTTGGAACTATGGAAATCTATTAATCATTTGGAAGCAGGATTAAATAGGGTTGAAGCGGATGAATTGACTTATGGCTTACACATATTAATAAGAACCGAACTTGAAATAGATTTAATTGAAAGAGGGTTACCTGCTGAAGATATTCCAACAGAATGGAATAAAAGATATGATGAACTACTAGGAATTAAACCATCTAATGATTCAGAAGGTTGTCTTCAAGATGTTCATTGGAGTGAAGGGGCGTTTGGATATTTCCCCTCATATTTGTTAGGACATGTTATAAGTGCGCAAATATCTTCTCAAATGGAAAGAGACATAGGTTTGATTGACAATTTAATTGAAAATGATGAATATCAAAAGATCATCTTTTGGTTAAAAAATAATATACATAAATATGGCAGATCAGTTAACTGTATG
Organism: Prochlorococcus sp. AG-449-O05; assembly: GCA_003212195.1. Taxonomy (GTDB): domain Bacteria; phylum Cyanobacteriota; class Cyanobacteriia; order PCC-6307; family Cyanobiaceae; genus Prochlorococcus_A. The sequence goes on along the minus strand of QCQM01000001.1, from coordinate 82,753 downwards.
GAGTTGGTAAGAGCTGTAACTAATGAAGAACTATCGCCAAACTATTTTATTAATCATTTAAGGTCTAAAATAAATGATTTTTGCTGAAACATTACTTTTAAAGAATTTGGTTAGGTGTGAGGATGTAAGATAAACAAAAATAATTTCTTGATGGCAAATCTAAATCAGCCCCCAAGCAGGGTTACCCCAAATTTATTGCACATACTAAATGCTTTCACTGACAGCTCAAATTCAATAATAAACTCTATTGTTGAATTGAACTCTAATACCATAAATAAATATGAATTAATTACAGAAACGGGCCATCTTAAACTTGATAGGGTAGGTTATTCATCACTTGCGTATCCTTTTGCTTATGGATGTATTCCAAGGACATGGGATGAAGATGGAGATCCGCTTGATGTGGAAATTGTTGGGGTAACTGAGCCATTGATACCAGGATCTATTGTGGAATCAAGGATTATTGGGGTGATGAAATTTGATGATGGTGGAGAGGTCGATGATAAGGTAATAGCGGTTCTCGCAGACGATAAAAGAATGGATCATATCTCAAGTTATGAAGACCTTGGAGATCATTGGTTAAAAGAAACAAAGTATTATTGGGAGCACTATAAGGATCTAAAAAAACCAGGAACATGTACTGTCAATGGTTTTTTTGGGATAGAAGAGGCTGTTAAAGTGATTAAAGATTGTGAAGAGAGATACAAAAAAGAAATTGATCCTAAATTAGTAAATTAACTAATTTTATTTTTCTCTAAATTTTTCAAATATTTCGCTTAGTATTTCTTCGGCACCTTGCTGCTTTAATTTTTTAGCTAGTTCTTTGCCTACTTCTTCGGGATCATTAATATTGCCAATACATTGATCTTTAATAAGTCTTTCTCCATCAAGAGATGCAACCATACCAGTAAGGCAAAGTTGTTCATTCTGAATTTTACTATTCACACCTATTGGGACTTGGCATCCACCCTCAAGCTCTCTTAAAAAAGCCCTTTCTGCTAGACATCTTTGACTAGTGGGTTTATCTTCTAAGATATTTATGATTTCTAAAACTTTTTTATCATCAGATTTACATTCAATGCCTAGTGCTCCTTGGCCAACGGCATGAAGGGAAACTTCACTTGGGATAATCTGGTGAATTCTTGATTCAAAGCCTAATCTCTTTAAGCCAGCGGCCGCAAGAATTATACAATCAAATTCTCCTGCATCTAATTTTTCAATTCTTGTAATAACATTTCCCCTGATATCTTTGAAAACAAGATGTGGGTACTTATTTCTTAATTGTGCAAGTCTTCTTAGAGAGCTTGTTCCAACAATCGAACCTTCAGGTAAGTTTTCTAATTTATAACAGTCATTTTTTTTGTTTACTACTAAAGCATCTGCAGGATCCTCCCTTTTTGTAATGCATCCTAATTTAAGGCCATTAGGCAAGTTGGTTGGTAAATCTTTTAGAGAATGTACTGCTATATCTGCATGTCCTACGAGCATTTGTGCTTCAAGTTCTTTTGTAAATAAGCCTTTGTCTCCTATTTTTGCTAAGGCTACATCAAGGATTTTGTCACCTTGAGTTGCCATAGCTTCTATAGATACCTCTAAATTGGGAATATTCCTTTCTAGTTGATCTTTAACCCATAAAGTTTGAACCATTGCTAGCTTACTTCTTCTACTAGCTATTTTTAGCTTAAAATTAGTCATTAAATATTATTCTGAGTTTGTATTAAAATTAAGTCGAATTTATTTTAAGCTATTATTTTGCCAGTTTTTAAAGGTAATTATTATACTTAACTTTTTTTATTTTATATATTCTTTTAAAACCCCATTTCGATTTGGATGTCTAAGTTTTCTTAGGGCTTTTGCCTCTATTTGTCTAATTCTTTCTCTCGTCACATCAAAAATCTGACCAATTTCTTCAAGAGTTTTCATTCTCCCATCATCAATTCCATATCTCAATCTGAGAACATCTCTTTCTCTTGGACTAAGAGTGGCTAATACTCCTTCCAAATCTTCTCTTAGTAAAGTTTTAGAAACATCTTGCTCTGGATTTTCTATATCAGCCTCTATAAAGTCTCCTAGTCTTGAGTCTTCTTCTTTCCCTATTGGAGTTTCTAAAGAAATAGGCAGTTGCGCACTTTTAGCTATAAATCTTAATTTTTCGATTGTCATTTCCATACTCTCAGCGATTTCTTCTTCACTAGGTTTCCTGCCAAATTCTTGGCTAAGAACTTTTGTGGTTTTTTTAATTCTGGATATTGTCTCGTATAAGTGAACTGGCAATCTAATAGTTCTACTTTGATCCGCAATTGCTCTTGTAATGGCTTGGCGAATCCACCAAGTTGCATATGTAGAGAACTTATAACCTTTTTCATGGTCGAATTTTTCCGCTGCCCTAATTAGACCCAAACTTCCTTCTTGGATTAAATCTTGAAATGATAAACCTCTATTCATATATTTTTTAGCAATGGAAACAACTAATCTTAAATTTGATTGAACCATTTTTTCTTTAGCTCTCCGCCCCAAGAGAAGTCTTCTTCTAAATTTGGGAAGAGGCATATCTATTAACTCGGCCCATTCTCTTACAGATGGGAAATGTCCTTTTTCTGACTCATATTGGGTTGCTAGTTCTTCTAATTGGAGTAAGTCAGCAATTTTTCTTGCAAGCTCAATTTCTTCATCTGGTCTTAAAAGTCTAATTCTTCCAATTTCTTGGAGATAAACTCTTATTGAATCTTCAGTGTAGATACCTTTTGGCCCAAGTTTTATATTACCGAGCCCTTTATCCTCTTCTTCAGAATCACTAAATTCATTATTGTTATTTTCAATATTGCTTTCGTTTAACTCAGCAGATGTCTGTAAAGTTTGATTATTTTTATTAATATCTTCTTTAACTACTGTTTCTAAATTTGCATTAATTTTTTTATTGATCTTTTTTTTTGAACTAGGCTTGGAATTCTTTGATTCTGCTGCGACTGGACACATAATTAACTCCTTTCTACGGTGAATTTAACTAGATAAAATTTTATTTAGGGCTAATTTGAACATTTAGTAGTAAAGTCCCCTTAATGTTTAAAAAACTTTTTTACAAAATGAGAATAAGAAAAGTTTTTTAAATTGTTGAAAAATTTAAATAGTGCTATAGATTACCTTAAGTAAAAAGTCTTAGGATTTCTCAGACAGGCAGATCATTTTTGAATTTTCAGTCAATGATCAGAGCTTCATGTCTCCCTTAAGAGCAGGATACTTACAATGTGCAAAAAACACTTTGTGGAATGTTCAACAATCCAATACTAAGAAAAAGTTTTGAAGCCGGCAAGTAATCAGTTATTAAATATCTCCTATAAATTGGAAATTTTACTTGATATAGGTAGTAGTAATGAAAGCTTTTACTATTTAGATGGAAATAATCTTGGAGCAGAAGTTGGAGATATTGTAAGTGTGAGACTTAGGGGGAGATTATTGAATGGGTTGGTGATCTCCAAAAAAGACTTTTCGACAATCAATAATTATGAATCAAATATTACTGGAGGAAAAAGCATAAGATATTTGTTTGTTGAAAGTATTTTGCAGAAAAAAATAATTGATGAATCTTGGAGAGAATTGATAGACTCCTTAGCCTCTTTTTATATGGTTAGTAATTTAAAAATGTTTAAAACTGCATTTCCTCCTGGCTGGATTGGTAAATATAAAAATTTCTCTAAAGGTTTAAAAGATCAAATATGGATTGAAACTAAAAAAGAATTTGATATTAAGAAAGATGGATTAACCAAAAAAGAATTTTTTTTAATGGATACTTTATCTAAAAAAGGTAATTGGCAAAGTGAATTAATAAAGTCTGGTTTTAATTACACTCTAATCAACTCAATGGTCTGTAAAAATTATCTTGCTAAATCTAAAAGAAAAAAAAATATAAATAGTAAATTAAATTCCTTTGTAAAAGATCATATCGCAACGAAAAAACCAAATCTTACAAATGAGCAAAAAATTGCATTTCAAAAATTTCAAATAATGAAACCAGGAGATGCATTACTTCTTTGGGGCGAAACAGGTTCAGGGAAAACAGAAGTGTATATGAGAATTGCTGAAGATCAATTTCTTAAGAAAAAAAGTTGTTTGATACTAGCCCCAGAAATTGGATTAATTCCTCAACTTATTGATAGGTTTAGTAGGCGATTTAATAATGTCGTTTACGAATATCATAGTAATTGTTCTCCCGATCATAGAACTTTAGTTTGGAAGAAAATTATTAATGCTAATGAACCTTTAATAGTAATAGGTACAAGGTCGGCAGTTTTTCTTCCAATCAGAAATCTGGGATTAATAATAATAGATGAAGAACATGATGTTTCTTATAAGCAAGATAGTCCTATGCCTTGCTATGACGCGAGAGAGATTGCTATTGAAATAGTAAAAAGGAATTCTGCAAAGTTAATTTTTGGGAGTGCAACCCCATCAATGAAGACTTGGAAAAAGTGCGTTTTTGAAAGGAATTTTAAATTGGTAAGAATGATTCAAAGGATATCCAGTAATGAGACTCCTGAAATAAAAATTATTGATATGCGGGATGAGTTCAAGAAGGGAAATATGAAAATTTTTTCCAATGAATTATTACAATTGCTTCCTCAACTACGCTTAAAAAAAGAGCAAGCAATAATTTTGATCCCCAGGAGGGGGCATAGTGGATTTTTAAGTTGTAGAAATTGCGGATATTTAATTAATTGCCCCAACTGTGATGTTCCTTTATCAGTTCATCTCGGATCACAAGGAAAAAAATGGTTAAGGTGTCATTGGTGTGATCATAAATCAAGATTGATCAATCGTTGCCCAGATTGTCATTCAACTGCTTTCAAACCTTTTGGAATTGGTACGCAAAGGGTAATAGAGTTTTTAAATGAAGAATTTCCTGACTTAAGAGTACTTCGCTTTGATAGAGATACAACTTCAGGAAAGGATGGTCATAGAGATATTCTTTCAAAGTTTTCTAAAGGTGATGCTGATATTCTTGTCGGTACTCAGATGTTGGCAAAAGGTATTGACATCCCCAATATTACACTTTCAGTAGTTATTGCCGCAGATGGGTTGCTTCATCGCCCAGATATTTCAGCAGAAGAAAAATCATTACAATTATTTTTGCAAGTAGCAGGAAGGGCCGGCAGGGCACAAAAAAAAGGGAAAGTAATTTTTCAAACATATAAACCTAACCACCCGGTGATTTCGTATCTTCAAAAAAGAGATTATGAAAGATTCTTAATTGAAAACTCGAGATTGAGAAAGGATGCTAATTTATTTCCATTTTGCACAATTTGCCTACTTAAATTATCAGGTGAAAATTATGAATTAACTGAGTCAATTGCAATAAAATTAGCAAAATATCTACTCAGTTTTTGTGAGAAAAAGAACTGGAAATTAATTGGTCCTGCCCCTAGTTTAATAGCTAAAGTCGGTAAAAAATTTAGATGGCAGATATTAATACATGGCCCTGAAGGAACAAAGATACCTTTACCTGATAGATCAATATTATGGAAACTTATTCCAAAAAATGTTTTTTTAACAATAGATGTTAATCCAGCAGAGTTGTAATTACTTTGATGGAAGTTGAGGTAAATCTGAACCTAATTTAAATCTATAGAATCTTAATAAATAAGCCAATATTATAATTATTAAAATAATAGATATCCCAATCAAGAGTTTGTTGAGGCTCCAGAAAGAAAATTCAAGACTATTTATCTGCCCTTGATTTAAATCCCAAATTATTAGATTTTTTGTGATTTCTAAATTTGAATTATTTTTATCGGTAAGGATAGCTTTATTAGGGTGAATAATTTTGAAAATGAGTTCTAAATTATCAATGCCTTTAATAGAATTTAGATCCAAATCTAACCTGTAAAAGTATTTTTTAAAAAAAATGAAGTTTTTTTGAGTAGTATTAATTTCTATATTTGTTGATTCTCCCGCTAACTCTCCAGCTGTATTTTGGGTAATTTTAAGAACATGCTTTGTATCCTCTAAATTGAGATTTTTATGTTTCAAAGAAAAGGTTGATTTGTCTTGTTCAATTTCTGCGTCAGGAAAAATATCTTTCATCTTCTCTTCAAATTTTAATTGCCAAGGAAATTTCTTTATGTATTTACTCTCTATCACTAGATTATTAGTTATTGAATCAAGTTCACTAAGATCAAGGGTATCCTCAATTTTTACGCAGCCACTTAAAAGTGGAATTAATAATAATAGTATTAAAAAAATGATCAGTGAAAACCCTTTCTGAAAGGGTTTCGTTTCACCAGTTGGTGTATCAGTTACATTAATAAATTTTTTTTTCTTCAATACTTCTCTTTTTTTGCGCAGTGAGTTAAGAGATTTTTTATTTAGTGATGGGTCGCTTTCAAACTGTAAGTTCCAATTTTCTGGCTTTTTAATCTCGGGAGAGTCTATAACTTCCATCAAATATTTTGCATTTTCTCTTGTCTGATTATCGTAAGATTTTAGAAGTTCTTTACAAAACCTTTTAGCCTCCTCCCTTTTATTGACACCACATAGAGCAGTAATTAAGATTGTTCTTAAATTTACTCCCTCTTTGCTTGATAAAGGAAATGATTCGATTATGGGCAAAAGAAATTCAATGCAATAATGATACTCACCTTTAGCTAAAGCAAGTTCTACTTTTTCTAAAACTTGCTCATAAGTTTTCATGGGTTAGGCGACTATCATTGTACCTATTCCGGAATTTGTAAAAATCTCAAGAAGTAATGAATGTTCTATTCTTCCATCAATTATGTGAGCTGCTTTGACTCCTTGGGCTAAAGCTCTTATACAGCATTCTGTCTTTGGAATCATACCTTCAGTCACAATTTTTTTATCAATAAAATCCCTTGCCTCTTTGAGATTAGTTTTTTCAACAAGACTATTTTTGTTTTCTTTTTCTTTTAAAATACCTTGAGTATCAGTAAGAAGAATAAGTTTTTCTGCATTTATTGCAGCAGCAATTTCTCCAGCAACAAAATCTGCATTAATGTTATGGGAAATACCCTCCAAGGTTGATCCAATGCTAGAAATAATTGGGATGTATCCTTTAGAAATAAGAGGATCTAATATTTCAGGATTGATTTTTGTAACCTCTCCCACTAACCCATGACTACCATCTCCTAGTTCTCTAGATTGAATTAAGTTGCCATCAAGACCTGATATTCCCACAGCTAAGGATCCAGTTTTATTAATCCCTTTTACAATTTGTTTATTAACTCTACCCATTAGAACCATTTCGACAATTTCCATTGTTTTTTGATCAGTAATTCTTAATCCATTTTCGAATTTAGGAGATATTTCTAATTTCTTTAACCAATTATTAATCTCTGGTCCACCTCCATGAATTACTATCGGACAAACCCCAACGGTTGATAAAAGTGCAATGTCTCTAAAAAAAGCATTTTTTAAATTATCATTCTCCATAACAGAACCACCATACTTTATAACAATTTTTCTACCTGAGAAACTTTGTATATATGGAAGTGCTTCGCTTAATATTGATACTCTTTGAGAATCATTCATTATTAAAATTCATTAAAACTTTATTGAATTGAGAAATTAGGTTTTTACAAATATATCCCTATATTCAATAAAAGAGAATAAAATCAAATTCTTTTTTATTATCGTCGATAATAAATTCTGATTCAAGACCTTTGACGAAAAACCTATTTAATCGCTCTTGTTTTTCAATCCATTTTTCTAGAGGGACAGCGTTTAATTCGAAACGCATTCTGAGACCATTTTTTTCTTCCTTTGTAATTTCTTCTATTTCTTTTAATTGAGGGGGGTTATCCTCGTCCCACAAATTTAAAGATTCTAATGACGATTCAAGATGAGCTTTTATCCCATACCTCCATCTCGTAACATCTTTAACTAATGCTGTTAGTTCTTTTGGTCTATTAAATTTATTTGTCGCAAAATTTGTCTTGTCAAATAACTCTACAGGAGGTATTTCGGAAGTCTTTAAGCCTAAGCCAATTAGGAAAATAGGTACTCCATAAAAAAAAGTAGGTACACTTAAATTCACTGAGTCTGTAAAATAAGCAGTCATTCCAACAAAAGCTAATATACCCCCAGCCGTTACGATTAAGTTCCCAGGCGATAAGTATTTCTTCATTTTGATTTAGTAGAATTAGTTTTAAATAGGCTAATAGTTATTATGCAAGATCCTAATACTGCAAATCAAGGAGATTTAATTTTTAAACTTGATCAAGATAGAGCATGGCTACTAGAAAATCTTGATAAGGGTAAATGGCCAGAAATCAGAAGCGAACTTGCCGCGCTTGAAAGAAAAATAAGCAAATTTATTATAAGTGTTCAAGAAAATAATGTTGATATTTGATTTAAAAAGGTATTTCGTCCACTTCAGGTACTAAAGGTGAACTATCCCAACTAGATTTTTTGGTGGTTTCTTTATTTTCAAATGACTCATTATTTTCTTTTCGATCAGACTTAATAACCTCAACTGGCGATATTTGATGAATTTTTGAAGCTGTTAGTTCTGGTTGTTTTTCTTTAGTTCCGTCTTTTCTAGTGACAGAATTCATCTTTAGACGTCCCTCAATAACAATATTTTGCCCCTCCTTTAGTTCATCTACCATTTCTTGGGCAATATTTCCCCATCCTATGATCTTGAGATCTCTGGTTGGATCTTCACTACGTAATCCTTTAAAATTAACAATCATTTCTGCAATTGGAGTTTGGTTTTCTTTGGTATACCTCATTTGGGGAGTGCTATTAATGACCGCCTGAATTAAACAATGATTCATTACTTACAATTTAATTAAAGACATACTGATGCAGAATCAAGGAAATTGCTATAAAAATGTTTGGATCCTATCAGGAACTTCGGATGGACCTGAAATAGCTAATAGGCTTCTTGAACTTAATTATTCAGTCTTTGCAAGTGTTTTAACTTATAAAGCAGGGCAAGCTTATATTGAAAATCCAAAGTTACATATCATTACGGGGAAATTAAATAATAAAGATCAAATAATTAATTTCATAAATAAAAATAAAATTACATGCGTTGTCGATGCTACTCATCCGTTTGCCGTAATAATTTCTAAAAATCTTAATAATGCATGTAAAGAAATTAATACACCTCTTTTACTTTTTGAGAGGAAATCTCTAATAAATAACACTAATAATTTTTTTTATATTGATCATTTAAAGGATATAAATAATGTTGATATAGAAAATAAGAATATTCTTCTTGCAATAGGATCAAGATTCCTTAACGATACAGCTAGTTATTATATTAATAGTAAAGCAAATGTATTTACAAGGGTACTTCCAACTTATGAGAGTATAACTAAAGCTTTTGGATCATGTATTAAAAATGCAAATATAGCGATACTTGAACCGAGTAAAAATAATAAAAGCACTTTAGAAAAAAAACTTTGTGATTTTTGGGAGATAGATTATGTTCTATGCAGAGAATCTGGGAGTTATTCTCAGAAAAACTGGGAGAGTATAGTTTCTGGAAGTAAGATGAAGTTATTTTTGGTTAAAAGGCCGAAAGTTAAAAATGATTATTCTTACTCTTTTGATAAATATCACAATTTGATAAATCACATAATTAAAAAATATTGATGTTTAATTCATTATGGAAATATTAGTTATGATCACAACTGAATCAAGTAACGCAAATGCTTTGCGAATGGCTAAATTACTAATACAAAATAAACTTGCAGCTTGTGTTTCGATAAAGCAAATTTTTTCAACTTATAAGTGGGATGATGATATTGAAGAAACTAAAGAGTTTGAAATATCAATAAAAAGTAAACTAGAATTTAAAGATTGTTTAATTGATTTCGTAAATAAAAATTCCACACATGATGTCCCTCAGATTATTTACAAAAAATACCATGCTGAGATGAAATATTATGATTGGTTGAATAAGACTATTTAATTAATCTATTTTATTAACTCTTTAAGATCAATATCCGATCTAGATCCTAATTGAGTAATTATTTGCCCTGCACAAATTGAAGCTATCTCTCCGCATTTTTTGAGGGAACAATTGTTTATTAATCCATGGATAAATCCTCCAGCATAGATATCTCCCGCTCCTGTAGTATCAATAATCTTGCCTTTCGTTATTGACTCAATTATTTCAACATTATTTTTGTTAACTATGAGAGAACCATTTCTTCCAAGAGTTACTATTACTAATTCACATAAGGAAGATAGGTCTTCTTGGCAGTTTGCTAATTTATCATTTTCAAATAGACTTAATACCTCGGATTCATTACAAAACACAATATCTACATATTCATAAATTAATTCCAAGAAACTCTCACGATGTCTATCTACACAAAATGAATCAGACAAAGAAAGGATTATTTTTGTATTAGATTGTTTTGCAATTTGGGCGGCTTTAATAAAAGCTTTTTTAGCTAATTCGCTGTCCCATAAATATCCTTCTAAATATAAGTATTTACTTTCTTTAATTACAGTAAAGTCAATGTCTTTTGGTTCAAACTCTACAGATGCTCCTAGGTAAGTGCACATAGTTCTTTGTGCATCAGGTGTAACCAAAATGATTGAATGAGCTGTTGGAGCACCTTCAATAGTTGGTGGAGTATTAAATATAGTTTTACTTTTTTTTATATCGTCAGAAAAGAAATTCCCAAATTGATCATTTTTCACTCTTCCTATAAATTGCACATAGTTGCCTAATTCTGCTAAAGAAACAACGGTATTTGCTGAGGACCCACCTGAAATTTGTTTGATCACTTTGCAATTTTCTAATAATCTTTGAGATTCATCAGAATTAATTAGATTCATTGATCCTTTATCCAGATTATTTATCTCAAGAAACTCATCATCAATATTTACAATAATATCTACTATTGCGTTGCCCAGGCCAATGAGATCAACTTTCTTCTTTTCAAAATGTCTAAAGGATTCCTTCATTAATTTGGAACTAAATTACCTTAGTAGTGCTCTTTTAGGGCCATGTATTGGGTCTTCAATTACTATAGTTTGATCTCTATTCGCCCCCAACGAGACAATGGCAATTGGAACCTCCATTAATTCAGCTAAAAATCTTAGATAATTCATAGCGTTCTTTGGGAGATCAGATAGTTTTCTGCAATCTGCAGTTGAACATTGCCAACCTTTTAATTTTTTGAAGATTGGCTTACATTTTTTTAAGTCATCTGAATTTGTAGGAAAGTAGTCTATTTCCTCTCCATCGAGATCATATGCAATGCAAACTTGAATCTCATCTAATTCATCTAACACATCAAGTTTCGTAACAGCTAAACAATCAAGACCATTTACAGATACAGCATATTTACCAATAACTCCATCAAACCAACCACATCTTCTTCTTCTACCAGTAGTGGTTCCAAATTCGCTGCCTCTATCACAGAGTTGATCATTAATACTTCCTTGTAATTCAGTTGGGAATGGCCCTTCACCTACTCTAGTGGTATAAGCTTTTGCGACACCTATGACTCTATCAATTAAAGTTGGGCCTACTCCAGCTCCAATACATGCCCCTCCTGATATAGGGTTTGATGAGGTAACAAAAGGATAAGTACCATGATCTAAGTCAAGTAGAGTCCCTTGAGCACCTTCGAAAAGAATATTCTTCTTGTTTTTTGAGGCTGCATGGATAGTCCTCGTACAGTCAACAACATGCTTTGATAATCTTTCCCCATATTCAAGATATTCTGCAACAATATCTTCTAATTTAAGTGGTTTAATGCCATATATTTTTTCTAGGAGACCGTTTTTTTCTCTTAATGGAATTTCGATCACATCACTTAGCCTTTCCTTATTGAGCAAGTCTCTTATCCTAATTCCATTTCTTTGTGATTTATCCGCATAAGTTGGGCCAATCCCACGACCTGTTGTCCCTATTTTGTTTGAACCTCTATCAGCCTCCATCGCTTCATCTAATATTCGGTGGTAGGGCATTGTTACATGAGATGTTGATGAAATTTTTAATCCTGATATATCAATTCCATTATCAATTAACATATCAATTTCTTTAAGCAAGATTTTTGGATCTACAACAGTTCCCGAACCTATTAAACAAGAAGTATTTTTATAAAGTATCCCTGAGGGAATTAAATGTAATTTTAAGACTTTATCATCCACAACTATAGTGTGCCCTGCATTTACTCCCCCTTGGTAGCGAACGACAACATCTGCCGAACGACTAAGTAAATCCGTTATTTTACCTTTTCCTTCGTCACCCCATTGGGCTCCGATTACAACAACATTGGCCAATTTTAGAAGAGCATTATGTTTGTGCGAATATTTAATATATTCAAAAATCTTGGTTTACTTTTAAAAAGTAAATGAATTGTATCAACTTTCTCTTAGAACCATTTTTTCAGCAAGAGAAAATTCTTTGGTTAAACGCTCCTTAAGTTTATCTGGTAAAGGTCTACTTGCAAAGTTTTTGTAATGACCTGCCATAGCATTTAATGCTGTTTGCATGGTAGTAAATGATTGAGTTTTATTCACCATCCCTCTATTTCTGTATCTGGAAATATAGTCAGTTATTAGTGTAAGAGCCTCACTTCTTACTTCATCTTTATTTGGAGAATCTTTTGGAGTATCAACAGCTGTTTGTAATGTTTTAACAACTGAAATTGTATCTTTTGTATAGTCACCTGTCATAGAGGTTTTTGCAGCTATAGAAGGGGAACTAAAAAGTGTAAAAGCAACAATCAAAGATATTGAAAAAGATATAGCTTTGGTAAGATTTTCTGTAAATAATTTTGATGACCATTTAAGTAACATAACTTAGCTCCCAAAAAAAATAAACCTTAAGACTTCTTATTGTACATTATTTCTGATTCGGAAATATATGTTTCCAACAATTTCTCAGTACTAATTTTAAACTTAGTATTATTTATTCTGCATAAAAGTTCAACTTCCTTATTAACAGAATCTCTGCCAATAATTATCTGAAAAGGAATACCAATTAATTCTGCATCTTTAAATTTTACTCCAGCTCTATCATTTCTATCATCAAGAAGGACATCAATTTTATTAATTAAAAAGTCGTTATAGATTTGCTCAGTAAGGTCTCTTTGAATGGGATCTTTTAGGTTTGTCGGAATAATAATAACTTCAAAAGGAGAAATCTGGATAGGCCAACAAATTCCCTTTTGATCATGATTCTGTTCGATAGCAGCTTGAGCTATTCTTGTCACTCCAATTCCATAACAACCCATCCACAAATTTTTTAAATGACCATCTTTATCAGAGAACTTCGCATTTAATTTTGCACTATATTTTTGACCTAGTTGGAAAATATGTCCAATCTCTATACCTTTTTTTTCTTTTAGTTCCTCATCATCATCATTTCTTATTTTATCTCCTTTTTTTGCATTCCTGATATCCTCAATTAGATAGTCTTTCGAAGCAAAAGAAAATTCTTGAAAAACTTTATGGAAATTAACTTTATTCCCACCACTTATAAAGTTTGAAAGGCCACTTGCAGAATAGTCAATTATTCTGGTCCATTTTTTATCCCAATTAGAACTAGATTTAATTGTTTTATTATCTAAATCTGGCCCGATAAAACCTAAGGGAAAATCAACTAGATTTTTTTCGACAGTATTTTTGTCTTCAATCTTTTTAAGATTAAGGAGATTGAAATTATGAAGTTTATTTATTAAGTTAAAAAGCTTTACTTCATTAATGTGTTGATCGCCTCTTATGCATGCAAGAATTGGGACCTCAAATTCATCTTCGAACTGTGCAAGGAATATTACTACTTTAATAATCTGACTAGGGTCTAAATTATTATTTTCGCAAACTTCTAGGATTGTTTTTTGTTGAGGTGTTTCCAGCCACTCTGCAATATTATCTTTAAGTGGAATAGGTTCAGAGGGTAGAGAAACAGCTTTTTCAATATTTGCAGCATAAGAACCACTTTGAGTAAACAAAATGGAATCTTCCCCCGCATCAGCAGTGACCATAAATTCTTTAGAGGAGGCACCTCCAATTGCTCCACTATCAGCTTCAACCCCTACTGTTTGCAGTCCACAAGATTTAAAAATATTTTCATAAGCATTGCCCACCTTTTCATAGAAAGAAGCCAGATCGCTTTCTGAAGAATGAAAAGAATAACCATCTTTCATTATAAATTCTCTACTTCTCATCAATCCAAATCTTGGCCGTATTTCATCTCTAAATTTTGTCTGAATTTGATAAAAACATTGAGGTAATTGCTTATAGGAGTTGATGGTCTCTGATGCAATACTCGTGATAACCTCTTCGTGAGTTGGAGCTAAACCAAATTCTTTACCCTGTCTATCTTTGAGATTAAACATTATTCCTTCCCCTGCAGTATATCCTTGCCACCTTTCACTTTTTTTCCATAAATCTGCAGGATGAAGTTGGGGTAATAGTAATTTTGTACAACCAATACTATTAAGTTCTCTCTCAATTATTGAAGATATTTTTTCAATAACTCTAAGCATTATTGGCATGTATGCATAAATACCGCTGTTAACTCTGCGAATATATCCAGCTTTTAAAAGTAATTGATGTGAAATAATCTCAGCTTCAGAAGGTGTGTCACGAAGCGTCCCCAGAGGAAATGAGGTTGTCACGCGCATATAAAAAATCCCTTAATAATATTTAATTTTATCAACTAAGGTGAAAAAAGAATTTAAAGTGTCTTGAGTCCCTCAACGCGGCTAGTCTAAAAATATCCTTTCTGCTAACTTCTTCAGTAATGAAGTTCAAACTCTTTTAAAAGTTCATTATTATTAAAACATTTTCTTAAGATTATGGAAAATATAGAGTCAAATATTTCTAGTGAAGAGGAATTAGTTGGTATTGATGAAGTTCAAAAGTTCCTAAACAGATCAAGAGCTTCTGTCTATAGGTATACAAATACAGATTTGAGAAATCTAAACCCTAGCTTTAATCCAAGAAAATTAAATCCCGAATTTAGAACTGATCAAAAAGATCCTTTAAAATTTCATCCTAATGAAGTAGCAAGATTTGCAAAAGATATTTTAAGAATTAAGGAAGTTACTGTAGAGGTCTTTAATACACCTTCCTCCGCTGCTCAAAATATAATGGTACAAATACTCGATGAACTCAAATCTATTAGGTCTTTACTAGAGAAAGAGTAATAAAAAAAATTAATCAATATTTTGATTTATTGACTTTTTAAATGTAGGATATTGATGTTTAATTATCTCCTAAATCTTTCCCCATTAAGAGTTCTTGAGTTACACGAAATCAAAGCAGTTTATTCAAAGTAAATCAAGCGAAGAATCTACTCATGGTTCTGCTCGAAATGATTTTGAAAGAGATGATGAGGACCCCTTAAGTATAAGGAGTTTATCAATAACATCTTTGGGTATTATTTTTGCCTTTTTGACAATTTTTTTACCTTCAATAAGCATTTTAATTGGAAGACCTTTACCTAAAGGAAATGAGATAATTCATAATCACGATTTTAAAAAAGATGGACCTTAGTTCAATACCTCCATCTCCAATGAAGGGAATAGTAAATATTGTTGTTGAAATACCTGCAGGGAGTAGGAATAAATATGAATATTGCTCTAATGCAGGAATAATGGCCTTAGATAGAGTATTGCATTCTTCAGTTAGGTACCCTTTTGATTATGGTTTTATACCAAATACCCTTGCTGATGATGGAGCTCCTCTTGATGCAATGGTGATAATGGATGAACCTACTTTTGCTGGTTGTTTAATAAAAGCAAGACCTATTGGCGTTTTGGATATGCATGATTGTGGAGCATATGATGGGAAACTTTTATGTGTGCCTATTGCTAATCCTAGACAGGCAAATATAGTGAGTATTAATCAAATCGCTCCTAATCAGCTTGAGGATGTTGCTGAATTTTTTAGGACAAGTAAAGGTCTTGATGGAAGAACAGTTAAAATTGAGGGTTGGAGGGATTTTGATGTTGTTGAAAATTTATTGAAAAGTTGCATACCCCTTAAAAAGAAAAACTTTAAAGTACTTAAGAAATCAAAAATTAGTAAATCAAATTGAAAAAAATAATTTTTTATAGTTATTTAAAATGCTCTACTTGCAGAAAAGCTGCAAACTGGCTTAAAAGCAAAGATTTCGAATTCCAATTAATTGATATCGTAAAAGAACCGCCACTTGTTAATTTTTTAAATCTAGCTTTAGAACAATACTCTGATGATAAGAAAAAGATTTTTAATATAAGAGGTAAAGCTTTTAAAAATCTTAATCTTGATATTTATGGTTTATCAAGGGAAGAAATTATTCAACTTCTTTTAAGTGATGGTAAATTAATAAAAAGACCATTTTTGATTTACGAAGAGAAAAAAGTAATATTAGGATTTAACGAAAATATATATGCCAAACAATTTATTTAAGATTAAAAAATTAAAACTTTATTATTTTTATGCATTCTTCTATTAAAAGTTTTTTAAAAGAATGGGGTCTACTAATTCTATTAACTTTTTTTGTTTCTTCTTGTAGATCTTTTTTCGCAGAACCACGTTATATCCCTTCTGGTTCAATGCTCCCTGAATTACAGATAAACGATAGGCTAATTATTGAAAAATTTTCGCTAAGAAAATCTTCACCAAAAAGAGGAGATATTGTTGTTTTTAACTCACCTTACTCCTTTGACGAAAAATTAATTTCATCAAGATCTAAGCCCCTACCAAAAAAAAGATATTGTTTTTTTATGAGTTTTCCACCGATGTCTTTTGTTCCTGGTTTGAGGGATCAAGCTTGTGACGCTTATATTAAGAGAGTGGTGGCACTTCCAGGGGAAATTGTCAGTGTAAATACGAAGGGTGAATTAATAATTAATAATAAATTAATTCCTGAACCTTATGTCATTTATAAGTGCTCACTATCACTCTTTAATAAATGCGGCAAATTTGAAAATATAAAAGTGCCTGAGGATCATTTTTTAGTTTTAGGGGATAATAGGTCAAATAGCTGGGATGGTAGATATTGGCCTGGAAGTAAATTTCTTCATAAAAAGGAGATAATTGGTAAAGCATATTTCAGATTTTGGCCTCTTACTCAAGTTGGCTTTTTCAATAAATAAAACTATATTCTGACTCTATCAAAATAAATTTTAAAAGGGTTTTAATTCAAAGTGCTCCTGAAGCAGTTGAATCAATTATTCCTCCTAGGTGAGTTGTAATGTTTAGAGCGCTAATCACAGGGGGCTTATTGGGATCTTTAAAAAGGTCAATTATAGTAATGCCACCATTACCTTGTTTTATCATCCAAATATTTGAATAATTAATCCCAAGGATATTGCAAATTAGAGTTTTATTGACTGCATCATGAGCAACCAGAAGACTTAGATCATTATCTTTTTGAGATGAACAAATTTTGTCAAAAGCTTCTACGGACCTTTCTGATACATCTTTAATAGATTCACCTTCGGGCATTATTACTTCTTCTGGTTTATCATGCCAATTTTTTAGTAAAACAGGCCATTGTTCTCTGATTTCTGCTTCCAGTTTACCCTCCCACAATCCGTGACTAATCTCTACAAGTGAATCTATTTTTTCTATTTTTAAATTTTTGCTATTTTGGAGGATTATTTGTGCGGTCTCATAAGGCCTATGCATTGAACTTGAAAATGCCTTATTGAAAGAAATATTTCTCAGATATTCAAAAGTCTTTCTAGCTTGATTTTTTCCGTTTTCATTTAAAGGGATATCAATTTGACCTTGAAATCTACCTTCTTTGTTCCAATTAGTTTCACCATGCCTTATTAGAAATATTCTAGAATCTCCAATTTTATTTGGAATATTTTTATTTAGATGAGAAGTTTGATTTAAGCATTCAATTTGGGTCTTAAAAGAGTTATCTTTCCTTGAAATATTGAGTATCGAGAAAGAAGCATTTTCTAATCTTATCTTCCTAAAACCTTGCTTAGGCTTTCCTAGTAACAAGAGGATTAAACATCTGAGAATCGCATTATGTCCTACAACTAAAATATTTATATCATCTTTGTCGAGATAAATTTTTAAAATATCTTCTACAAAATTTGTTACTTGAAAAAATAACTCTTGAATTGGTTTATAAGTTTTATTGTCATTTCTTTTTAAGATTAGATTTTCTGGATCATTTTTCCATATAGGGTAAATTTCTGGAAATTTCTTTTTTATTTCATCAATTTTTAGGCCAGACCATTCACTAAGATCTACCTCTAGCAAATTATCATCGAATACGATATTTTGTTCTTTATTGAAGGTCTTTTTAATTGTTTTTGCAGTCTCTGCCGCTCTCACAAGTGGGGAGGAGTAGATTTTATCGAAGTTTATTTTTGATAATGCTTTTCCTGCTTTCCTGGCTTGTTCATATCCTTCATCAGTTAATAATGAATCATCTGTTCTTCCTTGAATTAATCCTTTTGCATTGAAACTGCTTAGTCCATGCCTTACTAAAACTAATCGTATAGCCATTATATAAATTTGAAAATTAAGATAATTTAATCATCTCATGTAGTGATTAAAATGGATACACAAATATAATGAACCTCAATGATAACTAAGTTTAGTTTTCAAGAATATAATAAGTTATGATCTTTAAAAATATTTCTAAGTCAAAACTCTCTTTAGCTTTTATTTCTATAGTCATAACTTTTTTTGTATGGCAGCAGGGGTTAAGAGATAGTTTAAATAGACCATCTGTTTCATTTGATATAAGTCAAAAAGAGCAGGAAATTGCTGAATTATCGGTCCAATCAATACCTATAAATCTTAAAAAATTTTTTATTATAAATGATCCTGTTGATCAAATAAATAAATCGCTCTCTGAGGTCTCATTTGATGAACTAACAGAGAGAAATAAATTAATTCGAATAATTACATCAGATTCAAATGAACCCACAATCTATAAAAATATATCCAAAGATTTTGAAAATAAAAACTTTAAATTACTGATTGATGAGATAGAAAAGAAATCTAATAATAATTCATATAAAACAAATTCTGATAAATTTGATTTATTTAAAGGGGATAGATTTTTATATCACATTTTAAGCCAGAAATTTGATTTTGATGATAGTTCATTAATAACAAAATCATTTTCAAGCAAAATGTTTTTAAAAATATTAGCCATCAGACTTATACCACTTTTAACAATACTTCTTGGCTCAATTCTGGCTTTAAAAACATTATGGACGTCTATATCTTTGAGAAAGTTTGGTTGGCAAGAAATTAAATCCTTAGATTTAGAAATAATAGATATGGTTTTATTAATTGCAGGTGGATTTGTTGTTTTAGGAGAAGTAGTATCACCTTTGTTTTCTATCAGTTTAGTAGAACTTTTTTCTAAAAATATCTCCAATGAATTGTCTCAATCTTTAAAAATATTCTTTGGATATCTTTTTATGGCTATTCCGCCATTAGGAATAGTTTTTTATCAAATTAAATCTTTAAATGGTGAATTTAATTATAAAGAGGATTATTTACAGTTCAATTTCTTGCCAATAAAGTATGCAATTATTCAGGGAATTAGAGGTTGGTTAACAATTGTTCCTTTTGTTTTACTGATTTCTTTAATTATGAATAGTCTTATCGATAATCAGAATGGTAGTAACCCTTTGCTGGAAATTGTTCTTAATAATAATAATTACTTATCATTTTTTCTATTGTTTGTAACAACAACTTTATTTGCTCCTTTATTTGAGGAGATTATATTTCGTGGCATTTTACTACCAACTCTTTCAAGAGATTTTGGAGTAATTTCGGGCATCATTGTTTCAGCTTTTATCTTTGCATTAGCTCATTTAAGTTTGGGAGAAATGCCGCCATTATTTGTTCTTGGTATTGGATTAGGAATTACAAGAGTTGCTTCAGGAAGTTTACTCTCTTCAGTTATTATGCATTCTTTATGGAATGGATTGACTTTCTTAAATTTGTTCTTATTGAGGACCTAAAGAATTTATTTTTTTACTTGCGAATCAAACAAATAGATGTTTATTTAATTAATAAGACTTCTTTCATTTAAAAAATAAATCATAGATGAAACCTTATGGGAATCAACGTAATTTTAAAAAAAAAGTTTCATATGAAAGTAAAAAAAAATCTGAAAAAATAAATATAATCAATATCAAATTAATACATCAAATTTTCGACACCATTAATATCTCTCTTTTGGTATTAATTTTCACCTTATTTTTCTTATCTTTTGATAGTCAAAGAAAATGGACAAATACATTTAAAACCTTATCTAAAACAAGAGCTATCAATAATAATCTCATTGATTTTATTTCTAAAATGGAGGAATATTATATTAGTGAACTTGAGTCTCTAAATATCTATAGAAAAACTAAACCTGAAGATTTAATCTATCTAGATAAAGTTGCAGAAAAAAAAGAAAGTTTATTTAATAAAAATTTAAGTACGTTCATTGAAGGTTTTAGTGATAGCAAGTATAAAAGGGGATATTGATGAAAAAATACAAAAAAATTGTTCGCCTTACACCCCTTGATCAAAGAAGATTTAAATTCCTTTATATTTTTTGTTTACTATTAATATTTTCTTTGTTTGGTAGGCTAGTTAGATTGCAAGTCTTTAAAGCCTCTGATTTGCAAAGTAAAGCTAGATTAATACAGTCTTCTAAAACTAACTCCTTAAAAAAAAGGAGATCAATTGTTGATAGAAATAATAGATTAATTGCTTACGATAAACCTCTCTATAAATTATGGGCTCATCCAGAATATTTTAATTTTCCTGGGGATTCAATTAATACAGTTCGCAGTATTGAAGAAGTTACAGGAAAATTGTCACCCATCTTGGATATTAATAATGAAATACTGTTGAGGAAATTTAATAATAAAATGAGTGGTATAAAGCTTTTTGATAAAATTTCTGAAGAAAAAGCAGAAAAGATTAAGAAACTGCAAATAAGCGGACTTGATTTGTTTAAATATTCGCAGAGATTTTATCCACAAGGGGAGATTTACTCAAATCTTGTCGGTTTTGTTAATGATGAGAATATTGCTTCAGCAGGTTTAGAGCTGCATTTAGATAGTCAAATTAAGGTATTTAATAAAAGTAATTTAATAAAAAGAGGAGGAGATGGAACTCCTCTTCCGGATAATTCAGCACCTGGTGATTTTATTACTGATTACAGAAGTTTAGGCCTAACTATAGATTCAAAATTACAGAAAGCATCATTTAATTCATTATCAAAGCAAGTAGAAAAATGGAAAGCAAAGAAAGGATTTGCCATAGTTATGGATGTAAATAATGGTCGGATTCTCTCCTTGGTGACAGTCCCGTCATATGATCCAAATAAATTTTGGCAGTATGATTCTGAACTTTTTAAGGGTTGGTATTCTCAAGATTTATTTGAGCCTGGTTCAACTTTTAAACCTATTAATCTTGCCTTAGCTTTAGAAGAAAAAGTAATCCAGAAAGATGGAGTAGTTGAAGATATGGGAAAGATTAATGTTGGAGGATGGACACTTTCTAATTGGGATAAAAAAGCTAATGGATACATTGACTATCCAAAAGTTTTGCAGGTTTCAAGTAATGTTGGGATGGTAAAAATAATGCAAAATTTAGACCCTTCAATTTATTGGGATTGGTTAAAAAATTTAGGTATAAATAAAAATTTAGAGACTGACTTATTTGAATCAACTGCTGGCCAACTAAAGAGAAAAGATTTATTTGTAAATCAATCAATTGAGCCTGCCGTAACTTCTTTTGGTAAAGGTTTCTCAATCTCGCCACTTAAATTGGTTCAACTTCATGCGGCTTTAGCAAATGGGGGGTTTGAAGTAACTCCTCATGTAACATCAAATTTCAAAGAAAGATTAAATAAAAATCCAAAAAAACAAATTTTTTCAAATGGAGTTTCCAAAATTGTTCTTGAATGGATGGAAAGCGTAGTTGATAAAGGTAGTGGATCTGGAGTAAAAATCGAGGGTTATAGGATAGCTGGGAAAACTGGCACTTCTCAAAAAGCCTTAAATGGTTCTTATACAAGCAAAAAAGTTTGTAGTTTTGTTGCGACCTTACCAGTTGATAATCCAAAATATGCTGTTCTTGTAGTGGTTGATGAGCCAACTAAATCATATGCATATGGTTCAACTGTCGCAGTACCAGTTGCGAAAGAAATTATCGAGAGTTTGATAGTAATTGAAAAAATACCTCCTAACATTAAAGATCACGGAATGATTGTTAAAAAACCCTAAAATTTTCTAATTTTATAAATATTTAGTTCACTATCTGATGATTTCATTGGGAATTAAAGCTAGTTTGTGTATATATATGATTAGATAGACATGAAATCAATTTTAGAACAATTGTCCTCAATGACCGTTGTTGTTGCTGATACTGGAGATTTAGATTCGATAAAAAAATTTCAACCAAGGGACGCCACCACCAATCCATCTCTAATACTTGCTGCTGCTAAGAATCCTGATTATGTGAAATTAATTGATAAAGCTTTAGAAAGTTCAGAAAATTCCTTGCCCCAAGGATTCTCTGAAATTGAATTAATTAAAGAAACTGTCGACCAAGTTTCAGTATTTTTTGGAAAAGAAATATTGAATATTATTTCAGGGCGAGTATCTACAGAAGTTGATGCAAGATTGAGTTTTGACACTGAAGCTACGGTAGAAAAAGCGAGAAAATTAATCAAGCTTTACAAAAATTTTGGAATTGAAAAGGAAAGAATTTTGATTAAGATTGCCGCAACTTGGGAGGGAATTAAGGCAGCTGAAATTCTGGAAAAAGAGGGTGTTAAATGCAATTTAACTTTACTTTTTAACTTCTGCCAAGCGGTAAGTTGTGCCAATGCAAATATAACTCTAATTTCACCATTCGTTGGCCGTATATTGGATTGGCATAAAGCAAAAACTGGTAAAACTAGTTTCGTTGGTTCTGAAGACCCGGGTGTTATTTCGGTTACACAAATTTACAAGTACTTTAAAGAAAAGGGATTCAAGACAGAAGTGATGGGAGCAAGTTTTAGAAATCTTGATGAAATAAAAGAATTAGCAGGTTGCGATCTTTTAACAATCGCACCAAAATTCCTTGAGGAACTGAAAAAAGAAAAAGGAGAGTTAATAAGAAAATTAGATGTAAGTACCCAAATAAATAATTCTATTGACTACGAATTTCAAGAAAAAGATTTCAGATTAAGTATGTTAGAAGATCAAATGGCTAGTGAGAAGCTTAGTGAAGGTATCACTGGATTTAGTATGGCTATAGAAGAATTGGAAGAGCTGCTATATAAGAGATATTCAGAAATTAAAAATCATAAATTAATTTCTGCTAACTAAATTTAAGTTTGAATTAAAAAAAATCAAGTCCCACTATTTGTTAAAAGTCTTTTAATAACTCTTTTTGCAATATCTTCATAACTCATTTCTCCTGATAATATTTGTGCAATACGTTTAGGGGCTGTTTTTCTTTTTACGCCCAATTGGTATCCAGTTCTGGGAAATCTATAAAACACCTGGGCTATTCTCCTCCCCCAAGCCATTGATTCCCCCCAAATGTTGTTAATTTTTTTTGTATAAAGATTTAAATCATCTACTCTTCCTGATATGCACTGATCTATGTATTCTGCAGCATAAAAACTGCTAATTAAAGATGGTCTAATTCCTTCAGCTAAAAATGGATCACATAGAGATGCTGCATCTCCAACAGCTAAAACTTTGTCACTATTGATAGAGTGGAACCCATTCCATATTCTTAGTTTCTTACTAATTGTTTTATGAGGAAAATCATCAAAACCGAAGCTTCTGATTACTTTTTTATTTATAGCCTGATTTTCCAAGAGACCATTATTTATAAAAGTACCTAAACCAATATTTAAGCTTTCTCTTAGGGGGAAAGCCCATGCAAACCCATATTTTATAAATCCAAACTCAAATCTAACTGCATCTCTCGGTATATCACCTAACCCTTTCAATCTAAGTGAAATTGTATTCGCAAATCTTGGTTTTTTTGGCCCTAAATTGAAATATCCTGCCCATTTGGATTGGGACCCATCGGCAATAACGAGAAATTCTGATGTGTACTTTGCTTTGTTATTGCAGTTGATTTCCCATTTATCATTTTTTTTTATGATTTTTTCTATCAATAATGGTCTCATTATCCGAACTCCATTACTCAAGGACTCATCAAGCAATAATTGATCAAGTTTTTCTCTTTTAATAATCCAAAATGGGGATTCACCCGTGAGATCAGCAGACACATTATCTGCAGCCTGCCATCTGAATTCAACATTCTTAATTTTTGATTCTATGGAATCTTCTATATTTAGAGGAAGAAATCTTTGCATTGAAGATGCCATCCCACCTGCACAGGGTTTGTAATCTTGGAATTTTTCTTTTTCAATAATTAAAACAGAATATCCTTTCTTTGATAGGTTAAGAGCAGTAGAAGATCCTGATAAACCTCCTCCGATTATTACAACATCAAATTCTGTCAAACTTTTAGAATTTCCTTCTCTTTTTCAGACAATTTAGTATCTATTAAAGCAATATATTTATCAGTAATTTTCTGAATTTCAGATTGATTATCTCTCGATTCGTCAATAGAAATAAGACCATCTTTTTCATCTTTTTTTTCTTTATCAACAGCATCTCTTCTAATATTTCTCAAGGCTACTTTTCCTTCCTCTGCATATTTAGAAGCTAATTTACAAAATTCTTTTCTTCTTTCTTCTGTTAAAGGAGGAACATTTATTCTTATTACTTTGCCATCATTATTTGGAGTAATACCTAAATCACTCATAGAAATAGATTTCTCTATCGCTTGTAAACATGAAATATCAAAAGGTTGTATTGAAATTGTTTGTGAATCAACTGTGTTTATTGTGGCAAGTGATTTGATTGGTGTTTCTGCTCCGTAGTACTCAACACTTACTCTGTCTAATAATGAAGCATTAGCTCTGCCTGTCCTAATTGTATTAAAGTTTCTTTGTGTGGCTTCAATACTTTTATTCATATTTTCTTGAATTTCTTTTTCTTTCATAATTAAAAAAAATTAAATGATCTTTAACTAATTAGAGAGCCTATTGGCTCACCAGCAACAGCTTTAGAAATGTTCCCTTTTTTGAATATATCAAAAACCATAATTGGGATATTATTATCTTTGCAAAGTGCAATCGCAGTACTGTCCATTACTGCAATTTCATCACTAAGAACTTGTTGATAACTGAGAGAGGAATATTTTTTTGCATCTTTAAATTGATTAGGATCACGATCATATACCCCATCTACTTTAGTAGCCTTCATAACAACTTCAGCGTTTATCTCAGCTGCCCTTAAAGCTGCTGTAGTATCAGTTGTGAAAAATGGATTTCCGCATCCACCTCCGAAGACTACAACTCTACCTTTTTCTAGGTGCCTCATGGCTCTTCTTCTAATATAGGGTTCTGCAATTTCCTGCATTTCGATTGCTGTTTGCACTCTGGTTGCAACTCCTACTCTCTCTAAGCCGTCTTGCAGTGAAATCGCGTTCATTACTGTTGCTAGCATCCCTACATAATCAGCAGTCGCGCGATCCATTCCATCTGCAGACCCTTTAAGTCCCCTAAAAATGTTCCCACCTCCAACAACTATTGCAAGTTGTACATTATTTTCTATTACTTTTGAAACGTCTTCTGCAATTGACTGGACTATGGCAGGATCAATACCATAAGGTTTTTCACCCATAAGTGCTTCACCACTAAGTTTTAAGAGAACTCTTTTGTAAGTCATTCAATAATCGTACCCTTAAGACATTAGCAAGTAAAAGTACCAAATTTATTTTTTTTCAAATATTGCTTGCGTCTTTAAACATTTCTAAACCAGCCTGAAGAAATAACATGAAAATTTGTTTAATTTAGTACTCAACGCACTTTTGTGCTTTTATTCCTTGTTCTTTAAATGGATGTCTTATTAGTTCCATTTCTGTGACTAAATCAGCGTAATTGATAATTAAATCAGATGCTCCCCTTCCAGTTAAAACCACATGATTTTTTCTATTATTTAAGCTTTTTAAAAAAGTGATTATTTCTTCTGGAGCAAGATAACCAAGTTTTGTAGCAATATTAATTTCATCAAGAATGATAAGTTTATAAGATTCGTTCATTATGTATTTTTTGGCTAGTTGCCATGCCTCTTGAACTAATTGTTCATCTCTTATTCTGTCTTGTGTTTCCCAAGTAAATCCCTCTCCTAATGAATGCCAAGATATGTTTGAAGACAAATTTTTAAGTGCTTTTTCTTCTCCAGTGGTCCAGCCTCCCTTGATAAATTGAATTATTGCTACTTTATAGCCATGCCCTATAGTCCTTAAAGCCATACCTAATGATGCAGTTGTCTTCCCCTTACCATTCCCAGTAAATACAATCAATAATCCTTTTTTTGTTTTTCTAATTTGTAGTCTTTCGTTTTGAATATCTTTTCTTCGCTGCATTCTTTTTTTATATGAGGTCTCATCGCTATCTGGTGATAGTTTCCCTCCCATTCCTAACTTATTTGCTTGATTATCGAGGTTAAATATTTTCTCGGAAGATGGAGTTTTTTCTTGCATATGACCCTAATTTTTATTTTATGATTATAAATCTTTAAATATTTTTAGCTCTTTTAACTTTTAAAAGTGCATTATTTACTGCCTGTTGTTGATCTCTTTTAGTTATCCAGTGATGATAAGTTTGAGTATGTAAACTAACCGAATGTCCCATCATTCTGGCAGCCACAGTATCAGGTAAATCATAAAAAATTGTTCTTACTGCCCAAGCATGCCTCAAATCATAAGGTTTTATTTGTAAAGAGTAACGCTTAAACTGATCAGTTATTTTTTTTCCAATATTCTGTAAGGTTGTGTTTTTAAGGTCTCTATTAATATTTGGTAGTAAATCTGGATTTTCACCAATTTTTGATAATTCGAACTTTTCTACCCATTCAGGATGAAATGGCCAAACTTGATGTTCCCCTGTTTTAGTCGTAGGTAAAACTCTAATAATTTTGTCCCCAAAATTAGTAAGAGAACTTAAATCACAAAAAAATACTTCATGATTCCTTAATCCATATGTAGCCATCAAACCAAAAACAAATTTCCAAGATTTGTTTGGTATCGTCTCCCAAAGTTTCTCTATTAACTCGTCTGTAGGGAGATCCCTAAATCCTGCTTTTTTCAGGCCATATCCCCTAGAATTTAATTTCCAATCATCTGGTAGTTTAATGTCCAAAAACTTTGCCAAAACGCTTAGAGAAGTTGCGCATTGTTTCCTACTTCTGCTACCTTCTTTGTAACTTTTAAGTGTTTTTTGAAATATTTTTTCTAAAGCTTCATTCTCATATTCATTGTAGATATTTAGGATTCTTTTCATATATGGTTTGTAAGAACTTCTCCAGGTAGTTTTTCTAGTGCTGCTTCGAAAATCAGTTTTGTTTTCTTTAAAAAAATATTCTTCAAATTGATTTAATTTATTTGGGAATTCAAAAACATTTTTTATTTCCTTTTTATGAGGTTTGCCTATCCAATTAATCCAATCAAATTGCTTCAATTCCAATTGCAAATTGATTAATTGTAATTTTTTTTTAGCCTCCTCTAATCCAGAAATATCAGCCTTTAAACCAAGAGATATTCTCTGAATTTTAAAGCTATTTTTATCTTCTTTGGAGGGGAGTGAACCACGAATATTTAACTTCTGTCCTCTTTTCTCAATTTTAAGCTTGCTGCCTTGAGTAGCAAATTTATCATTGAAGTTATTAATTTCCTGAATTACGTTCATTTACTTATATAATTGACCATATAATGACGTTTTTAATGTTGCTTTTCAATCTCCATAAATTTTAAATGGATAAAATAGGCGTCTTACTAATGAATTTAGGAGGGCCTGAACGCATTACTGATGTAGGTCCATTCTTATACAATCTTTTTTCTGATCCTGAGATAATCAGGACTCCTTTTCCTGTTTTTCAAAAGCCTCTAGCCTGGTTAATTAGTACTCTTAGAAGTACTACTTCTCAACAGGCCTATCTTTCTATAGGTGGAGGTTCACCTATCAGAAGGATAACTGAACAACAAGCAAGAGAATTGCAATCTAAATTAAGGGATAAGGGGTTTAATGCTACTACCTATATTGCTATGAGGTATTGGCATCCTTTTACCGAATCAGCTATTGCTGATATGAAAGCAGATGGTATAAAACAAGTTGTTGTAATACCTTTGTATCCACATTTTTCGATAAGTACTAGTGGTTCGAGCTTTAGAGAATTAAAAAAATTGCGTGATTCTGATGATGAATTTAAGAAGATTCCAATGAGATGTGTAAGGAGTTGGTTTAGTCAATCAGGTTATTTAAAGTCAATGGTCGAATTAATTTCTGAAAAAATTTCACTTTGTGATTCACCTTCTAAAGCTCATATATTTTTTACTGCTCATGGAGTTCCTAAGAGTTACGTAGAGGAAGCTGGAGACCCTTATAAACAACAAATTGAAGATTGTTCTTTATTAATAATTAATGAGTTAGAAAAATCTTTAGGGCATAGTAACCCGTATACGCTTTCTTATCAAAGTAGAGTCGGCCCTGTTGAATGGTTGAAGCCTTATACAGAAGAAGTGTTAGCTGATCTTGGAAGGTCAAATGTTTGTGATCTTATTGTGGTTCCCATAAGTTTCGTCGGAGAGCATATTGAAACATTGCAAGAAATTGATATTGAATATAAAGAAATTGCCGAACAGGCTGGTATTAAAAACTTTCGGAGAGTTAAAGCTCTAAATACTCATCCTACTTTTATTGAAGGTCTTAGTGATCTTGTGATTGACTGTTTGGAAGGGCCTATAATTAATATTGAGGAGGCTTCAAAATTGCCTGAAAAGGTTAAACTTTATCCCCAGGAGAAATGGCAATGGGGTTGGAATAATAGTTCAGAGGTGTGGAACGGAAGGGTTGCAATGATTATATTTCTTGTGCTTTTTATTGAACTTATTTCAGGCACTGGACCTTTACATAAGCTAGGTATTTTATAAAGGACTATTAATATTTATTTGTATATTTGAAATCTATTTAAAGATTTTTTGAATACATTTCTGACATTACATTTCTAAATGAGGCAAAAATATTTAATTAAGCTTAAAATTTATATTAAATATTGAATTTCTTTAGTGACCCTTACTTCGAGATCCTTTTCAAAGGGTAGTTCAAAAAATGAAAGTCCAGTTTGGATAACTGGTGCAGATGCATTAATGGATTCTTTAAAAATTCATGGGGTAAAAGTTATATTTGGATATCCTGGAGGAGCGATACTGCCAATATATGACGCTGTTCATAAAGCAGAACAAGATGGTTGGTTAAAGCATTTTATGGTTAGGCATGAACAAGGTGGTTCACATGCTGCTGATGGATATGCAAGATCTACTGGTGAAGTAGGGGTATGTTTTGGTACCTCAGGTCCAGGTGCAACAAATTTGGTAACTGGGATTGCAACTGCTCAAATGGATTCAGTCCCCCTAGTTGTAGTTACAGGCCAAGTCCCAAGACCTGCTATAGGGACAGACGCTTTTCAAGAAACTGATATTTTTGGTATAACCCTTCCAATAGTGAAACATTCATGGGTAATAAGAGATCCTTCAGATATTGCGAAAGTAGTTTCCGAAGCATTCTTTATAGCCTCTTCTGGAAGACCTGGCCCAGTTTTAATTGATATACCAAAAGATGTAGGTCAAGAGTTCTTTAATTACCAAAGAGTTTTGCCTGGTGAGATTATTCCCAAAGGATTTAAAAGGAATGGTGATATTAATGATTGCGAAATCAATAAAGTAATTAAATTAATAGAACATTCTGAAAGACCTCTTCTATACGTTGGAGGTGGGGCAATATCTTCCGGAGCCCATGATGAAATAAGAATTTTGGCAAAAAATTATCAAATACCAGTTACTACAACCTTGATGGGGAAGGGATCTTTTGATGAAAAAGACAATTTATCTGTAGGGATGTTAGGAATGCACGGAACTGCTTACGCAAATTTTGCAGTTACAGAATGCGATCTTTTAATTGCCATTGGTGCTAGATTCGATGATAGGGTGACAGGAAAATTAGATACTTTTGCACCTAATGCAAAAGTAATTCATATAGATATCGATCCAGCAGAAGTAAATAAGAATAGACGTGTAGATGTTGCAATTGTCTCAGATGTTTCAAAAGCCGTTCGCAAAATTAATCAAAAATTTCTCAATAACAAATCTAGTTGTCTTACTAAGAACTGGTTAGAAAAAATTGATTTTTGGAAAAATAAACACCCTTTATATGATCCGCCTAAAGAAGGAGAAATTTATCCTCAGGAAGTTCTTTTAAAAGTTAGGGAACTTTCGCCAGAAGCTTATGTAACTACAGATGTAGGACAACATCAAATGTGGGCTGCTCAATATCTTAGGAATTCTCCAAGAAAATGGATTAGTAGTGCAGGCTTAGGAACTATGGGTTTTGGATTGCCAGCGGCAATTGGAGTAAAAGCAGCCTTACCTAATTCAGATGTAATTTGTATTGCAGGAGATGCAAGTGTCTTAATGAATATTCAAGAATTAGGAACTTTATCTCAATATGGTTTAAAGGTAAAATTGATTATTATTAATAATCGCTGGCAAGGGATGGTAAGACAATGGCAGGAAAGTTTCTACGATGAAAGATATTCCTCATCTGATATGAGTTGTGGTGAACCTGATTTTGTAAAACTTGCTGAGTCTTTTGGAGTTAAAGGATACTTAATTTCTGATAGAAAACAATTACAGAATGAATTAAAAAATGCGCTAGATCATGATGGCCCTGCATTGATTAATATCCTTGTCAGAAGAGGCGAAAATTGTTATCCAATGGTTCCTCCTGGTAAAAGTAATGCTCAAATGGTTGGATATGTTAATTGTGAAGACTAATTTTTAAAAATTCGTTATTTTAAAAAATTAACTTTAAGATGTTTTAAAAAGTTTAATTTATCTAAATTGAAAAAAATATCAAAAATTTTAATTATATTCTGCTTGATTATTCTTAATCCTATAGTGGTTAACTCGGCTGAAATTCTTCAAATTAAAAGTTCAAATACTATTTTGGTTGGGGATCAAAATAGGAATTTAACTATTGGATTATTTTGTGTAGATGTAAATGAAAATGATGAGCTAGAAGCAACTAATTTACTTAAGAGTGAATTCCCTAGGAGAAGCAAAGTGAAAATAAAACCTTTTGGTTTCAAAGAGAATGTTTTGTTAGCCAAAGTTTTCAATATTAAAGGTACTAAGGAGATGACCGAATTATTAGTCGCTAAAGACTTGACTAGTGAAAGTTGTCCTAGATAACTACCTCTATGAGCAAATTAAATTCCATTGCCTCGAGATTGTTTTGCTCCTTCTCCAGGAATAAAATTCATTTTTTAATTTGTATGTGCATAAATTTGAGATTTCAATATTTGTATCAGGAATGTTCTCATTTAAAATTTGTCTATGGGCAGATCTTTTAAGATCAAGTTGATTTAAGTTTTGCTTTTTGAAGTGATTCGAATCATTAAAATAAAAATCTTTTTCAGTTTTTGTAAAATTGACCCTAATGTTTTTGTTTTCAGCCTTTCTATAAAATTCTTTGAGTGTCATTTTATCAACTAGATAATTTTCTTTCGAAATTGCAGGTCCTATTGCAACAAGTAAGTCATCTCTATGTGTCCCAAAATTATCAAAAATTTTGACCAGATTTTTTATTATTTTTTTTTCTAAACCTTTTCTTCCGCAATGCAAAGCCGCTACTTTTCTTGTCCTTTTATCTGCAAAAAATATTGGCATGCAATCCGCTGTGTAAACCCACAAGTTTTGATTGCATTTATTACCAACAAGACCATCTGCGACAGTCTTACCCCCTTCTTGCGAATATGAACCAAACGCTATCACATTACTGTGAATTTGATTGGAAACACAATTTATGTAATTTTCATTAAAGTGATTCCCTAATAATTGAAGAAATTTCTCAGAGCTAGACTTCGTAAAGTATGCATGTTTGAAATTATTTTGACTAAGGATGGGTGATGAATAATACTCAAATTTTTTGTTTTGAATAGAAATTTCAACTTTTGAGAAATATACTTCTTTATAAGGAATAGTTCCTGCTCCTAAACTGAACTTATGTAATTAATTCAATATCTCTCAAGATCCAGAATCCTGCAAATTTTTCTATGTATGGCGTTGACTGTATGGAAATAAATTGATACCCAAAAGAATTTTTTTTATTCTCTAAAAACTTTGTACTCAAAATGTTTGCATCTTTTTCTGGTAAATCTGTTACCAGCCACTTATCGTCTTCTAAAGCTTCAAGGATGAGTTGGTTCTTATGTATAGTTAATTTAATAGGTTCTAAACAACTGAACCATGCAGAAAGTGCTAAAGATCTATCTTTGCTAAAAAGTCTTAATCCTGGAACCAATTTATTATCATCTAAATCTTTCTGAATTGGGAAAATATCTCCAAAATCCATAGGCCAATTTTCTGCTGATTTTAATTCGCCAATGGATATTTCAGAGATAGTTAAAGCATCACCCCTAACTGCGTCAGGAAGAGGTTCAGGGGAGTTTTCCATTTTAGATGTAAAACTAGGAGCTAGTACACCTCTTACGTAACCTTTTTCCTTTGGATAAATCTCTTTTTCAAGAAATTCGATTCGATCGAATAAATCGTAAGTTCTTCTACTTACAAGAGCCTCAATACTTACGGCCTCCAGAGATTTCTTAATAATCGATTTCATTGACGACCTCCAGAACCGAACTATTGAAGGTTTCTCCCACCCTTGTTTTTTTGCTTCACTTATTGCTTCATTCAGTGCCTTTGTAAGCCATACTGAATTGACTTCATTGGCAGGGCATTTTTTATTCCAAAGAAAAATATCTTCTGTCTTATAACTTCTCGTAGAGCAAATAATTAACTCCCACCTTTTTTTTCCATTTGATTCAATAATTGGTCTTGAATAGAAGTCTAATTCCCAATCTGAAATTTTTAATTTAAGACTTGACTCCATTGTTTTATTAATCTTCATTTATCTTGTTCTTTTTTATCGAAGAGTGCTTTAGTTTTTAGTGCTCTTTCAGTGGCTTCTTGCATAACTTTTTGCTTATCAATAATTAATTCGCCCGCAGTGTTTTCTAGTAGTGCTGTATTGAGACCAATTCGCCCTTTTTCGAGATCAATTTCAGATATTAAAGCTTTTATTATTTCCCCTTCTCTAAAAACTTCTCTTAAAGAACGAATCGATCCATTTGTTAATGAGGATTGATGAAGAAGTCCACTAGCTCCACCTAAATCTATAAAGAAGCCATAGGGTTTTACTGCTAAAACTTCTCCTTCAATTAATTGACCTAGTTCTAAACTTGTAAGCCTAGAGACTAATGATGCTTTCTTTTCAGAGAGAACTAATTTTCTGGATTCTGGATTCACCTCAAGAAATGCTACTTTTAGGGTTTTGCCAATAAAAGATTGATAGTCTTGTCCATCTTCAAGTTGGGATCTTGGGATAAATCCTCTCAATCCATCTACATCACACGTAAGTCCACCTCTGTTAAATCCATTAATTAAAACGTTAATTAATTCTCCATTTTTTGCGGAACTTGATACTTTCTCCCAACTTTGCCTAAGAATTAATGCCCGAGCGCTTACTGTTACCATCCCATCAGCATTTTGTTCTTTGATAACCAAAACTTCCATTTCAAGGCCTATAGAAAATTTTTCTTTAAAATTTGTTATGACACCCAAACCACATTCTTTTTTGGGCATATAACCAGGTGCTTTTCCTCCAATGTCAATATAAAGTCCATCACTTTCGATTGCTATAACCTTACCTGAAATTGTTTCTCCTGTAGCCCCAATTGGTTCATTTTCATTTAAAGCCTCCAAAAAAGCACTTTCATCAAAATCGAATTCATCAACAGTCCTTTCTAATTGAAATTCTGTGTTTTGCTCAGAAAAACTAAGGGGTCTATTTAAGTCTTGTTGAGAAATATCAAAATCTTTGGTGTTTTCATTACTGTCCTCAATTTCTTTTACTGAATCATCTTTGATGATTTGAGGTTTGATCGCGATATTTTCTTTTTTAGTTTCTTCTTGCGAATTGGTTTGCTTATTAACTATATCTTGAGATTTTTTTTGAGTATCTTTCTTGCTTATGTGAAGTACCTGAAGAGGTTTTTTATTGCCCTTTGGTTGGATAATATCTTGGGCATTTTTATTATTGACTCCCATCGTAGGTAAAATAAGAATAATTAATTATTAACATACTCTAAATGTTAGTACTCAAAATTAAAATTAATGAACTTTAAACCAATACCTAATAAATTTGAATATTTAAATTGGAAAGAAATTGAGAGTGTTGCAAAAAACAAAAGATCTACAGTGATTTGGCCATTCGGTGCTGTTGAGCAACATGGACCGCATTTGCCTCTTGCTACAGATAGTATTTTTGTTGATGAAATTATTAGCGAAGTTTTTAAATTATTCTCTGCCGATATTCCATTAAAAAAACTTCCAACTCAATATATTGGTTTTTCTCCAGAACATAAGGGTTTCGCCGGGACAATTTCACTTTCCTCAAATTTAATAACCTCAATGATTAAGGAAGTCGGAAGTCAATTATCAGAAATGGGTTTTAAAAGATTGATATTGATTAATGGTCATGGGGGTCAAATTTCACTATTAAATACAGCTGCAAGAGAGTTAAGAAGTTTCGCACCAGGGATGGCAGTTTTCCCTTGTTTCTTATGGAGTGGTGTTAATGGATTGAATGAATTGTTAACAAAAACTGAGATCGAGGATGGGCTTCATGCTTCTCTAGCTGAAACAAGTTTGATGATGGCTTTAAAACCAGAATTAGTGGGTGATGAACGCCCAAATGAGGGCATTAAAGGACAGATTCCTGAAGGTTGGAGCCTAGAGGGCAATGCGCCCACTGCTTGGCTTACTGACGACATCAGTGAATCAGGTGTTATAGGGGATAGTAGAGGAGCAAATGAGTCGTTAGGAAAAAATTTAAAGGAATTATTGATTAATCATTGGTTCAAATTGATTATGAATCTGATGCAATCAGATTGGCCAAACAATTCTTAAATAACTTTAAGTAAAAATTGTGACTTAACAATTGAAACTATTTTCATGATATTTAAATAAACACTCTATAATCGTGTAATATTCATGCATAATGAGCTAAAGATTACTGACATGCAAACTCTAGAATCAAATAAACAAACTATTGAAGAATCGTCTAACCCGGTTTCTTTAAATTTGCCCGACTTCACTACAGATTCTTATAAGGATGCATATAGCAGAATAAATGCAATTGTTATAGAGGGAGAGCAAGAGGCTCATGATAATTACATTTCAATAGCAACTTTAATTCCAAATGAATTAGAGGAGTTAACTAAATTGGCGAGAATGGAAATGAAACATAAAAAAGGCTTTACTGCATGTGGAAGAAATTTAGGTGTAGAAGCAGATATGGATTTTGCTAAAAAATTCTTTTCTAAATTACATGGTAATTTTCAAATTGCTCTTGAAAAAGGAAATTTAACAACATGTCTTTTAATACAGGCTATCTTAATAGAAGCATTCGCAATCTCTGCTTATAATGTTTATATAAGAGTTGCCGATCCTTTTGCAAAAAAAATAACAGAGGGAGTTGTTAAAGATGAATATCTTCATTTGAATTACGGTCAAGAGTGGCTTAAAGAGAATTTATCTACTTGTAAAGAGGAATTAATGGAAGCTAATAAGGTTAATCTTCCTTTAATTAAAAAGATGTTAGATGAAGTAGCAGATGACGCATCAGTTTTAGCTATGGACAGGGAAGAATTAATGGAAGAATTTATGATTGCTTATCAAGATACATTGATGGAAATAGGTCTAGATAATAGAGAAATTGCCAGAATGGCGATGGCTGCAATTGTTTGATTTTATTTCTACTTAATTAGGAATTTTATAATTAATCATTCCTATTTAAGTAGGTACCTCTGTGCTATTGTTCATAACATCATATAGAAACCATTTATAAATTTTAAATGTTTGGGTTAATTGGCCACTCAACCAGTTTTGAAGATGCTAAAAGAAAAGCTTCGATGCTAGGCTTTGATCATATCGCAGATGGTAACTTGGATGTTTGGTGTACAGCTCCTCCACAGTTGGTTGAAAATGTTGAAGTTAAGAGTGCTACTGGAATATCTATAGAAGGCTCTTACATAGATTCTTGCTTTGTTCCTGAGATGCTTTCTAGGTTTAAAACGGCAAGAAGAAAAGTATTAAATGCTATGGAACTAGCTCAGAAAAAAGGGATTAATATTACAGCTTTAGGGGGATTTACTTCTATTATATTTGAGAATTTTAATCTTCTTCAGCATAAACAAATCAGAAATACTTCATTAGAATGGGAAAGATTTACTACTGGCAATACTCATACCGCCTGGGTTATTTGTAGGCAACTAGAAATAAATGCACCACGTATTGGGATAGACCTTAAAAAAGCAACTGTTGCAGTTATTGGTGCTACAGGGGACATAGGCAGTGCTGTTTGTAGATGGCTTATAAATAAAACCGGTATTTCTGAACTTCTTATGGTCGCAAGACAAAAAGAACCACTAGCTTTATTACAAAAAGATTTAGATGGTGGCACCATAACAACTTTAGATGAAGCATTACCTCAAGCGGATATTGTTGTATGGGTAGCAAGTATGCCTAAAACTATTGAGATTGATACTGATAACTTAAGAAAACCATGTTTAATGATTGATGGTGGATACCCTAAAAATCTTGATGAGAAATTTCAGGGCGAAAATATTCATGTATTAAAAGGAGGTATAGTAGAGTTTTTCAATGATATTGGCTGGAATATGATGGAACTTGCAGAAATGCAAAACCCACAGAGAGAGATGTTTGCTTGCTTTGCAGAAGCTATGATTTTAGAATTTGAAAAGTGTTATACCAACTTTAGTTGGGGAAGAAATAACATTTCTCTTGAAAAAATGGAATTTATTGGAGAAGCTTCTTTAAAACATGGTTTTTCTGCGATTGGACTTGATAAAGAGCACAAAGTATTAACTGTTTAAATTATGGCTAAACGTTACCTCCTTGACTTTGAGAAGCCTCTTGTTGAACTTGAAAAACAAATAGAGCAAATTAAAGAATTAGCTAGAGATTCAGAAGTAGATGTAAGCCAACAGCTTCTGCAGCTTGAAACCTTAGCTGCAAGGAGAAGAGAAGAAATATTCAAGTCTCTCACTCCTGCACAAAAGATTCAGGTAGCTAGACATCCTCAAAGACCTAGTACTTTGGACTTTGTTCAAATGTTTTGTGATGACTGGATCGAATTACATGGAGACAGAAATGGTGGCGATGATATGGCACTAATTGGGGGGATAGGTTCAATAAATAGTAGACCAGTATTGATGTTAGGGCATCAGAAAGGAAGGGATACAAAAGAAAATGTAGTAAGAAACTTTGGGATGGCAAAACCAGGAGGTTACAGGAAAGCTCTTAGATTAATGCAACATGCAAATAGATTCTCTTTGCCAATTCTTACATTTATTGATACTCCTGGAGCTTATGCTGGTTTAAAGGCTGAAGAACATGGTCAAGGGGAAGCTATTGCGAGAAATCTACGAGAGATGTTTGGCTTGAAGGTCCCAATTGTGGCTACTGTCATTGGAGAAGGAGGTTCAGGAGGTGCACTCGGAATAGGTGTTGCTGATAGGTTATTAATGTTTGAACATAGTGTTTATACAGTTGCTAGTCCAGAAGCATGTGCATCAATTTTGTGGAGAGATGCTGCGAAGGCGCCAGAAGCTGCATCAGCACTTAAAATTACAGGTAAAGATTTACTTAAATTGGGGATAATAGATGAGGTATTGCCAGAACCTTCTGGTGGTAATAATTGGGCTCCTTTAGATGCTGGCAATACACTAAAAGAGGCTATTGAGAAACACCTTAATGCTTTACTGCAAATGCCTGAAGATGAATTAATTGAGGAAAGATACAAAAAGTTTAGGGTTTTAGGCAAATTTATCGAAGCTAATAATATTGAAGAGATTTATAGTGAAATCCCCCAAAAAACTGAATAAATTGAAACTAGCTTTTATTACAGGTGCTACGAAAGGTATTGGTAGATCCACAGCAATTACTTTTGCTAATGCTGGTTGGGATTTAATTTTGCTTTCAAGGAATATGGATTTAATGGAGAAACTAAAGAGCGAACTTTTAACTACTAAATCAAAAATTAGCCTAGTTAAATGTGATTTATCTAAGCCTCCAGAAATAGACCATTGTGTTAAAGAAGCAATTGAGAAGTATGGTTGCCCTTCAGTCTTGATAAATAATGCAGGCTGCGCATTCAATGGCCCCTTAGTTGAAATGGATTTGAGACAATGGGAACAAACCATGCAAATAAACCTTACAAGCGTTTTCCAAATCTGCAGCTCAATAATTCCTCAAATGAGAAAAAATGGTGGATTAGTCATTAACGTAAGTAGCCATGCTTCTTATAATGCATTCCCCCAATGGGGAGCATATTGTATTTCAAAATCTGCACTAGCGATGTTTACTAAATGCTTGAGGGAAGAGGAGAGATCTAATTCAATCAGAGCCTGCACAATAACTTTAGGTTCAGTAAATACTC
The DNA here is from genome assembly GCA_003212195.1 of Prochlorococcus sp. AG-449-O05. Lineage (GTDB taxonomy): Bacteria > Cyanobacteriota > Cyanobacteriia > PCC-6307 > Cyanobiaceae > Prochlorococcus_A. The sequence goes on along the minus strand of QCQM01000001.1, from coordinate 44,133 downwards.
CTCTTTGGGACTCTGAATCTATCAATGCTGATTTTGACAGAACTTCTATGCTCTCCTCAAGCGAGGTATCAGATACTATTCTCTTTATGGCTCAAAAATCAAAATCACAATTGATTGAAGACTTAACTTTGATGCCTTCTGGAGGAGCATTTTAAACATTCTTTTTATCTATTAAATCTTAAAAAAGTGATTTTTTTTAGATCTTTTCGAACCCGATTGAACAAGAGAATGTGATATAGTGTATAAGCAATTAAGCTTTTAGAAGATACAGTTAATTAAGTTGCATACAATTTTTCTGTAAAGAATTTTATGACCTCGACATTACCCAACGATAATATTAGAAACTTTGACGACCAGATTACTAATAAATTAATATCTGAAATTATTAGGGATAGAATTAAGAATTCTGGAACTAAATTTAGCGCCAACGATAATATTGCAGATTTTATAAATCCTGGAGAATTAGAAATTTTAGAAAAAGAAGTAGCTTCAAGAGTTAAAGATTTATTGAAGTCCCTAGTTATAGATGTCGAAAATGATCATAATACTCAAGAAACTGCTGAAAGAGTTTCAAAAATGTATTTAAATGAAGTTTTTAAAGGTAGATATTATGAACAACCTAAAGTTACAAGTTTCCCTAATGACAAAAATCTTGATGAGATTTATACAGTTGGCCCAATTTCTGTCAGATCTGCATGTTCGCATCACTTAGTTCCGATTTTAGGAGAGTGTTGGATAGGTATTAAACCTGGCAATAAAGTTATAGGGCTTTCAAAATTTGCGAGAGTAGCTGATTGGGTTTTTTCAAGACCTCATATTCAGGAAGAAGCTGTAATGATTCTTGCAGATGAAATCGAAAAACTGTGTGAACCTAAAGGTCTAGGCATTATTGTAAAGGCCCAACATTATTGCATGAAATGGAGGGGGGTTAAAGAACCAAATACAAGTATGATTAATTCTGTGGTAAGAGGTGATTTTAGACATGATTTAAGTTTAAAACAAGAATTTTTTGAGCTTGTAAAACAGCAGTCGGCTACAAATAATTACTAATCTCTTTTTAAAAAATTAAAAAGAGCCTCTGTTTTTTTAATATCTTTTAAACCTGGAGATATTTCAATACTACTTGAAATATCTAAGCCATCCGGTTTGAAGTCAGTAAGGATCTCATCAATCCATTCAATTGATATGCCACCTGCTAACCACCAAGGCTTGCTAAATTGCAGATTCTTTAGATAAAAAGAATTTATTTTTTTCCCTGAACCTCCATAAGTTTCTTTGTTCCAAGAATCAAGCAGTATCGCATCTACAAAATCCTCAAAAGGTTTTATTTTATCTATGTCCTTTTCCGTTTTTATTCTGAAAGCCTTCCATAGACCAATATGGGGAATTTTTTCCCTTATTTTTTTACAGTAATCAATATCTTCATCTCCATGTAATTGAATGATAGTTTCACTTGGGTTGCCTAAGAAATTTTTAATAATCAAGTCTATTGGACAATTTTGTACGACTGATACTCTCTCTATTTTCGGATACAACCTTTCTAAAGTTTTGAAAATTTTTTTCTTAATTTCAGCAGATATATATCTTGGTGACTCTTCAACTGAAATAATGCCGATAGCATTCGCTCCTAATTTTGCGACTTGAAGAGCTTGTTCTTCTGACGTTAAGCCACAAATTTTAATTAAAGCATTAGTCTTGGGCATATGATTATCCTGTATGTAAAATTAATATTATTGCTAAATATAGCGGAGATTATTTTTGAGAAGTTGGCAAATTTTTAAAATATGGGGAATTCCCTTTAAAATTCATCCTTATTGGTTTGCAATTCTTTTTTTATTTTCATGGAGTATAAGTAATCAGATTAATTTAACCTCAGGTGATATTTACAACACTAAAGAAGCTTGGATTATAGGATTTTTAACTTCTTTTTTCTTATTATCTTCAATTATTTTTCATGAGATTTTTCATACTTTTGTTTCTCTCAAACAGGGTGTAAAAATAAAAAAAATTACTTTTTATTTTCTTGGAGCAATTTTACAAGTAGAAAAGTATTGTCAAACTGCTTTAGGTAATATAAAAATTGCGGTTATTAGACCTCTTTTATGTTTTGCTACAGCATTTATCCTTCTTATAATTAGTAATTACAGTGCATCCCAAGAACAAATAGCAATTAATGTAATTTCTAGAGTAGGTATATTTAATTTATTCTTGGGTTTCTTAAATTTGATTCCAATTGGATCTTTAGATGGAGGAAATTTATTAAAAGGTATTATTTGGTATTTCTCAGGAAGTAAAAACAAAGGAAGAAATTTCCTTAATAAAGTAAATTTATTCTTATCTTTGTTTGTCCTATTTTTTGGGATATTTTGTTTATTTAGATTTAACTTTTACTTTGGTTTTATTCTTTCCTTCTTAGGCTTGTTTGGAGTAAATTCTTCAAAATCTGAAAGACAATTTTTTAAAATTGAAAACATACTTAAATTTAGTAAAGTTTCTGAGATTAAATTAAAGCCTTTGAGAAAAATTGAGTTCGATTCTAATTTATCAGAATTTAATAAATTGATAAAAAATAATAATGATCCATCAGATAAATATTTTTTTGTTACCAATAATGGTAGATGGACTGGTTTTGTTGACGAGAATATTTTAAAAACTGTTTCTTTAAAAAAATGGGAACGGAACTTTGTTGGAGATTTTAAGCAACCAATCGATAATTTTGTAAGTGTATCTTATAACGATAAATTATGGAAAACTATAGAAACACTTGAAGAAACAAGTGAAGGTTTTTTATTGGTTCTCAATGGAGCCGATATCCCTTTGGGGATAATTGATAGGTCAAAAATTGGAAACTTTGTGTTGAATAAATTAGGGTTTAATTTGCCTTCAGAGATTGTAAACAAATTAAACTTTAAAAATCATTATCCCTTAGGAATTGAATTGCCAAAGATAATTAATTCAATGAAGCAGAAAGGAGATCTTTAACAATTCGTATTATGAAAATTTTCTAATATTTTTATTATCAATCTCAATATTTTTGAAATTTATATTTGATTTATTCTTTAGGAATGAATTTCTTAAATGTTGAACTATTTCATCATTTGTTAGACCTAAATTTACTTTTGGTGGCGCATCTTCTTTAAATAATTTGAACCATAAATCTTTTGAAGGATTTGTTTGAATCTCTCCATGTTGAAGGAAAGCACCTTTTTTACGAAATTGGGCACTTCCTATTCTTTTAACCCCCTCCTGATCAACTAAATCAGAAATTAATGAAGTCCCAAAACAATTTGTTTTAAAATGTGATTTTTGTAAATGACCATATCGTAAGTTTAGACCTAATTCTTCAAAACTTTTAATTAACCAATTATTAACCATCTCATAACTTAAGACTTTATAGTAAGTTTTTTTAAATGTTAATGCATATGTTATGCCTCCTGAATGCAGAACAGCTCCCCCTCCAGAGGGACGTCTAACAATATTAATTTCCCCATTTGATAATAAATTTTTCCAATGAAGAGGAATTTCCTTTTGGTGATAACCAATTGAAAGCCAATCCCCAGTCCAATAGTAGAACCTCAATGTGAGAATTATTTCAGGATTCGAAATTGTCTGATCTAAAGAATTTAAATCTAAAGCCATTTGATCAAATCCAGGCAAATTATTTGTCGAAAAGATTAAAGCCTGATTTTCAATTCCCAAAATTAACTTTGTAGATTTATTTATGATAATTTCAATAATTTTTTTCTTTCAATTTGTTAATTACGTAACATCATTTTGTAATAGTGTTTCAAATCCCCACTTTTCGGTGGAGAATATAGGAAATATTTTTTTTACCATGGAGCCAACTCAAACTATAAATTTAATTGCATTAAGCCTCATAGTAGTTATGCATGCAGGAGTATTAGCACTAAGACTAGGAATTAGTCTTGGCAGAAACTAAAACCAAATAGAAAAATTTCAATTTATAAGGTAATAATATAATTAGACTGAATTGATTGATTCAGGAAAAAATATTAATTTCTCAATTTGTCAAAATCTTTTTATAAAAATAGTAATTTTTACAAAAAATATCTAGCTCCTGTATCTATAAAAAGACAAAATAAGCAGGATGATTTTGTATGTTTAATTTTTTTAATTATAAAAATATGCTTTTCCCTTTTAGCAATAATTAGCCTGATTAAACTTGGCTATAGTTCCAAAGTAAGGTTGACCAGATTAAGGGAAATTAAAGATTCATTTTTATATGAAAAATATAGATTTAATGTTTTAACAAATAAGTTCGATGATTTATTCTCTTCTGATGGTGAGCAAAGATTTATGAAGGATCAGGATCAAATAATTTCTAGAGACATTATCAGAGTAATATGGCGTTGATAAGGATGATCTTGAATCATTCTACTTTTCATTTTTCTATTAACTTTTTTGCTAGTGAGTAAGAACATTAAGGGTTTAGTCCTAATAACAGGAACAACTTCAGGAGTTGGATTAAATACTCTAAAACCTCTATTAAGATTTGGTTGGGAGGTAATAGCGGTTAATCGATCAAATAAAAGAGCTATAAAAATAGCTGAGGAATCCTTGACAAAAGAGGAAGTTAATAATATTCACTTTATAGAGATAGATCTTTCTAACTTGGTTGATGTGAGAAAAGGTTGCAATGAAATATTAGAAAGATTTAAAAAGCCAGTAAATTCTATCATTTGCAATGCAGCAGTTTATAAACCGAGACTAAAGAGACCTGAAAGGTCTCCTCAGGGATTTGAAAACTCTATGGCAGTAAATCATTTTGGGCATTTTCTTATGATAAACCTCCTTTTGGAAAATATTTTATCTTCTGAAAGAGAAATTGTTTTAAATGGCAAATCAACTTTATTCAAGCCAAGAATTACAGTATTAGGGACTGTTACGGCTAATTATTCAGAACTTGGAGGTAGGATCCCTATCCCCGCACCAGCTGATTTGGGAGATTTATCTGGATTCAAAAATGGTTTTTTATCTCCAATAAGTATGGCGAATGGAAAGAAATTCAAACCTGGTAAGGCTTATAAGGATAGTAAACTTTGCAATATGGTGACCGTTCAGGAATTGTCAAAAAGATATCCTGCAGAGAAGATTGTTGTAAATTCTCTATATCCTGGATGTGTTGCTGATACAAAACTTTTTAGAGATACACCTTGGTTATTTAGATTCCTTTTCCCGATATTTCAAAAATTCATAACAAAAGGGTATGTATCACAAAGATTGGCAGGAGAGAGAGTCGCTCAAGTTGCAACTTATAAAGAATTTGCTATACCATCAGTCCATTGGAGCTGGGGAAATCGTCAAAAAACTGGCAGAAAAGCCTTTTCTCAAAAGTTGTCAAAAAGAATAATTGATACGAAGACCTCTCAACAAACCTATGATTTAACAAGTCAATTGGTAGGATTAGATTAACTTATACTAATCAAATCCTAATAAATCAAAAATTTCTCTATCTTTAAGTGGATTGCCTTCTAAAGGTTCTACGTTTTCAAGCATATTTTTAGCAAGAGATAAATATTCATTTTGAACTTCAATTACATCTTCAGTTGGTTCCATTTCAAAAATGGTGCATTTTTTTAGTCTTGATCTTCTGATGGCGTCAACATCTTTAAAGTGGGCCATAGTTTTTAAACCTGTTCTTTCATTGAATTTATCAATTTGGTCTGTATCTTTTGATCTATTTGCAACTACACCGCCTAATCTGACTTTATAATTTTTTGCTTTTGCTTTGATTGCAGAGACTATTCTATTCATAGCGAATATTGAATCGAAGTCGTTAGCAGTAACAATTAGACAGTAATTTGCATGTTGCAATGGAGCTGCAAATCCCCCGCAAACGACGTCTCCAAGGACATCAAAAATAACAACGTCAGTATCTTCTAATAGGTGATGTTCTTTTAGTAGTTTAACTGTCTGACCGGTTACATATCCACCGCACCCTGTTCCAGCAGGAGGACCTCCACTTTCGACGCACATTACGCCATTAAAACCTTCAAACATGAAATCGGTTGGCCTCAATTCTTCGCTATGAAAATCTACCTCTTCGAGAATATCGATAACTGTAGGAACCATTTTGTGCGTCAAAGTGAAAGTGCTATCGTGTTTTGGATCACATCCAATTTGTAGAACTTTTTTCCCTAATTTTGAGAATGCTGCAGAAAGGTTTGATGATGTAGTTGATTTCCCGATGCCACCCTTCCCATACACGGCAATAACTAAAGCCCCTTCCTCAATATTTATTTTTGGATCTTGCTTTACTTGAACACTTCCTTCTCCATCAAGAGGTCTATTTATAGTACTTGTCATTTAAAGCCTAAAACACATTATTATTTATATTCTTGCAGCGTAAATACACATGAAATATGTTTCTAAACAAATATGTATTTAATTGTATTAAAAGCGAGAAATATGTTCTTATAACTACATTTTTAGCATTTAATTTATTAAGTTATGAGTGAAAATACTCATGGCTAAATTAAAATTTATTAGTAAAAAATTAACTAAAATATGCTTTGGCATCGTAAAGAGTTTCATCGCTTATTTCTGGAATTCCTCTTAAGATTGCATATTTTTCGGTATTTGTTTTAACTTTACCTCTTACAAAAAATGGAACTTTTGTTAATTCAGCTCTACCTGATTCAGTCCAAATAATGCCCGTTTTAGGATTATTCTCTTTTTTTTCGTCAGAATTTAAAATGTCCTTTGTGTTTGTCGCGGTATGTCCTAAATGGCTTTGATGACCATCAACAAACTCAAAATCATGTTTAAACATATCGATAAGATGCTCTTCTAATCCCATCATTAAGGGATGTACCCAATCATCAAAAATCACATTTGCTCCTTCCCATCCCATTTGTGGGCTATACCTTGCAGGAACATCTTGAACATGCATTGGTGTACTTATTACTGAACATGGAATGCCAAGTCTCTTGGCACTATGCCTTTCCATTTGAGTCCCTAAAACAAGTTCAGGTGAGGCTTTTTTCATTGCATCTTCTACTTCTAAATAATTATTGGTAATTAAAGCTTCTACATTAAGTTCTTTTGCTGTTGCTCTTACTTGTCTTGCCATTTCCCTACTGTATGTCCCAAGGCCAACTACTTCAAAACCCAATTCTTCCTTAGCAATTTTGGCTGCTGCAATTGCATGTGTTCCATCACCAAAAATAAAAACTCTTTTGCCAGTTAGATAATTTGAGTCAACTGATTTTGAGTACCAAGGAAGTTTTGATTTATTTTCTAATTCTTTTTTATTCGTCAAAGGAAGATCTAATTTCTTATGAACTTCATTTATAAATTCAATTGTATTTTTTATTCCAATTGGAATAGTGTTTGTATATTCCATTCCAAAGTTCCGTTTAAGCCATTCGCATGATGCTTCCGCAATTTCTGGATAAAGACAAATATTTATTTCAGCATCAATTAGTCTTTCAATATCGTCTGGACTAGCGCCTAATGGAGCAACTACGTTTGTATCTATTCCTTGCTCTGAAAGTATGCGTTGGATTTCGATTACATCATCTCTGCATCTAAATCCTAGTAATGAAGGGCCAAGTATATTGACTTTTGGTCTACGCCCAAATTCTTTCCACCTTAAAGGACTTATTTTCTCTGAATAGCTTACTTTTTCTTTTAAAAGGGTTCTTGTTAATTGATAAAAGGTTTCTGAGGCCCCCCAATTTTCTTTCTTGCTATAAGCAGGTAATTCAAGATTCACAATCGGCATATCAAACCCCATCCCTTTTGCAAGAGCTCCAGGTTGGTCTTGGATAAGTTCTGCTGTACAACTTTCTCCGACTAAAAGAGTCTTGGGTTTGAATCTTTCAACCGCTTCCTTAATATTTTTCTTCACTAATTCTGCTGTATCGCCTCCAAGATCTCTAGCTTGAAAAGTTGTATAAGTTACTGGAGGCCTTTGACCCCTCCTCTCGATCATTGTAAAGAGAAGATCTGCATATGTATCTCCTTGGGGGGCATGAAGCACATAATGAATGTCTTTCATTGACGAGGCAATTCTCATGGCACCAACATGAGGAGGTCCTTCATACGTCCAAAGAGTTAATTCCATAGTTTTTAATGAGTTACTAAAGTTTTTGTAGTAAGTATTTGATTTCTTTTTAAAGGCTTGGAGAAGAGACCAGCCAAATCTGCGGCTTGATCAATTCCATGAATAGGACTGAATACCATTTCTATTGACCATTTAGTACTAATCCCCTCCGCCTCAAGAGGGTTAGCTAAACCCATTCCACAAACTACTAAGTCTGGATTAGATTCTCTCACTCGATCTAATTGTTTTTCTACATGTTGCCCTTCGACAATTTTTGTATTATCAGGTAATAAATTAATCTCCTCTTTCATTAAATCTTTATTTAGGTAAGGAGTGCCTACCTCTACAAGAACCATTTCGCATTCATTATGCAAAAATCTTGCCAAAGATATCTCCAGTTGCGATTCAGGAAGAAGAAATAATCTTTTCCCCTTAAGTATTTCTTTGTGAGATTCAAGAGCAAGTTTTGCTCTATTAATTAAAGGCGAAATAATTTCATGAACTTTAAATTCACTAATTTTAAAAGCTTTGGCAGCAGCTAAAAACCATTCAGTACTTCCTTCGATGCCAAGAGGAAATGGAGCCGAAATTATTTCGCAACCACGATGTTTTAGGTCTCGAACGGTATCACTTAAATAAGGCTGAGTTAATAAAACTTTTGTATTTTTGCCAATCTTTGGTAATTCAATTGATTGACGGGGTGGGAAGCTCTCAATATTTGAAATTCCTAAATTTCTAAAAATCTTTTTAAACCTATCCTCTACATTATTTGCGAGAGTCCCAACTAATAATAATTTCTCCTCATCTGAAGAATCCATTAATGGAATTAAAGCTTTTAAGGCGCCATCCTCTCCTTGGGTAAAAGTTGTTTCTATCCCACTGCCAGAGTAATTAACGAATCTCACTTGACCTAAAAATCTTTTATTTAATTTCTCTGCGACAGTGGCAAGATCTAATTTGATTACCTCACTTGGACAAGATCCAACTAGGAAAAGAGTTTTTATTTCTGGTCTTCTCGCAATTAGATCATTTACCACTCGATCTAATTCTTCATGAGCGTCAGCAAGACCAGCAAGATCTTTTTCTTCAAGAATAGCCGTCCCAAATCTTGGCTCAGCAAAAATCATAACTCCAGCAGCGCTTTGAATTAGATGAGCACATGTCCTTGAGCCTACAACTAAAAAAAATGCATCCGGCATTCTTCTGTGGAGCCAGACTATTGAAGTTAACCCACAAAAAACTTCCCTGGGCCCAGTTTCCTTATTAAATTCAACTTTACTCATTAAAAATTTTCAAGAGCTTATATTTCAAGCTTGCATAAACTTTTTAATTTAAGAAAGTAATTGATAAGTTCTCTTACAAAATGGACACATTTAAAAAACTTATATGAATGTTTAAATACTTAAATGGGAATTATGAAAAAAACTTTTTGGGAGTATTTTAATTTCTGTAGAAGGAATTTCCTTGACTTGTTTTTGAAATTTTCCATACATTTCTAGCGATTTTCGTTGCTAATAATCCTGCTCTTTCTAACTTAGATTTCCCGGGCTTTGCACCAATTAAAGCTGTCACCTCTGAAGTGGTTAAAGGTGCTCCAGTATTTATAGCTAATTGCGTTAACTCCAATCTATCTCTAAGGTTCTTAAGATTTACTTTTTCAATTTTATCTTCTTCTAACCAACTAAAAGATGGGTCTTTCTGCGATAGTTTTTGCATCAAGCTTAGGCTAACTAATCCAAGAGTTTGATCAGGAGTTAATTCTTTTTCAATACCAGAAACATTTGGTTCTTTTTTTTGAGAAGTTCCCATAAAAATGCATATCTTTTACTTGAAGTTATCGTTTTGTGGGAAGCATGCAAGTAAATTTAATAGAAAAAATGATCCATTATCCGTTATAGTCGCGTGAATGGAACCAACTTCTAGTTTAAATAGAGGGAACCGAAAAAAAGGGAGTTCTCTTGTCACAGGATCTGAGGTGCAATCTCAGGCCAGTGGTGCTAGCTGTTTTATCACAACTGATTCAGAGAAGTCTTTGGTATCCAGACAAGCAAGCCAAGTTGAGCAAATTGAGTTGAGAACATATGTTTTTTTAGATTCTCTTCAGCCTCAATTAGCTGCATATATGGGTACGGTTAGTAGAGGTTTTTTACCAATCCCTGGAGATTCATGCCTTTGGATGGAAGTTTCACCTGGAATGGCCGTTCATAGAGTCACTGATATTGCCTTAAAGGCTAGTAATGTAAGACTGGGACAGATGATTGTTGAAAGAGCCTTTGGTTCTCTTGCGCTTTACCATAAAGATCAAAGTACTGTTTTGCATTCTGGGGATGTTGTTCTAGATGCTATTGGTAGTGAAGTTAGAAAAAGAACCAAACCTTCAACAAGTTGGACAGAAGTTATTCGAGCTATTACTCCTGATCATGCTGTTTTAATAAATAGACAAAACAGAAGTGGATCAATGATTCAATCTGGGATGAGTATGTTTATATTAGAAACGGAACCGGCTGGTTATGTTTTAAAAGCAGCAAATGAAGCAGAAAAAGCATCAAATATAACTGTTGTTGATGTAAAGGCAGTTGGAGCTTTTGGTAGATTAACTCTCGCCGGGAAAGAAGGGGATGTAGAAGAGGCTGCAGCAGCTGCTATAAGAGCAATTGAAGAAATTTCAAATTATTGAGAATTTTTTAACTCAAAAATTTTTTAACTTAAACCTATCTCTTTTTTTAAAAAAGGTGACATAATTTTTGCAGCTTTACCTCTACTACCTAATTTATTTAGTTGTGATTGTGAGAGCTCACCGTAAACACAGTTAGCCTCTTTTACCCAAAAAATAGATTCGAATTCCCCATTTGGATATTTGGGGTTCTTAAGAATTTCTCCCCAGCATATTCCTGTTGTATCTTTAACTAAGTTTCCTGAGGGATCGCACAAAACCATACAACTTATAAATCTTGCACTCCTATAGGGGCTATCAGAAAGTTCATTAATTAATTTTTTAATTTTCTCATCATTATTTTTGGCATATCGAGCAGAATAAATTCCTGGTCGACCATCTAAAACATCTACTTCAAGACCCGAGTCATCAGCTAATGCCCAAGTTTTAGTTTCTAAAGCAGCTGCTTTTGCTTTTAGAAGTGCATTCTCAAAATATGTGTTTCCAGTCTCTTCAACATTTAAATATTCTGGTTGCTTCTCAACCTTTAAAGATAAAACATCCAGCATCTCTGAAATTTCAGATACTTTTCTTTGATTGCCACTCGCAATAGTTAGAACTGGAAGGTTCAAAATAACAAATAAATTTATTGTGAATATTATCTTACTTCAAAGCTTGATACGGAGACAGGAAAGGTTGAACATTCCACACCTGTGTAGACAGGGCCTGTCTCGTACGGTAAATAACATAATGTAAATTTTTTCTTAACACAACAGTATGTTTTGATGCACTAACTAATTTGCATAAGTATTGACATATCAATAGTACCAAGGGTGATAAGTTTAACTTATGAATGATAGAAAAAACATTAATGGAGATTTTGTCGAAAACGCTTGACTTATAAGTACTTAATGAAGCATTCTTCGAATTGAACATTCCACATTTAGTATTTAGTAGACAATGGCTACAGAAACAATGGGTATCGCTCTCGGCATGATCGAGACACGCGGACTTGTACCTGCAATCGAAGCAGCAGACGCAATGACAAAGGCAGCAGAAGTTCGCCTTATCGGTCGTGAATTCGTTGGTGGCGGTTATGTCACAGTATTAGTTAGAGGCGAAACAGGAGCAGTTAACGCAGCTGTAAGAGCTGGTGCTGACGCTTGTGAAAGAGTTGGTGACGGTTTAGTTGCAGCTCACATTATTGCTCGTCCTCATAGAGAAGTTGAACCTGCTCTAGGTAACGGTGAATTTCTTGGTCAAAAGGACTAATTAAGTAAAGCAAGATTTATAAATTTTGCACAATAATTATTTTCCCTACACAGACCTAAATTTATCCTTATGAGTAAGAAGTATGACGCAGGGGTAAAGGAGTACAGAGATACCTACTGGACTCCAGAATATGTACCCCTAGACACCGATTTACTAGCCTGTTTCAAATGTACAGGTCAGGAAGGTGTCCCAAGAGAAGAAGTTGCAGCAGCTGTTGCCGCTGAATCTTCAACAGGTACTTGGTCAACAGTTTGGTCCGAGTTACTTACAGACTTAGAATTTTATAAAGGACGTTGTTATCGAATCGAAGACGTTCCTGGAGATCCTGAAGCTTTTTATGCTTTTATTGCATATCCTTTAGATCTTTTTGAAGAAGGCTCAATTACAAACGTATTAACATCTCTTGTAGGAAACGTTTTTGGATTTAAAGCTCTAAGACATCTACGTCTAGAAGATATTAGATTCCCAATTGCTTTCATTAAAACTTGCGGTGGTCCACCAAACGGAATCGTAGTTGAAAGAGATCGACTTAACAAATACGGAAGGCCTCTACTTGGTTGTACCATCAAACCTAAACTTGGATTATCTGGTAAAAACTATGGTCGAGTTGTATATGAATGTCTTAGAGGCGGTCTTGATTTAACGAAGGATGATGAGAATATTAATTCTCAACCATTCCAACGTTGGAGAGAAAGATTTGAGTTTGTTGCAGAAGCAGTTAAGCTTGCTCAGCGGGAAACTGGAGAAGTTAAAGGTCATTATCTAAATTGTACTGCTAACACTCCTGAAGAACTCTATGAAAGAGCTGAATTTGCAAAAGAGCTAGATATGCCAATCATCATGCATGATTATATAACTGGTGGTTTTACTGCAAATACTGGATTAGCTAATTGGTGTCGTAAAAATGGCATGCTTCTGCATATTCACAGAGCTATGCATGCTGTTATTGATAGACATCCAAAGCATGGTATTCACTTCAGAGTTCTTGCAAAATGTTTAAGACTATCTGGAGGAGACCAATTACATACTGGAACCGTTGTTGGAAAACTAGAAGGTGATCGTCAAACAACTCTTGGTTATATTGACAACTTAAGAGAGTCATTTGTTCCTGAAGATAGATCAAGAGGTAACTTCTTTGATCAAGATTGGGGTTCAATGCCTGGAGTATTTGCAGTCGCATCAGGTGGTATCCATGTTTGGCATATGCCTGCACTTCTAGCGATCTTTGGTGATGATTCCTGCCTTCAGTTCGGTGGAGGAACACATGGTCACCCATGGGGTTCAGCTGCTGGAGCTGCAGCTAACAGAGTTGCATTAGAAGCTTGTGTAAAAGCCCGTAATGCTGGTCGCGAAATCGAAAAAGAGAGTAGAGACATTCTCATGGAAGCTGCTAAGCATAGTCCTGAATTAGCTATTGCTCTAGAAACTTGGAAGGAAATTAAGTTTGAGTTTGACACTGTCGACAAACTTGATGTTCAGGGTTAACTCAAGTTTCGAAATCGAGGAGATTCATTCTCCTCAAACTTATTAAAATCTCGTTTTTACGAGTACTTTCATTCACATTTTGATTAATTATGCCTTTCCAGAGCACAGTAAGCGACTATCAAACAGTTGCAACCCTGGAAACATTCGGTTTTTTACCACCGATGACCCAGGAAGAAATATATGACCAAATTGCGTACATAATTGCTCAAGGTTGGAGTCCAGTTATTGAGCATGTTCATCCAACTGGATGTATGCAAACTTATTGGTCTTATTGGAAACTCCCATTCTTTGGGGAAAAAGATCTTAACTTGATCGTGAGCGAATTAGAGGCATGCCATAGAGCATACCCTGATCATCATGTAAGAATCATCGGATACGATGCTTACACTCAAAGTCAAGGAACAGCTTTTGTAGTTTTCCAAGGACGTTAAAGCTACTAATCGTAGTTAATATCTTTCTCCAAAAAATTTTTTGGAGAAAGTTTTTCAAAAGTCTTTTTAAAGAATTTAAACTTGAAGATCATGTCAAAAAAAACCAGTAGAGAGATTGCACTTGAAAGAAGAAAGGCGATGAGTGATAGCGGTAAAAAAGCTGCTGCTTATTCTTCAACTACCAAAGATAGAGTTCGATCTTCTCAAGATATACAGATTTCTGGGACTCAGTCTTCTCCTAATAATCATAATATTTCTAAACCAGCTACAAAACATATTCCAAAAACTCAGGTAAACATAAATTCTTCAACAACTTTATCTAGTAAAGAGTTAGTAATAGAGAGAAGAAAAGCAATGTCTACCCATGGGAAATCAGCTATAACTTCATCAGATAGAACCCGTACTGATGTTAAAAAAGAAAGTCCTGTAAACACAGTTAAATCAACTAAAAGTAAAAATCAAGAAAGTCAGGATTCAACTAGTACAGAATCTATGCCCCTAAAATCAAACGTTAAGAGAAGAATTAATCAGAAGAGAAAGCCTATTACTAATACAAGTAGAGATATTGTTTTAGCTAGAAGAGAAGCTCAATCTAAACATGGTAAATCAGCAACTAAACAAAATACTAGTGCCGCTTCATTAGCTAGGAGGGGAGACCCAGATTTAAGTAGTAGAGAAATTTCTCAGAGAGTGAGAGAGCTAAGAAGTAAAACTGGTGCCACAGGCAAAAAAGGTAATGGTAAATGTAGACCATGTGGTCCAAACAAAAATGGTGCCAAACAAAATATTGCAGATGCTAGCTGGAAAGTTGGTAATAGTGAAACTGATTCAGGTCAAATAGTTACTGGAACTCAAGCTAATAGATCTGTAAAAACTACAGGTAATGAAGCAAGTACATGCAGAACTGTAACTGGTACCCAATATATGGGAGCAGAAGTTATTGATCAATTTTGTCAAGATAGACCAAGTTATAAACAACCACTTAGATCTACTGTTACCTCTACAACATCAGGTAATAAAGTAACTGGAAATGAAGTTGGTAGATCTGATAGGGTCACAGGCGATGAGCCAGGGACTTGTAAAAACCTTACAGGTACCGAATATGTATCTTCTAATCAATCTCAGAAGTATTGTGGTGACGTCCCAAGAAATCCTTCAAAGGTTAAACATAGCACTACAACCGATGGATTAAAAGTATCTGGATCACTTCCTGGTAGATCAACCCTAGTTACTGGAGATGAATCAGGTTCTGGACATCAATTAACTGGAGATCAATATCTTGGCTCTGAGCCAAATCCAAAAGGTAAAGCATTTGAAAAAGTAGGCAGTTACAACACTCTTAATGGGAATAATGTAACTGGTACGGGGGTTGGAAGATCAGACCATATGACAGGCAATGAACATGGGAGTTGTAAGAATGTAACTGGCGATGAGTACATAGGATCTCAACAATATGAAAAGTTTTGCGGTTCAAAACCAAAACCAGAAGCTAGAAAAGTAGGTTTAAGTCTTTCTTCAAAGTCAAATTTAATAAGCGGCACTATGACAGGAAGATCAGAAATAGTAACTGGAGATGAACCAGGCTCATGCAAAGTGTTAACAGGAACACCATACGCAGGCTTAGATCAGATTAATGAAAATTGTAGTACTGAGATTTCAGAAGATATGAAATCCCGAGCAACAGTTAATTCTGGAAATAATTCAAATGCCAGACTTACAGGACAGCAACCAGGAATTGGAGGAGTAATGACAGGTGCTAAGAAAGGTGCTTGTAAAAATCTAACAGGTACTCCCTATGTTGGTGGAGATCAGCTCTCACAATCTTGTGATAATCCTCCACATGATATGGCTTATGCGAATTCGGAAAAGTCGGCAGGTAACTCTTGGAAGGAATTCTCTGTTAAATCACCATCAAGAGATAAATATTCTGAAAAAAATACTCAAGGTGTTACAGGTAATGAATATGAAAATGGTTCAAAGGTAACAGGACCTTTTGATATGGCAGTTGATAAGGTCACTGGCACTGAAAAATTTAGATTTGAACCGAATAAAAATATTACATATAAACAAAAAATGGAAATTGAAGAGGCAGATCGTGCTTCAAAGACACCAGAAAAAAGAGTCGCATCAAGGATTACTGGAGAAGGACAATCAGTAGGAAACGTAACTGGTGATGATTGGGATCGCGGTGATAAGGTAACAGGCACAGAGGGAGCTTCTTCTAGAAAGCGAAATCCATCAAGAGCAGGATTCATGAGCGCAATGCCCCCTATGGAAGTTAAAAGGAATGAGGAAACAGAAAAACCAGATTTCTTGATAACTGGATCTAGTGGAAATACTCGTGAAGGACAACTTGTTACCTTTTCAGGTGGTGCAAGAGGTTAAGTAAATAATGCCTTTAAGAGGACTGGCTAAAGCCAAGAACTTTACATTGGGGCCAACCGCTCCAATGAAAACCTTTACTGAAAATATACATATACAAACTAAAGAATCAAATAATTTTCGAAATTCTGGAAAGTCTCATAAATTAACCAACAATATTCAAAATGAAAATCTATTTAAATATGAAAGCAAAATAAAAAGTGATTTTGACGAAATTGTTCCAACTCTCAAGGAAATTGCTCGAATCCAACATCACGAAGATTTTATAAATAAGGCCCAGAAAATATCAAGAAAAAATTTGGGAATAGATTTACCTCCCCATGTATTAGATAAATCTTGGGTTAAACCGCTTGATATGAGAGCTTTATATGCATGGTGTGCTTTCAAACAGCATGAGAAACTTAGCGACAATTTTTTTAACAATGATCCACTTGAAGGTGCTGCTGGAAGTAGGGATGCGGAAGATTTTGAAAAATTTCTCTTAGATTGTGGAATACATTTACTTGATATAACTCCTTGTTCAGATGGAAGATTAGCTCATTCAGTTGCTTATGTAATGAGAATACCTTTTAGTTCAGTAAGAAGAAGATCCCATGCTGGAGCATTGTTTGATATTGAAAATACCGTTAATCGATGGGTAAAAACTGAACATAAAAGATATAGAGAGAATATTCCTAATGAAGCTCATAAAGATACTAGGTACTTAAAAGTTGTAACTTATCATTTTAGTTCAGTAGATCCTTTGCATCAGGGATGCGCAGCTCATGGGAGTAATGACGAGTTAGCTGCAGCAGAAGGTAGAAATAAATTATATGCTTTCAAAGAGGCTGTAGAAAATAGCTTTTGCTGCGGGGCTTCTGTGGATTTAATGTTAATTGGACTTGATACTGACACTGATTCATTAAAAATACATTTATCAACTAGCGATGGCGGTATAGATTTAGAAAAAAATATTTCTACATTAGAAATTTATAATTCAACAATGAATTTTTCAAAAGAGGATGCGGAAAGAGAAATTTGCCAGATAATTTCTAAGCAATCTTCAAAAGACAAACTCCATGGAATAGATAAATTTATTTATAAATTAATTGTCAATAATATTTCTCAAATTGATTATGTTAAGAGTTTTCATAGTGGTTCTTATAAAGATATTGGACATGCAGAGAGGTTTATTGGAGTAGGTATAGGTTTTAAAGAAGTACATCTCAGAAATTTAACTTATTTTGCCCATTTGGACACAGTCGAAGAAGGTGCGCCTGATTTAGATGTAGGAGTGAAGATTTTTACTGGATTAAATGTTTCTCAAGATCTACCTATTCCAGTGGTAATAAGATTTGATTACTCTGGCAAAGTACCCGGCGCAAAAGAGAGAGCAATAAAAGATTGTGAAAGAGTTAATAATGCGATATCAATTAGATATAAAAATTTAGTTGATCAAGGTTTGTTACATACTTGCTCTACTATTAGAGATAGAGACAACATTCATTCCGCCCAAATTATTGGAATGTCTTTAGATAAAAAAACAGAGGAGGCTCACTAGTTATGTTAATTTGTAAGGTTGTAAAACCGCTTGTATCAACCAATAGGATCCCTGGTTTTGAACATAAACATCTTCAGGTTGTCTTAGATGGCTCCTCAAAAAAGGTTGCTGTAGATGCTGTTGGCTGTAAACCAGGAGATTGGGTTATTTGTGTTGGGAGTTCCGCTGCTAGAGAAGCTGCAGGAAGCAAATCTTATCCAAGCGATTTAACGATTGTCGGGATAATTGATCATTGGGATCCTGACAAGTCATAAAAAAGGAGGATATAAATTGTGGAAATTATGAAGGTATTAGGAAGGATGGTATGCACTCAAAGAGTCCCTGGCTTAGGTCATATGAATTTACGAATTTTAGAAAATAATAAAGGAAAGAAATTAGTTGCTGTTGATCCTGTCGGAGCTAGAGAAGGTAACTGGGTTTTTACTGCTAGTGGCTCTGCCGCTAGATTTGCATGCCCTAATCCAGAAGTTCAAACCGATTTGACAATTGGAGGTATTATTGATTATTGGGAGAGTGACTAAAATTTTTAACTTCAAAAATTTATTGAGAAACTTTGTTGAATGTATAGTGTTAATTAGTCTTGAATAAAGAATGTAATGTGGAACGAAAGAGAATCACCTTTGAGGATTGAAAAAAGATTTGAATTTGATCAATACTCAAAAATTAGTAAATTCATGGGGGAAATTGAGAAATTATGCAAAGAAAGGGATATCTATCCAAATATCAGCTTTGGTAAGAATTTTGTAAGTCTTTCAATATTTTTAGATAATAAAGAAATATCAAAAAAGGAAAAAGACTTTTCAATGGATATTGATAAATTTTATTTAGAGGATTAGTCTTTTTTAATAATTATTAGGCTTCGCAATATCTCTTTTGATTAAAGCCATTAAATATGTTGGAGCTTTATATCTACCAGGTAGACATCTATTTAAAGTCTCAAGATGACTCCAACACACTGTCTTTTCTATATCTTTAACTGAGTTTCCTTTTAAGATTAATAGTCTAAGAGCTTTGCAAAATAAAGGATAACCTGCTTCTAGTTCATCTATATTAAGCTTTGCTGCTGACATAGATCAAAGATGAATTATCAACTAATAATCTATACAACTATGGTGCACAATTGGTTCATATTTCAAATTTCTCAATAATTAGAAATTAATCTAGAAATGCGACGCAATCTATTTCAACTAAAACTCCTTTTGGTAGAGATGAAACTTCCACACAGGCTCTTGCTGGAGGATTCTCTATATTAAAAAAATCACTATATATTTTATTGACAATTTGAAAATTACTTAAGTCCGTTAAGTAAATAGTTGTTTTTATTACATCCTCTAATTTGGCTCCACCAGCTTTAAGAACTTCTGCAAGATTTTTTAAAACTTGAATAGTTTCCTTCTCTATATCACCTAAACATGTTATTTCATTTAAAGCTGGGTCTATAGCAATTTGACCAGAACAATAGATAAAATTCCCAGCTTTTATTGCTTGATTATAAGGTCCTACTGGATCTGGAGCATTTGATGTTTTAATTACTTGTTTGAGGGACATTTATTTAAGGAGATACCTATCTATTTAAACCGATAAATCTTTATTTGCTCTTAAAAAAGTAAATTCTTCTAAATTTTTTGCTCTTAAGAAAAGGTTTATTTTCATTTCTTCATCAAGTAAAAATGGTATTGTCAATTCATTAAGTGAAAGTTTTTTTTCAACTTCCGAAAGTTTATTTTTTATATCTTGATCTTTTGGCTTGAGATTCAATGCCCACAATAAATTTCCCTTTGTATATTCATGCGCACAATATATAAGAGTATTTTTTGGTAAAGATTTGATTCTTTCTAGTGAAGAATACATTTGTTGATAAGTTCCCTCAAAAATTCTTCCACAGCCTCCAGAAAATAATGTGTCACCAATAAAAAGAACAGGATTTTCCCCATTCAAAAAGAAGGCAATATGTGAGCTTGTATGACCTAATACTTCAATTATTTTTACTTTTTCCCCTAAAATGTTTAAAGTTTCTCCATCTTCAACAGATACATTTTGAAAAGGGATTCGCTTTTTTTCTTTGGCGGAAGCAATCACCTTTGTATTTGGCCATTTTTCAATAAGAGACTTCGTCCCTCCAATATGGTCTGAATGATGATGAGTTTGCAAAATAGCTTCTAAGTGAAAATTGTTTTCAGTTATATATCTAATAACTGGTTCGTGAACAGATGGATCTACAACTACAACGGATTTATCTTTTACCAACAACCAAATGACGTTATCACTTAAAACTCTAAGTCCGATTATATTTCGAGCTTTATTAAATTCCATTGTTAAATTAGAATGAAGAATCCTTGGAAGAAATTGATCTATGATTACTATAGCTTTACCAAAAGGAGCTCTGTTAAAAGATTCAATTTCAACTTTTAAAAAAGCTGGGTTAGATTTCTCAGATGCGTTGGAAGAAAATAATAGATCATTAACCTTTGAATCAAATTGCAAACGGGCAAAAGCTCTTTTAGTAAGAAATGGAGATGTGCCTGTTTATGTAAGTTATGGTCAGGCTGATTTGGGTATTGTTGGGTATGACGTATTACGAGAATCTGAATTAAAAGTCGCAAAATTATTAGATTTAGGATTTGGGGGTTGTCATATGTCGTTGGCGGTTAAGAAAAATAGTAATTATTTAAAACCAACCGATCTTCCAGCGAATTGTAAAGTAGCAAGTAAATTTATAAAAACAGCAAGATCTTATTTTGAAGAATTAAATATTCCTGTAGAAATAGTTCATTTGACAGGATCAGTCGAGCTTGGTCCTATTACAGGTATGGCAGAGGCAATAGTTGATTTGGTAGCAACCGGAAAAACTCTCAAAGAGAATGGTTTAATTAAAATAGATGATCTTTATTATTCGACTGCAAGACTAATTGGAAATCCTTTATCTATGAGGTTAGATGATAATCATCTCAGAGATACAATTTTATCAATAGAATCAACTAATGCTTTATAGAAGATTAGCTAAATGTTTTTTAAAGATTTTAGAAGGATTAAAAAGTTAGGTAAATATTTAACTAAAGATAAAAAAACAATCTATCTAATCTTGATAGTTTTGTTACCTGTTTCTTTCTCTGGAGCTATTCAACCATTATTAGTTGGTCAAGCAATTACTATTCTAAAGAAAGAAACTACAGATGTTTGGCTAAGTAAAACTTTCTTTGGGCAGTCAATAAATGCCATAATCCTAACTTTATTTATAACTGTATTATTCAGATTAGTTTTGCAGGGATACCAAACTTACAATATCCAAGCAGTGGGACAACGTTTGACTGCAAGAATAAGAAGAGAACTTTTTGATCATTCAATATCTTTATCTCTTAAGTATCACGATAAAATGCCTGTAGGGAAATTATTAACGAGATTAACAAATGATGTTGATGCTTTAGCCGAGGTTTTTGGTAGTGGGGCAGTTGGAGTCATTGCTGACTTCGTCAGTCTGATAGTAATTTCTTTGACAATGCTGTCAATTGATAGAGGGCTTGCCATTTTATTACTTTTGACTCAAATCCCAGTTTCATATTTTATTATTTGGCTTCAAAAACGTTATAGAAGAGCCAATTATCAAGTAAGAGAAGAATTGTCTCAACTAAACTCTGATTTTCAAGAGAATCTTCAAGGTTTAGAAGTCGTTCAGATGTTCAGAAGAGAGGCTTTTAATAGTAAGAAATTTTCCAAAACTGGAGTTGCTTATAAGAAAGCAGTTAATGGAACAATATTTTATGACAGTAGTATTTCTGCATTTATAGAATGGATTTCTCTTGCCGCAGTTTCCTTGGTTTTAGCCGTTGGAGGTTATCTTGTTACTTCTGGAAATATTGGTTTAGGAACATTAACAACCTTTATTTTATATTCCCAAAGACTTTTTGAACCTCTTAGGCAGCTTGCAGAAAGATTTACTCAAATACAAGGAGGTTTAACAGCTGTAGAAAGAATAAACGAATTATTGGATGAAGAAATACAGATAAAGGACTCTAATTCAGCAAAACATTTTTTAAAAAATGCTGAAAATTTAAATAAAAAATTTAAGGGCAAAATTGAGTTCAAGAATGTTAATTTTTTCTACAACCAAGGAGAACATATTATAAAAAATTTATCTTTCAAGATCAATCCAGGAGAACATGTGGCTTTTGTAGGGCCAACTGGTTCAGGTAAAACCACCATAATAAGACTATTATGTAGATTGTATGAGCCTCAGTCAGGCCAAATTTTAATCGACGACATAGATATTAAAGATATTCCTATTGCAACTCTTAGAAATATGTTGGGAGTAGTTTTGCAAGATACCTTTATCTTTAGTGGAAATGTCGCAGATAATTTAAAACTAAATTCCAATATAGACAATCTTGAATTAGAAAATCTTTGTAACGAACTAGGGTTAGATAATTTATTACAAAAATTACCAGAAGGCTTGAACACCTTACTAAGAGAAAGAGGGGGAAATCTATCTTCTGGAGAGAGACAACTTCTTTCAGTAGCTCGAGTAGCGATTAGAAATCCTGTTGTTTTAATAATGGACGAAGCAACAGCGTTTATGGATCCCTCTACAGAGGCTACTTTGCAGAAAGATCTTGAGAGAATTCTTTCAAAAAGAACAGCATTAGTAATAGCTCACAGATTAGCCACTATTGAAAGTTCTGATAAGATTTTAGTCTTAAAAGGGGGATCATTAGTTGAAGAGGGAACACATAGTGAATTGAGACTGAAAAAGGGTTTATATTTTCAGCTCTCTGAGCTTCAACAAAAAGGATTCGTGAATTTTTAATGATTTTTAGAAACCAAGCATCGTTAATAAAAAAATCAAACACTTTATCAAGGGAAGAGCTGATAGATCTCTATGGTTTAAATTCTTATGAGTTCACTCAAACAAATAAAGAAGAAATATTTGTATGTAGTAAAAATAAAGATTTAGATCTAATAGAACTAGATCAACTTTTGCAAACTGTTGGTTGGAGCAGACGACCAATAAGAAGAGTTAAAAGAGCTTTGGATTTTAGTATTTTGGTGGTTGGGTTATGGCGTCATGATGATAAATTCCCCAGACTAGTAGGATTTGCAAGATGCACTGGCGATGGAATTCTAGAAGCAACAGTTTGGGATGTGGCTATTAACCCTGTCTATCAAGGACTTGGATTAGGAAAAGAGTTAATGAAATATATCCTAAAAGAATTAAAAAATATTGGAATTTCAAAAGTAACCCTTTTTGCTGATGCTGAAGTAGTTTCATTTTATAAAAGACAAGGTTGGGTATTAGAACCAAGAGGCTCTAAATGTGCTTTTTGGTACGCAAATTAATCATTTTTTATAGTAATCAGAATATATAGATTTTAACGATTCACCTTTTAACCATCTTCTTCTTAAGTGCCAGTTCCTAATTGCCTGGAGAAAAATATTAGTTCTTTCCCATTTCCTAGAACTTATAAAAATAGGTGAATTTAATTGTTTTAAATCTTTTTTATTGCTTAATCTCCTTAAAAAATCTACATCTTCCATCAAAGGTATCTTTCTAAAACCATTATTCTTAAAATAAGTAGTTCTATGAATTATTAAACCTTGATCACCATAAGGTTTTTTAAAATATTTACTTCTAAAATTTACAAGAATTTCGAGCACTCTATAAATTATCTTTTTGTGATTAATTTTAAATTTAAAATAGTAAATAATATTCTTGTTTCCCTTTAAAAGTGAGTTTATTTTTTTAAACCAATCATGAGTTAATCTTGTGTCTGCATGTAAAAATATGAGCCACTCTCCTTTTGAATTTTTAGCTCCAATATCTAATTGGAGACCTCGATTCCTTTCTTTGGATATAAATACTTTTGCTCCATAAATATTTGCTATATCAATAGTTTTATCTTCACTTGCACAATCAACAATTATGATTTCGCCCTCTTTCTGAATACTTGACAAGTCTGAAAGCAATAATGGCAAATTATTAGCTTCATTAATAGTTGGAATAATAATTGAGATTTTTGACAAGTCGATTACTTTCTATTTTCAATATCAATAATTGTATCTATATCAATTTTTTTATCTAAAAACTTATATCTTAATTTTGTTGTAGCAAAATTATCAATTGTATTTTGAAGAACATTTTCTGTCCCCCACTTTATGTTGATAAAAGGTAAATATATATGTGATGACATTATTTTTTCTGATAAACCAATAAGCCAATATCCTCCATCATTAGATGGTCCTAAAATAAGATCATTTTGTTGAAGCTCTTTTAGAGTATTCAATAAGTCTTGATGGCATAAATCTGGAAGGTCAGTACCAATAAAAATAATATTTTTGATCTTATGTCTTGCACAAAATTTTTTGTTGATAATTATTTGCCGTTTCATTTTTTCTCCCAAGCAGCCTTTCCCCTGTAAATTAAATTTTTTGATGCCTAATTCTCTAGTCCATCTTTTACAGCTACCTACCCCCAAACCAGATATAGCCAAAGAAATATCAATTAGTTTATTTTCTTGGAGAAATTTTGCGACTGAAATAGTGTGTTTGGTCATTACACTTTGAACCTTTGCAGAATTACTTTTACCTATATCTTTAGATAATCTTGTTTTGCATCTTCCAAAAGCATGCCATTTTGCCATGATAATAAGTAATGCTTTATCCAAAAAATTATTGCGATTTAAAATAATTATATGCCAGTAAAAAATAAAATTTTTTATAAATTTGTATGATGGTTTGTTAAGTAATTTTAAATTTGTCGTGATCTTGTGATTTCCTAATGGCCAATTATTAAATTCCAACTAGATTAATAATCTAGAGAATAAAATTTTGCAAGCAATTAATCCTATTTGGGCGGAAGTTCAACAATCACTTCAAAAAACTTTAAGTAAGCCTTCATTCGAGACATGGATAAGGCCTGCTAAATTTAATTGTTTTGAAAATGGCTTATTAACCTTAATTGCTCCAAATACATTTTCCAGTGATTGGTTAAGAAAGAATTATTGTCAAACTATCGAAAAGGCAGCAAGAGAAATATGCGGCCATGATGTAAAAGTTGTTTTTAAATCTGAAACAAATATAAGCAGCGATTCAACAAATAAAGATAACCTAGATGAACAGATTGTGAATCATAAAACAAAATCATTTCCTAATAATAGTCAAGATATTTCTTCAAAAAATCGATCCAAAAATCCCAATGGTCTAAATTTACGCTACGTCTTTAAAAGATTTGTTGTAGGTCCAAATAGTAGGTTGGCTCATGCAGCGGCTTTAGCAGTTGCCGAATCACCCGGGAGAGAATTTAATCCATTATTTATTTGTGGTGGAGTTGGTCTCGGTAAAACTCATTTAATGCAAGCAATAGGCCATTATCGAGTAGAAATAGATCCAGAAGCAAAAGTTAAATATGTATCTACAGAAACTTTTACTAATGATGTTATTAGTGGTATTCGAAGAGATGGAATGACAGCTATTCGAGATAAATATAGAAATGTAGATTTGATTTTAATAGACGATATACAGTTCTTAGAAGGCAAAGAGTATACACAGGAAGAATTTTTTCATACTTTTAATGCTCTTCACGAATCAGGAAGTCAAATAGTTATTGCAAGTGATAGGCCACCAAATCAATTGTCGGGAATTCAAGAGAGATTAATTTCTAGGTTCTCAATGGGCATGACGGCAGATATTCAACCACCTGATCTTGAGACGAGGACAGCCATCCTTCAAAAAAAGGCAGAACAAGAGAGGATGAGTCTTCCAAGAGATTTAATTCAATTTATAGCAGGAAGATTCACTTCGAATATTAGAGAATTGGAAGGAGCATTTACTAGAGCTGTTGCATTTGCATCAATAACAGGATTGCCAATGACAGTCCAATCAATTGCTCCAATGCTTGATCCGAATAGTGTTGGAGTAGTTGTTACTCCAAAACAAGTTATTAATAAAGTGTCAGATTTCTTTAAAGTTTCTACTGATGAATTGATCAGTTCAAGTAGGAGGAAACCAGTAAGTCAAGCTAGACAAATAGGTATGTATCTTATGAGGCATGGGACGGATCTAAGCCTACCAAGAATTGGAGATGAGTTTGGAGGCAAGGACCATACAACAGTAATGTATGCTATTGAACAAGTTGAAAAAAAATTATCTACTGATCCAAATATTGCAAGTCAAGTTCAAAAAATAAGAGATTTACTTCAAATAGATTCAAGAAAAAATTTATAGTTTTTCTATTAACTAGAAATGAAATTTATAGGATCTTGATCATATCTATGCCTTAAAGGTAACTTATCTATTTCATTGATATCGCTGAGCGATTCAATTCTATTTAATGACTGCCTTAATAACCTCGCTGAAATGATTGGCATATCTCTTGGAACTGAGATTCTATTTTTTAAGTATCTCAAAGAGAATCCTGAAAGGTTTTTAGGGATTAATACTTCACCTGTAATCATATGGCTTAAAGCTGATCTCAATGATTCGTCAAAGGATTCTTTATCGTATGGGTTTACCTTTATTAAATTGTCTTTATGCTTTATCACTCTTTTAAGAGCAATTGTTGCATAATATTTTGACTGATAATTTTGGTTTAATTCATAATTACCTAAACCCTCCCCAGTATCTATTAGCTTTGAAAAAGTAATCTGTTGTTCATTGCTTTCTTTATAGCATCCTCCCATTTGTGGGGGCAAATCATGAGAATGAGTATGAAAATCTCCTTGAGTGCCTCTATAAGCACTTGTCCCCTCAAAAAGGGTAAGCCAGTTATCTACATGACCATAATTAGATCTTAAATTAAACCCTTTATAATAAATAAGTGATGCATTCATTCTCTCCATATAGGGAATAAAAATTATATCTCCAACACCAGGTTCTATCTCACCTGTGTCAGAAACTGATGGATCAATAAATCCTGATTTTGAGCTACTTAAGATTTTATCGAGTTTAGAAATGGATTCTTTAAATCTTTTTTTTCTAAAAGAGTTATCTATAAAATTAAAGCTTTCTCGGCAGAGCCAATTACACCAGGACCTGAAAATTTCTCTTTCTAACTCTCGAATTTTGATAAGGTGACTAGATGTAATAAAAGATCCAAGTGCTCCAAATTCATTTTCTAAAAAAGCTATGATATCGTCGCTTTCAGTTATAACTTGCCTTTTAAATTCAATTGCAGGTAATTTCCCCGATCTGACTTTTTCAAGGAACCAACTTTCTTTTTGGCCGTAGCAAAACATATTTATTTTCTTGACTCTGTATGGAATTTTCTTAAATTCAAGCCATAACCATATCTTTTGACAGTAAGGACACCAAGAATGCCTATCCCTATAGAGGGTAACTAATACATCATTTTCACTATGTCCAAATAATCTTAAATTTGCGTAGGAATTGTTTATACCATGGACTCTATCAAGATCTTCAACTTCAAATTTATTTAAATCATCCCATGTCAAAATCTCATTCATTATTTGAATTAAAGCTATAAACTAACGTTATAATAATTGATTAAAAAAAGTCTTGGAATTTGAATTTGATTTAATTGTTGTTGGCGCTGGATCTGGAGGACTCGCGGCGGCTAAACGTGCGGCTAGTTATGGAGCAAAAGTCGCAATCATAGAAGCAAATCAAATAGGAGGAACTTGTGTAATAAGGGGATGTGTGCCTAAGAAATTAATGGTTTATGCAGCTAAAAGTAAAAAAAATATGGATTCTTCTGAAGGGTATGGATTAAAAAATGAAGGTATTGATTTTGAATCAAATATTTTGTTGAAGAATGTTAGAGAGGAGGTTTCTAGATTGAGTAATTTACATAGAAATTCTCTAAAAAAGTTGAATATAACTATTTTTGAAGGCTTAGGAAGATTTATTACTCAAAATGAATTAGAAATTATTTGTTCAAATACAAAGAAAATTAAAAACAAAATAAGTTCAAAAAAAATTCTTATTTCAGTTGGAGGGAAACCAAAGAAATTAAATATTCCTGGGGTAAATCTGGCATGGACTAGTGATGATATTTTTGAATTAGAAAAGTTTCCTAAATCAATATTAATAGTAGGAGGTGGATATATTGCTTGTGAATTTGCTTCTATTTTCAGAAATTTAGGTACTGAAGTAACTCAATTAATTAGAGGTCAACATTTACTTAATGGTTTTGATGAAGATCTTTCTTCATGCCTAGAGGAATCACCTACTTTTACTGAAATCAATATAATATCTAATACTCAATTAAATTCTATCAAAAAAGTAAATGGAAATCTGGAATCTACCCTAGACTCGGGAAATAAACTCCTAACTAATAATATCCTTATTGCTACAGGAAGAGAACCAAATCTTTTGCCTTTAAATTTAGATTTTTTAAATCTAAAGATGGATGGCCAATATTTATATGTCGATGAACTTAATCAAACAAGCAACGCAAATATTTTTGCAGTTGGCGATATCATAAATAAGCCAAACTTAACTCCAGTAGCTATTGAACAAGGGAGAGTTTTTTCTGATAATTTTTTTAATGACCAAAAAAGAAAAGTAAATTATGAATATATCCCTAAGGCCGTTTTTACTATTCCAGAAATTTCAACAGTTGGCTTAAGTGAGAAAAGAGCTAAAGAGATTTACTCTGAGAAAAATATCAAAATTTTCAAATGTAAATTTACCCCTATGTCTAATACCTTTAAAAAGAATAAATCAAAATGTATGTTGAAGATTGTAGTTCATAAGCTAACTGACAAAGTCCTAGGATGTCATATGTTTGGAGAAACATCTTCTGAGATTATTCAAATGGTATCAATTTCATTAAATGCAGGGATAACAAAAAAAGACTTTGATATTACTATGGCTTTACACCCAACTATCTCAGAAGAATTTGTGACTATGTATGGATAAAATTATGAATTAGAAAATTTTAATTTTTCTTGAACAATCAGAAATACTATAAGTAATGCAAAGTAAATAAATAAACCTATCCTTAATTCAGAAAGGAAGTTAAATTCATTCAGGAAAAGTATCTTATCGAGAATGTAGAAAATATAAAGATTAAGCAAAATAAATCCTTCAATTCTCGTGATTTTCCCTTTGCTCCAGAAAATTGGTAAGCATGCAAAGGTAGTTAAAACCATAAAAGGTAAGTCAACTTTGATTAGACTCTGTTCAATTACTAAACCTTTAAATCCTGAAAAAATACTGCAACTTCCAAGGATTAAAAGTTGATTGAGTAAATTACTTCCTATAACATTCCCAATAGCAAGATCTGTTTTACCTTTAAATGCAGCAATTATTGAAGTTACTAATTCTGGTAAAGATGTCCCAGTTGCGACGATAGTTAAACCAATAACAATTTCATTTACACCCAAAAGAGTAGCGAGCGTTTGAGAACCATTTACTAAAATATTTGAACCAAAGCTTAAAAGAAATATTCCCAATAATAACTTTAGTAAAATATTCATTTTCCCTTTATAGTTATCTTTTAATTCATCTATCTCTGGTTCAGCATCTTTTGTCTCCTCTCCTTTTTCATTTATGGTATTGATTTCCCATATTGTATTTAAGATTAAACAAAATATTAGAAATACCCCTGCTTGCAATGTTAATAAGCCTGTTGATGACATAGCCCAAACTGCACAAGAAATTGCCATTAAAAGAGGCACATCTCTTCTTACTATTCTGCTTTTTACTTTAAGAGGTGTTATCAATGAGCTTATGCCCAAAACAACGAGAACATTAAAAATATTGCTTCCAATTACATTGCTTGCCGCAAGAGAATCACTGCCTTTTAAAATTGAACTCAAACTTACTAACAACTCTGGAGAGCTTGTTCCAAGAGAAACAACTGTCAAACCAATTACTATTTGAGGTATTCCTAAAATTAAAGATAAAAATATGGCTCCTTGAATAAAGAACTCTCCTCCAGCAAAAAGTAGAGCTACGCCTAAAAATATTTCTATTATTGGAAATAAAAAATCACTCATATTTAGGATTTAATTTAGATAATAAAAATTTTCATAATTGGTTAATAACTATCCTCGAATATCTATAATTTATTGTCAATTTTAATTTGCTGTTAAAATTGATTAAATAGAAAAAATTTTGAAGACTTTAAACATAATAAAACCTGATGATTGGCATTTACATTTAAGAGAAGGTCTTGTATTAAAAAATATTATTCAGTTTACTTCGGAATATTTTGGAAGAGCCATTGTTATGCCAAATACTAAAAGTCCCATAACAACAATCAATAGCGCTATTTCTTATAGGAAATCTATTGTTGAAGCGCTACCAGAAAGTTCTAAGTTTGAACCATTAATGACAATTTATCTTACAGATGACACTGATAAAGGGGAACTAATTAATGGTTTCAAAAATAATGTTTTTTTTGCAGCAAAATTATATCCTGTTAATGCCACAACAAATTCTAGTCATGGAGTTAGGAAAATAGAAAATCTATATAAGATCTTTGAATTAATGCAAGATTCTGGAATGCCTCTTTTAATTCATGGGGAAGTGACCGATTCTGAAGTAGATGTATTCGATAGAGAAGAAGTTTTTATAGATAAAGAACTTTCTCAAATAACCAAAAGATTTCCAAAATTAAAAATCGTTCTAGAACATATAACCACCTCTTACGCAGTGGATTTTGTGCAAGAAAATAATATTGGGGCTACTATTACTCCGCATCATCTGCATATAAATAGAAATGCAATGTTTTTTGGAGGCTTAAATAGTGATTTTTACTGCTTACCAGTTGCCAAGAGGGAAAATAATAGACTTGCTTTAAGGAGAGCGGCAACAAGTGGGGAAAAATGTTTTTTCTTGGGGACTGACTCTGCTCCACACCTTAGGAAGTGGAAGGCTTTTTGTGGATGTGCAGGCATTTTTAATTCGCCAGTAGCAATAGAAAGCTACTTAACAGTTTTCGAAGAGGAGGATGCTCTAGATAATTTTGAAAAGTTTGCAAGTTTGAATGGCCCTAATTTTTATAATGTCCCACCAAATAAAGAAAAATTAAAATTGGTTTCTAGACCTAACAAAATTAAAGAATATATTGATGTTGTTGAAGAAAAAAATATTGTCGGAAAAATAAAACCATTTCATGCAGGTGAAACTTTACAATGGCAAGTAGAAGGAATAGTAAATTAAAAAATTAGATTTAATCTGACAATTAAAAGTGTAAATTTTCCAATTTTTCTTGGTTAAATGGGTTGCTTTCAGCTACGATTAGAAAGCGCAAATTCCTTTGGGAGTGTGGCGGAATTGGTAGACGCGCCGGACTTAAAATCCGTCGAGCGATTTAGCTCGTGGGGGTTCAAGTCCCCCCACTCCCATTATTTAATTATTTATTTTTAGTTCTGACGATAACTTCCAATAGTTGTTATGTTTTAACTAAGTAACCATAAATTAAAATGGAAAGTTTTTTTAATAATTCATTAGCTACTTTAATTGCTTATATCGGAATTATTTCTACCTATTTATTGGTTATCCCATTGTTACTATTTTACTGGATGAATAATAGATGGAATATTATGGGCAAATTTGAAAGATTAGGAATTTATGGCCTTGTATTCCTTTTCTTTCCTGGTTTGATTTTATTTTCTCCATTTTTAAATCTCAGACTAAAAGGAAGTGGTAAAGGGTAAATAATTGACTAAAGGAAAAGTTATACAAATAGGTTTATTTATTTCATTAATAGGATTAATTAGTTATAAATTTGCACCGCAAATTGGTATCGATAATTTTACTGCCACTACTCTATCAAGTTGTATCTTGATTTTGATTGTTATTACTTGGGTTACATCTTATGTTTATAGAGTTGTAAATGGAAAAATGACTTTTATGGAACAAAGGAAGCGTTATAGAAAAGAGTATGAAAAAGTTGTTAATGATAAACTAGAAGCCAAATTCAACTCATTGTCAAAGGAAGACCAGCAAAAACTTATGGAAGATTTAGAGAAAAAACCATAAATTTTTCATAGAAAAATATCTAAAAATTATGAAAGATAACAAAATGCAAATTTCTAAAAATGAATCTTTATCTAAGGTAGATGAGATGTTTTGTGAGTTAAAAAATAAAAAAAAATTTGCTTTAATGCCTTTTATAATGGCTGGGGATCCCAATATTGAAATAACCTCTGAGATCTTATTAAAATTACAAGAAAATGGAGCTGACCTTATAGAATTAGGTATCCCGTATAGTGACCCACTTGCAGATGGACCTGTTATTCAAGTGGCGGCCTCTCGCGCATTAAAGTCAGGTACTAACTTAAGAAAAGTAATTAAACTTTTAGTGTCTTTAAAAGGTAAATTAAATATCCCCATCATCCTTTTTTCTTACTTCAATCCATTACTATGTATTGGCTTTGAAAGGTTTTGTGAGATGGCATCTGATGCTGGAGTTTCTGGACTAATAGTTCCTGATCTCCCTTTGGAGGAAGCTTATAAATTTTCTAAAATAGTTAGTAACCATTCTATGGACTTAATTTTATTGGTAGCGCCAACTACTCCTTTTGAAAGAATGAAAAAAATATCAAATCATACAAAAGGCTTTACTTATTTAGTAAGTGTTACAGGTGTCACTGGTGAGAGAAACAAAATGGAAAATAGAGTAGAAAATCTAATTGCTAAATTAAAAGATGTAAATAGCAATCCAATTGCTGTTGGTTTTGGAATATCAACTCCAGAACATGTTAATAAAGTTCGTGAGTGGGGAGCAGATGGAGTAATTATTGGAAGTGCATTTGTAAAACGAATCTCAAGCTCAAGTGAAAAAGATGTTGTCGATAATGTTGGTGAGTTTTGTAAAGAAATGCGTTTAGCTGCTGATCAAAAAAAATAAATACAATGATAATTTATTAATTAAAAGAATTATTTATAGAAAATTTATTAAAAATGTTATAAACAATTTATTTTTGTTGTCTTTAAGAATCTTCTGTAGGTAATAATCTAATTTGTTTTCTTCCTAGCTTAATTTCAAATTCATCACCTGCTTTTAAATCAAGAAGTGCTGTATATGCTTTCCCAATCAGAAGATTTCCATTGCCTTGCACTGTAGCAATATAACTAAGTTTTCTTCCCCCTTTTCCAATGCCTGCAACTCCTGAATCACCAAGATTAACCCCTTTTGCTTCTAAAAGTGCTTCATAAAATGCGGTAAAGTTTAAGCGTTCACCTCCGTTTTTTTTAGTGGAAACATATCCACAGGCGCGAACTAGGTCAGATTTGCTAACATCACCAAGTTCTTTAACTTTTGCAAGGAGATCGCTACCAGTTAGCATAATTAATTAAAAGAAAGTTGTATTAAATAACATAGCAATCTGCGTGTAATATATGCAATTATTAAGTATCTATTCATTCTATTATTTATATTTAAATATGGAAAAGTTTGTAGTTTTTGGACAGTACTGTGAAGATGCAATTATTAAAAGGGAACCATTTCGAGAACAACATCTTAAGAGACTTAAAAACTTAAAAGATAGTGATATTTTAGTTACATTAGGGCCATCAAAATGTACCAAATATTTGTTTGGAATTTTTAATGCTAATGATGCAAACGAGTTGAAAGATCTTATTGAGGAGGATATATATTGGGAAAAAGGTATATGGATTAATTATGATATTTATCCCTGGATTCAAGCATTTTAAATATGATTTACGAAAAGATTTAGTAATTATTAACTATTTATTAAAAGAATTAATTTAACTTAAAAATACATATTATTTTTGGTTTAATAATTCAATTATTTATCTTATTTAGGAGTTAAAACGATATTTATTTAAATCTAAGTTTTAAGAGGTAATATCATTTTTAATTAAGAATATATTATTTTAAATAATATTTATTTACTAGTATCTTGATTTATCTGGTTTACTAATGAGTCGATATCTAATTGATTATATGGTGGTGTTTGTTTTGTTTCTAGATAATCATTCTTGATATTGTTTAACCATTTTTGCTCAATCTTTATAAGATTTTTTGCAATATTGAACATACCGCCTTTTTTATATAATTCTTTCATTTTGAGAATAATCTCGGAGGTTCTACTCGATTTAATATTTAATTCATTTGCTAAGTCTTTTTGGGTAAATCCATGCGTTTTTAACCAATCTTTAATGAAGGAGACGAGTTCTTTTTCTTCCTGTAT
The DNA here is from genome assembly GCA_003212195.1 of Prochlorococcus sp. AG-449-O05. Taxonomy (GTDB): domain Bacteria; phylum Cyanobacteriota; class Cyanobacteriia; order PCC-6307; family Cyanobiaceae; genus Prochlorococcus_A. The sequence continues at coordinate 10,184 of QCQM01000001.1, read as the reverse complement.
AGATAATTTACCCATTCAATAAAAAGGAAATAACTTATTAAGCTTATTATCTGCTCTTGCTCTTATTGAAGGAGTCATGTATTTGCTCCATATACTGAGTACTGCTGTGAGGGCTACAAAATCATCACTAAAACCAACTAAAGGCATAAAGTCAGGGAAAAGATCAAATGGCATAATCAAATATGCTAGAGCAGCCATTAATGAAACTCTCACTTGTGCAGGAGTATAAGGATCTAATGCCATTTCCAAAACTTCTAAGGCAGGCTTGGCAATTGTTCTTCCCGCTTTAATAAGAATCTTGATAATGATATTTTCATCAAATGTTGAACTTTCTAAAACTTCAGCATCATAGATTTTTTCTTGGGCTTTGTAATTCTCTTTCATCCTTATAAATGAAATTTAAATATTTTTAATGGAATTTTTAGCTAATACTATCAACTAATCCATTCTGTATTCCTGCTTTTCTAAGTTTTCTTAAAGCACGTTGCACAACTTGTCGGCAATATTCCCTGCTGCAACTCATATGTCTTGCAACTTCAGCTAAAGTTCTCCATTCATTTGAGCCATCTAAACCAAATCTAAGGCTTACTATCTTTCTTTCTTTTTCAGTTAAATTTGCTTTATCTAATAACTTCCAAGCCGAGGCAGTCCTTTCGGCTAATTCCGCTAACTCCATTGGGGCAACTTGATCACTCGGAAGAATATCAACTAACTCGGAAGGATCTGATTTTGATTTGACAGTGCCTTGGAGACTAACAGTGATGCTTCTCAATTCACAAGAAAGGAGTTCGTCAATTTCCTCTTTGGTTATTTTCATTTCTTCAGCTAGCTCATCACTACTGGGGGGGAAACCCTTAAGTTGCATTAGCTTTGATTTTGCTGATCTTAGTTTTGTAAGTTTTTCATTAATATTAACTGGGATCCTAATGGTTCTACTTTGAGTTGATAATGCTCTATTTAAACCTTGTCTAATCCACCAATAAGCATAGGTAGAAAATCTATGTCCTCTGGACGGATCATATTTTTCTACAGCCCTTGTAAGACCTAATGTTCCCTCCTGAATTAAGTCCAGCAATTCTAATCCTTTCCCTTGGTATCTTTTAGCAAGATTTACAACTAGTCTTAGATTAGCTGTTATCATCTCGTTTTTAGCTTTTTCACCAATTCTGATCTTTTTTCTTTCATCTTCGGAATATTCACAAGCAGGCCCTTTGCCACCTGCCTCTTGACATCTGTTAACAAGCACAACCATTTCTTGGACTTTTCTGCCCATAGTGAGTTCTCTTTCGGGTGTCAAAAGTTGATGACGACCTATTTCACCAAGAAAATCGCTTAATGAACTCACGATTTACCTCATTGTTAATATATTTAACTTATAGTCAATTCAGTAATAAGCCATACATGTAATAATTAATTAATAATTAATTAATAATTATTAATTAGTTAATTAACACTATTTTTTTAAAATTCTTAGGTAAAAAAATTTAAAATTATGAATTTTAATTTTTTAATTTTTTCTTCTTGATTCTAGAACAGCAAGTACATCTCTCCACTCAACCCCTTTATGCATAAGGGCTACCTGCAGATGATAAATTAAATCAGCAGCTTCATTTGAGATTGAATTTTTATCATTATCTTTGCAAGCCATTATAAATTCTGCAGATTCCTCTCCTATTTTTTTCAAAATAGTATTACTACCTTTTGTTAATAAAAGATTTGTATAACTTTTTTCTGATGGATTTATTGATCTTTCGTTAATTGTATAGAATAATTCAGAGCAAATATTTGAGAAGGGAGTTGTTTTTTTCTCTTTTTTATCACTTTGATTAATTTTGATTTCGTTGAAAAAACAACTTTTTTCCCCAGTGTGACATGCTCCTGAACCATTTTGTTCAATCAAAAGGATTAGTGCATCATTATCGCAGTCGAATCTTATCTCCTTAAGTATTTGGGTACTTCCACTTGTAGCTCCTTTTCTCCAAATCTCGGATCTTGATCTACTCCAATAATGAACGTTTTTGGTTTCAAGTGTCATTGTCAAAGATTCTTTGTTCATCCAAGCAAGCATAAGAATTGATCCGTCAAGCCAATCTTGTGCTATTGCAGGGATTAATCCATAATTATCAAAGCGTAGATCATCTATCGAAAAATTAGTTGAATAAGTCATTATGTTCGTTATGTTAAATCCTACTCAATGTGTTTTATTAAAAATTATCCTAACAGTTAATTGATGTATATTCATTCTCTGAAATTTTCATGCAGCAAAAGTTATGAGGATTTTCCCTGTTCACATAGGCAATGGCGCCATGAAGGCCACTGCAGATTTGTGCATGGATATTCAAGATCATTCACCTTTTGGTTCACTGCAAAAAAATTAGACCTAAATGGTTTTGTTGTCGATTTTTCCAGTCTAAAGCCTCTAGAAAATAGACTAAAGGAGCAATTTGACCATACTTTTTTAATAAATAAAGATGACCCTTTGCTGAATTACTGGGAAAAATTACATGACTTAGATGCTTTAGATCTGAGAATTATGGATAATGTGGGAATGGAGTTCACCTCTGAATTAATTTGGAGATGGGCTAATGAATACTTACAGGATAAGGATAAGGGCAGAACATGTTGTTGGAAAACAGAATCAAAAGAAAATAAATCGAATAAAGCAAGTTTTGAGGAAATTCCTGATTGGTTCAAATCTTAGATTAAAGTTGTTAATTTTAAAGTATATAGGATTCTTAAATTAGATATTTAATCAACATTTATCTCTCCATTAATCATATAAATATTAATCTCGTCTTTATTAAGGTAATGATTATTCAATATATTATTTGAAATTTTTGTCTCAATTTGTTTTTGAATAATTCTTTTTAAAGGCCTTGCACCATAGACATGATCGAAACTATTTTCGACAAGTTGGTTAATTGCTTCATCCGTAATTTTGAATTTTAAGTTTTTTTTGTTAAGTCTTTTTTCTAAATGTTGAAGCTGGATTTTTGCAATTTCTTTTATGTCATTTAATTCTAAATTATTAAAAATAACTATTTCATCAAGTCGATTTAAAAACTCAGGCTTGAAAAATTTTTTAATTTCATTATTTACAACTTTTTTAATTTCATTTGTGTCTTCTTTTCTTACTGATAAATCATTTATTGATTGACTTCCTAAATTACTTGTGAGAACAATGATTGAATTTTTGAAATTGATTGAACGACCTTGACCATCAGTAATAATTCCATCATCAAGAACCTGTAAGAGAATATCTAAAATATCTTTGTGAGCTTTCTCTATTTCATCTAGGAGTATTAATGAATAAGGATTTTTGCGTACAGCTTCAGTTAGTTGACCGCCTGATTCGAAACCTAAATATCCAGGAGGCGCACCTATAATTTTGCTCACTGAATGCTTTTCCATATATTCAGACATATCCAGTCTTGTAATTGAAGAATTTGAATCGAATATTATTTTGGCTGTTACTTTACTTAGCTCTGTTTTCCCAACACCAGTTGGACCTAAAAAGAGAAAACTGGCTAATGGCTTGCTTGGATCATTTAGACCAGTCCTTGATCTCTTAATGGAATCTGCAACTGCACTAATTGCACTATCTTGACCAATAATTTTTTCTTTAAGGATTGACTCGAGGCTCAAGAGTTTATCTTTTTCTGACTGGTTTAAGTTCTGTACTGGAATAGAGGTCCACTTTGAGACAACTTCTGCAATATCATCAAAAGTTACCTCTTGTCTTAAAAGACTTGTATCTCCATTTTTTTGAGAATTTACTAGGGACTCACTTTTTTCTTTCAATTTGTTTTGCAAAGAATTTAAAGTTCCAAATTCTAATTCTGCTGCTTTGTTGAGGTCAAAACTCCTTTTGGCTTGATCTATTTGCAATTGAACAGATTCAATTTCTTCTTTTATGGTGCTAATCTCATCAATTTCATCTTTTTCTTTTTTCCATTGAGCGCCTAATTCTGCCTGTTTATCTTTAAGGGATATAAGTTCATTATTGATTTTTTTTAATCTTTCTATAGAAAAATCATCCGTTTCTCTTTTTAAAGATAATTTTTCCATCTCAAACTGTAGAACTTTTCGATCAATTTCATCAATTTCTTCAGGTTTAGAAGTTATGACCATATTTAATCTTGAGGCTGCCTCATCGATTAGATCTATTGCTTTGTCAGGAAGAAATCTATCGTTAATATATCTCTCGCTAAGGGTTGCAGCAGCAACTAAAGCATTATCAGAAATTCTTACACTATGATGAACTTCGTATCTTTCTCTCAATCCTCTTAAGATTGATACAGTATCATCTATTGAAGGAGCATCAACTTTTATCTTTTGAAATCGTCGTTCTAAAGCAGGATCTTTTTCTATATTTTGTTTATGTTCATTAATAGTTGTGGCACCAATACATCTAAGTTCTCCTCTCGCAAGCATTGGTTTTAATAGGTTGCTTGCATCTAAAGAACCTCCACTAGCGCCTGCACCAACTACCGTATGAATTTCATCAATAAAAAGAATAATCTTACCGTCTGATTCTTTCACGTTCTTTAGAATATTTTTTATTCTTTCTTCAAATTCTCCACGATATTTTGCTCCAGCTAAAAGTGAACCCATATCTAATGAAATTAGTTTCCTGTCTTGTAGCGCAGAAGGAACATCGCCATTAATAATTCTTTGAGCTAACCCTTCTACAATGGCTGTTTTCCCAACCCCAGGTTCTCCAATAAGAACCGGATTATTTTTTGTTCTTCTACTCAATATTTGAATTGTTCTTCTAATCTCTTCATCCCTACCAATAACGGGGTCTAAAATCCCATCTCGTGCAGATTGAGTTAGATCAATACCATATTTTTCCAAAGACTCATTAGGACTATTAAATTCATTTTTTACTGCCGGATCTGACTTCATTTTCTTTATAATTTCAATAAATTCTGGAATACCTTTTTGATTTAAAATTTGAAATCCATATTTATCATCATAAGTGAAACCGTAAACTAAGTGTTCTGTTGATATCACTACATCATTTAAAGTATTTTTAATATCATTCGCCTTCAAAAATATTTTGTGAAGAGTATCACCAATATATAAATTATCTTGTTTATTTTTCATTTTTGCCTTCGCATTTAATGAAGAAATTATTTCCCTCTCAAGATCTTTTAAATTTACATTATTTTTTTTTAAAATCTTTTTTGTAATATTGTCATCTTTTATAAGAGCTAATAATAGATTATCAGAATCTACATTTTGTTGATAATTTTTATAGGCAATTTCTTTGGCAAAAATAAAAATGTTCCAAGCAGAATTTGAGAATTCGCTTGGAACTATTTTCATCAATCAAAATTTGGGTATGGCAGTAATAAATATTAAGTCAAGAAGGGTGTTTAACTTTTTAGAACATTTATTCAACAATAACTTTACCTACCATTCCAGCGCCTCTGTGTGGCTCGCAATAGTAATCATAAGTTCCAGCAGTGTCAAATGTTTCTTCCCAAGACTCTCCTGGAGCAAAAGCTAGGTCCGCATGACTTAATTCCTCATGCCCATCAAAAACAGCATTGTGAGGTGCAAGTTTATTATTGACGAATTTAACTGTATCACCTGCACTAATGGTTACTGTACTTGGTTCAAATGCAAGCATTCCAGCATCTGTTCCAAGTTTTACTTCAACAGTCTTTGCTGAAACTGATGAAATACCTAGACCTAGAGTTAAAACTATTGCAAATAAACCTGCAAAGATTGAACGTAACATAATAAAAAATTTTTCTTATTTATACATATTACAAGGCTTTGGTAACCTAACTGCGAGAATTTTAATTGTTATTACAGCTTGGTAACTTTGATAACCTTAAAATATCATTCAGTGACTTGGCATAACTTTTAAGTTTAAAAGTCTCAGGATTAGTGATGGGGACATGATTAAAGTCATATTTTTTGATACTGAAGCTATCCCAAGGGGTGGTTTGGATGGGGAGAATTCTTAATAATATTTTTAGAATTTTTTTTGTAAGTGGTATCGCAAAAAATCTCTTCATATTATGTTTCTTTAAAAGTGTAATTATGGCATCATCAATTGAAATGAATTTTTGACCTAGCACAAATTTTCTAAAGCCTTTGTATTGCTCTTCTTTATGATTTTTAATTAGAAACCCGCAAATCTGGGCGATATCATTTGCGTGTATAAAGTGAAATTTAGAATCGAGTTTTAAAAATCTCGCTAACCAAAGCCATTTCCCAATTTCTTTCAATCCACTAGTTAAATAACTCACAGGATATTTACTTTTTTTTCCAAGATTCCCTCCAAAAACCAAAGTAGGGAAAACAGCGAATGTTTTTTCTGCAAATGAGCTTTCTCTAAGTCTCTGGAAACATTCATATTTTGTTTGAATATATTCTGTTCCATAAGTCAATGATTCCCTCATTAATTCTGTTTGGGTATCAAGAATACTAGCTGTTGAAAAATAAATAATCTTTTCTAACTTTTCAATATCAAGCATTTCTAGTAATTCTTCAAAAGCTTTAATATTTACTTCATAGGCTCTTTTTGGATCTCCCCAAGCTGTAGCAGTATGTATTAGGTAATTAATTTGACAAATTTCCTTTTTATACCTATTTGATTCCCTGATATCACACACCATTAACTTGACTTTTTTATTTTCTTGAACAGAAATTGGCAACTTACTTTTGTCTCTTACCATGAGATAAAGCCTGAATTTTGTGTTTTTCAAAAACCAATCAACTAAATATTGGCCAACACATCCATTAGCGCCTGTTATTAATAAGTTTTTATATCCCAAGACTTTGACTAGTAAGTGAGTTTTTTCCCATGTTCAAAAAATGTTTGAGCATTTTCTTCTGGAGTCCCAGGTAAAATCCCATGACCCAAGTTAAGAATATATTTCCTGTCTTTAATTTTATTGAAAGTATTATCTATCCTTTCTTTTATTGATTCTTCGTTTCCGAATAAAATGCCAGGATCAACATTACCTTGAATTCCAATATCCTTGGGGATTCTTTTACAAGCCTCTTCAATATCTACTGTCCAGTCTAATGAGATTATATCTACTCCAGTTTTTGCCATTCTTTCCAGTACCCCAGCACTTCCTGAAATGTAAAGAATTATCGGTGTTTCAGGGTATTCCGATTTTACAATTTCAATAACTTTTTTTTGATACGACCCAGCAAAGATATCGTAATCTTGTGGACTTAGTTGGCCTGCCCATGAATCAAAAATTTGTACTACTTGCGCTCCAGATTTTATTTGATACTTAAGATATTCACCAATAGATTTTGCAAAATGATCAAGAAGTTTATGAAGTAAATCTGGTTCATTAAAAGCCATTGATTTTATTAAAGAATAATTTTTACTGCTTTTACCTTCAACTACATATGCAGCAAGAGTCCAAGGTGCGCCAACAAAACCTAAAACTGTTGCCTCATTATTCACATCTTTTTTTAGTGAAGTAAGAACTTGTCCAACAAAATCTAAACTATCACTTGGATTTAATTCTTTTAAATTTTCTACCTGGTTGAGGGTTCTTATTGGGTCCTCAATAATTGGACCTTTACTTTCTATTATTTCAAAATTTATTCCCATCCCTGGAAGAGGTGTGAGAATATCTGAAAAAAGGATGACACCATCGGGTTTGAAAGCATGAAAAGGTTGCATTGAAATCTCATATGATAGTTCTGGATTCTCAGACCTCTCTCTAAAGCTTGGGTAACGCTCCCTTAAATCTCTATAGATTTTCATATATCTTCCTGCTTGCCTCATCATCCATACTGGAGGCCTATTTACTTTTTTACCTAGTGCGGCAGAGAGTAGTAGTGGTAAATCTTGACCCATTTTTCAATTCGATATTTTTAAAAAAAATTAAAATCCAACTTAGAAATCTTACAATGTAAAGCAGAGCAAAAGCGTTATATGAACATTTATATGAAGCACTAAGTTAAATTTAGCCTTCTTATTTTTTTGATTGATGTTTGAAGATACTCACGCTTAATGGGGGCAAAGCAAGCTCTAGAGCATTTTGATAATCATGAATATTGTAATTTATAGTTTCTTTCCCACCCATATTTCCTTTATTACTGCCACCGTATCTAGAGCCATCTGAATTAAATATCTCCTTGTAAAATCCTTCTACAGGAACTCCTACTTTGTATGACCCATGAGTATTAGGTGTAAAGTTAGCAACAACAACCAGCCACTCATTAGTATCGTTTTCTCTTCTCATGAAACTTATAACCGAATTAGATTTGTCATTACAATCAATCCATTGGAATCCATAGGGATCAAAGTCATTTTTCCATAATGCAGGCTCATTTTTATAAAGAACGTTTAGGTCATCAATCAAGTTCCTGATACCTTTATGAGGCTCAAATTCTAGTAACTCCCATTGCAGATCATCCCAAACATTCCATTCTTGTCTTTGCCCAAATTCCATTCCCATAAATATCGTTTTTTTACCAGGGTGGGTCCACATATAAGTTAGTAATGCTCGAGTATTTGCATATTTCTTCCAGTCATCGCCAGGCATTTTATGTAAAAGATGACTTTTCCCATGAACAACTTCATCATGACTAAGTGCAAGCATAAAGTTCTCTGTATAGTTATATGTAATTGAGAAAGTTACACTATTTTGATGGAATTGTCTAAACCAAGGATCTATTTCAAAATAATCAAGCATATCGTGCATCCATCCCATATTCCATTTCAAGTTAAACCCTAGCCCTCCCATGTCAGTTGGTTTAGTTACCATTGGCCAAGTTGTTGATTCTTCTGCAATAGAAAGTGCACCTGGGAAGTGTTGGAAGAGTACATGATTAGCCTGTTGAAGAAATTTAACGGCTTCTATATTTTCATTCCCACCATTTTCATTGGGTATCCATTCTCCATCTGGACGTAAATAATCTCTGTAAAGCATTGAAGCTACAGCATCTACTCTTATGCCATCAATATGAAACTCTTCGAACCAATAAACGAGGTTGGCTACTAAGAAATTTCTTACTTCATTTCTGCTGTAATTAAATATTAGGGTACCCCATTCTTTGTGTTCACCTATGCGTGAATCTCCATGTTCATAAAGATGACAACCATCAAAAAATGCTAAACCGTGCTTATCTTTTGGGAAATGACCAGGTACCCAATCAAGAATTACGCCTATGCCCTCTTCATGACATTTATTGACAAACTCTCTAAATTCATTTGGGGTGCCAAATCTACTTGTTGGTGCATACCAACCTGTAACCTGGTATCCCCATGAACCATCGAAAGGATGTTCAGATATTGGCATTAGTTCAATATGAGTAAATCCTCTCTCTTTTACGTAAGGGATCAGTTTTTCGGTTAATTCTGGATAAGTTAATAATCTTGTTCCAGGTTTTAAATCTGCAGCTGGGACTGGGTCTCTTGGCTCACCATTGTCTTCAAGATATTTATTATCTGTTGATTCATGGAGCCAACTTCCTAAATGCATTTCATAAACTGAAATTGGCTTGTCAATTTGACTAGAAGAATCTCTATTTGAAATCCAAGAACTATCATTCCAATTAAAGTTTTTCAACTTTGAAACTATTGAACCATTTTGAGGCCTGATTTCATGAAGGAAACCATATGGATCAGCTTTCTCATAAATATGACCTTGTTGTGTTCTTATTTCGTATTTATAGGTGTCTCCCTCTTGCATTGTTGGCATGAATAGTTCCCAAACTCCCCCCAATCTTTTTTGCATTGGATGATGTCTTCCATCCCAAGAATTCATATCTCCAATTATCGAGATTGATTTAGCATTTGGAGCCCAAAGGCAAAACATAACTCCTTTTTGATTCTTTTCTTCAATGAGATGTGCTCCCATTTTTTCCCAAATATGATGATGATTACCTTCTGCAAAAAGATGCCTATCAATTTCTCCCATCCACTCATCTCTGAATGACCAAGGGTCATGTTGTTTATGTGTGATTCCTCCTCGTGAAATATTTATTTCATAATTATTATTTGGATTTTCAGGCAAGATTGCCTCAAAAAGCCATTTATGGTTTATGCATTCTGTCTTGTAGGTATTATTTTTAAAATTTATTTTAACTTCGTTAGCTTCAGGCATCCATACCCTTATTACCCATTGCTCTTTATAAAAATGAGGACCTAATATTTTTAATGGATTATCATTGCAACAATTTTCTAGGTTGAT